>JAPXLS010000104.1:0-7995 GCA_033809435.1 Bacillota bacterium
GCTGAAAACGCTGCAGCGATTCTTCATTGGCAAAATCTGTACGCGCCACCAATTTTTCAATGTTTGAGCCGCTAACGCGAAAGCAATCGCTTTCTTTCTCGATATAAAACCCATCCCGCCTTTGCGGTATTTCCGGCCCGGTATCCGCCTCCGGAACTGCAGGGGAGGTTTGAGGCAGCGCTGCCAGGCGCCTGACCTCTGCCGCAAGTGCATGGAGCAGCTCCCTTACGCCGGCTCCCGTTGCGGCGGAAATGGCGAATATTTTTTCGTCTTTTTCCCCCTCCTCCACAGCGCACCGCAGGGATTCAAGCCCCTCATCCGCTCCGGTCAGGTCAATCTTGTTGCCCGCAATGATCCTTGGATAAGCGGCCAGTTTGCTGTCGTACAGCCCAAGTTCCCTGATCAGTCCCCGGTAAGCTTCGTCCGCTTGGGGATGTGCTCCAGGGGCCAGATCTATAACCAGCAATAGCAGCAGATTGCGCTCCACATGTCTCAGGAAACGATGGCCCAGACCTGCGCCGCGGTGCGCCCCGGTGATCAGCCCGGGCAGGTCGGCTACGACAAAGCTCTCTTCATCCCCTGTTTCCACAATGCCCAGCTGCGGAGCCAGGGTAGTAAAGGGGTAGTCGCCCACCTTGGGCCGGGCCGAGGAGATCCGCGCAAGCAGTGTTGACTTGCCGGCATTGGGAAAACCGACCAGTCCCACCTGGGCCAGCAGCTTGAGCTCAAGATATATTTTGCGCTCTTCGCCCGGCAGTCCTTTCTCAGCATGGCGGGGCGCCTGATGCCGTGAAGTGGCAAACCGGCTGTTGCCGCGGCCGCCCTCCCCCCCGGCGGCCACCCTAACTTTCTGGTGCGGGAGGGTGAGATCAGCCAGCAACCGTCCCTGTTCATCGCGAACCAGGGTTCCCGGGGGTACGGGAACAAGCAGATCGGCGCCGCGCCGGCCCTGGCGTTTCTTTGTGCCTCCATCGGCACCGCTGGAGGCTTGCCGGCGGCGCCGGTAGCGCAGGTCGAGGAAGCTGTTTTTGGAGGGATCAACAACAAGAAAAACACTCCCGCCGTCACCGCCGTCACCGCCGTCGGGGCCGCCTCTGGGGATATATTTTTCACGGCGGAAAGAGAGGGCGCCATTGCCCCCCCTGCCGCCGCTTACTTCAAGCCATATCTCATCGACAAATATGGCCAAGCACCTCCAGGTTCGGGTATGGGGCGTTTTGACCGGTACAGCCGGATAGAAACATGGGGCGAGGTACGCCTCGCCCATAACGCATGTTCCCGCCGCCAACCCGGCCCAAATCTATCACAAAGCCATGACGCATTTTAAAAAGCCCGGGGTTCCCCGGGCTTATACAACCGCCTCGCTGTCCAGCGGATAAACACTGACCTGCTTTTTGGCGCGGTTGTCGTATTCATAGACCACCTTGCCGTCGGCGGTGGCATAAAGTGTATCATCCCTGCCCTTGCCGACATTGACGCCGGGATGGATGCGGCACCCCCGCTGGCGTATGAGAATGCTGCCGGCCCTGACCGTCTGGCCGCCGTACCGTTTAACTCCAAGACGCTTGGCCTTGCTGTCACGACCGTTGCGTGAACTTCCACCGCCCTTTTTGTGGGCCATTTACCAAACACCTCCCCCTGATATGCTGACCGCTTGCCGCCGCCTTGATTTTTAACACTGCGGACCCATCTCCATGGAAATCCATAAGCAGAGACCCGGGCGAGCTGTCCTGTCCCCGCCCTTCAGATCCGACCCCGTACCGGCAAGGCAGGAGCCCTTTCAACGCTGCAACATTGAGACCGGTCCTTTTTTCCGGACTCATCTGTTTACATGGCCGAAATCTCGATCTGCTTGATCAAAACTTCGGTAAAAGGCTGCCGGTGGCCCTGCTTGCGGCGATAATTTTTCTTCGGCTTGTACTTGAAGACAATAATTTTGCGCCCGCGGCCCTGCACCGTTACCCTGCCCCTTACCCGGCAACCTTCAAGGTAGGGCCGGCCTATTTCTGTCTTTCCGTCGTCTCCACAAACCAGGACACGGTCAAAAACAACCTCTTCTCCCTTTTCCGCAGGCAGTTTCTCTACACGCACCGCTTTGCCTTCCTCCACGCGGTACTGTTTGCCGCCCGTTTCGATAATGGCATACATCTCTTTACCCCCTCCTGCAGGGACTCGCCGAAGCAGGCAGCCGGATCGTATCATACCGGATCGGCTTTGCAGGCCTTCCTCGAGCGGTGATCAAGAATCCAACGAAAATTTTAGCATGCGCCGCCGTCTTTGTCAAACCGCACTTTCGATGCGGAAGAACTCCTGGCAAAGGGGCGCCTGCGCCTTTTCTTGCCTGCAGCAACAGGGACAGCGCGGGCAAAGGTCCGGCAAACCTCGGTGATCTCGGTCTTCACTGTCTGGCCCACCCTTTCGCCCGCTCCGGCAACGTTGATCACGTAACCGCGCAGGCGGGCAATACCGTTGCCCGGAGCGCTGGTGTGAGGTTCCTCGATAAACAGTTCGATAAGATCACCCTGTGCAACAGGGAAGGCCAGCTTCTCAATCTCCTTCAAACTTCCCGCAGCGATGATCCGGTACTGCTCGATATGCATATCCTCTGCGCCGCGGATAAAGATATGCCGGCTCAGCTCATCCTCGATTTTTTTCAGATTGCTGCCGCCGGTGCCGATAATGATGGAGGCAACTTCATGGTGCATCTCCACCAGGATCGCTTCCTGCGGCGACTTTTGAATCGCCTTCTTCAGCTCCCTCTCGATGCGGATGGAAGCGGCCAGCGGCGTTAAAACCCGCCCCCTTCCGTCGCAATAAGGGCAATGCTGCTGTAAAACCTCGGCCAGATCCTGGCGCACTTTCTTGCGCGTCATCTCCACCAGGCCCAGGCTGGTCAGCCCCAGAACATAGGTTTTGGTCCGGTCCTGCCTGATGGACTCATTGAGCTTGCCCAGCACTTTCCGGCGATGATCCTCGATGGTCATATCGATAAAATCCACAATTATAATCCCGCCAATGTCGCGCAAACGAATCTGGCGGGCAATCTCTTCAGCCGCTTCCAGGTTTGTTTTCAAAATAGTTTCGGCAAGATTGCGCCGCCCCGTGTAGCGGCCCGTGTTCACATCGATGACGGTAAGCGCTTCGGTTTCATCAAAGACCAGGTAACCGCCGCTTTTCAGCCAGACCTGTCCCTGCAGCGCCTTTTCCAGCTCTTTTTCCACATCGAAGCGTTCAAAAATAGGTTCAGCATGATTGTAATAGCTGACCTTATTTTTCAACTGCGGCGAAAAGCAATCCAGGATTTCGCGCACTTTCTCGTATTCATGTTCGTTGTCGATAAGAAAACTGGTAAAATCCTCTACAAAAAGATCGCGGGCAATACGGCAGGTCAGGGCCAGATCCTGGTACAGGATAGCCGGCGCTGTCTTCTGCTGGAAACGAGCCAGGACGCGATGCCACAGCTGCACCAAAAATTCCAGATCCTGTACAAGCGAGGGCTCATCAGTTCCCTCCGCCACCGTGCGCACGATCAAGCCCATTTCGGCGGGGCGTATTCTTCCGGCTTCCCGCCGCAGCCGCTCTTTTTCTACCTGGCTTTCTATCCGCCTGGAAACGCCGATATAATCCGCGCCCGGTACCAGGACGAGATAGCGTCCGGGCAGGGTCACCTGGCCGGTTACCCTGGCCCCCTTGCTCCCGAACGGCTCCTTGACTACCTGGACAATAATTTCCTCGCCCACCTTGAGCAGCTTGTCAATAGCAGAGCGGGAGGGGGGAGGTTTTTCATCATTGAAGATATCCGTATAAACATCATCAACATAAAGAAAAGCGTTTTTCTCCAGGCCGATATCCACGAATGCCGCCTGCATCCCCGGAAGGACATTGGCCACGATTCCCTTGTAAAGGTTACCGATAATGCGATGTTCGAGCGGCCGTTCAATGTACAGCTCCACCAGCTTGCCGCTTTCCAGTATTGCCACCCGCGTGGCCCGGTTGTTACAATTGACAATTATTTTTTTGTCCATCCACTTTCTCACCTCCTTCGGGGAAGGGATCAATAAGAATATCCCGGTAAATATAGAGGCCCCTGCGGTGCAGGTCCCAGCGCTGCTCATCCCTGAAAGTGCCTTCCGGCTGCAGCTCATTCAAAACACGGGAGGGTGAAACACCGCCCCTGCTGCCGACCTGCAGCAGCAGGCGAAGTGACAGGGCAGTATCTCCCGGCGGCAGCAACTCGACAGAAAATATAAAGGGGCGAATATTTTGAGCGGTAATCCTGCCTTTCTTGCCGTAACGGCGGATCATGATTTCCGGTTCAGCCAGAAGTCTCTCCAGGGATTCCTGAAGTGCCGCCCGGGCAGGGACAGGGCCATTGCCGGCCCAGTCAGCGCGGTAGAGAGCAGCGTTAACCACCGCCGCCAGAGGAGGTTCCTCCAGGGGTACGGGAACGGCGCCGGTCAGGGTGATCCCCGGGGGCAGCTGCACATCAAGACGGCGGCAAAAGGCGGCGGCGGTAAGCGGTTTTGTCAGATATACCTCGCCATACTCCCTGGAGGCTGTCGCCCCTACCGGCAGGGGCGCAGCCAGGCTCAACCTGGGCCTGGGAGAGTAGCCGCCGGTATAGGCCAGCGGCAGTCCGGCGCGGCGCATGGCCCGTTGAAAAAGCCGCAGCAGGTCCAGGTGGGAAAGATAGCGCAGCTCTCTGCCGCAGGCATAGCGAAAACGAATTCGGTTCAGTTTCACATTATACCTCCAGGGAAGGGTTGTCCTGCCGGGCGCAGCGAAGTTCTCTGAGCAAGATCTTTTTTTTGATGCCGCTGCCGAGGTGATCCCATGGCAGCGGCTGGATCTCATCATAGCGCCGGTAGGCATAGTCTTCCGGATTTATATTCATTTCCGCAAAGGTGTCCAGCCACCTCTGCAGGGAGAAGTGTTCCGACCATCCATCAAAGCGGCAGCCTCTCCGGCGGGCCGCCTCGAGAAGCGGCGCCAGGCGGCGATTACCCCGGGCAAAAACCGCCTCCAGAAAGCTGCTCCCGGCATCATGCCAGCTGAGATTAACTCCCCTCATCCGCCGGAACAGGTCTTGAAGCATCCGCTGGCGCTGCCTGACCCGCGCCATCTCAAGCTGCGGTTCCCACTGGAAGGGGGTGTGCGCTTTCGGCACAAAGGTAGCCACGCTTACCCCCAGGCGGATCCGCCTGCCCGGACCGGCTTCGATCCGCCGCAAAAGTTCCTCGCAGAGTGAGGCAATCCCCCTGACATCCTCTTCTTCCTCCGACGGAAGGCCGATCATGAAATAGAGTTTAAATGATTGCCATCCGGAGGCCACAGCTTCGCCGATCGCCGTGAAAAGATCATCCTCGCCAATATCCTTCCCGATCACACGGCGCAGCCGCTCCGTGCCCGCCTCGGGTGCAAAGGTCAGGCTGCCCCGCCTTCCCCGGTGAAACTGTCTGGCCAGCTCCACCGAAAATGTGTCCAGGCGCAGCGAGGGAAGGGTAAACCTGGTGTTTTCTGCGCCGTGCTCCGCTTCAAGCCCGCCGATAAGGGCGCCTATGCCCGGGTAATCGCAGCTGCTCAGTGAGGCCAGGGATAGTTCATCGTAGCCGGTGGCCCGCAGCATTTCCCGGGCAATTCCCTTCACCTTTTCAGGGCTACGCCGCCGCACGGGGCGGTAGATGACCCCGGCCTGGCAGAAGCGACAGCCGTGGCTGCATCCCCGGAAGAGCTCGACCATGCCCCGGTCGTGAACAGCCTCGATATTGGGAACCACCGGGGCAGTGGGATGGGGGGCGCTCTCCAGATCCCGGAGCACTCTTTTCTCGACGCCGGCAGAAGCGGCGCCATGGAGCAGCTCCACCCCCTGGAACATGCCGCCCCCATCGTAAAGGGGCCGGTAAAATTCCGGAATATAGACTCCCTCTATGGGGGCAAGGCCGGCCAGGATCTCTTCTTTCCCGGCTCCGCCACCGGAAAGGGCGATCCAGCATTCAAGAATCTCCGGAAGGGCCTCCTCACCGTCGCCCAGCAAAAACAGATCAAAAAAAGGAGCAAGCGGCTCCGGGTTGAATGCACAGGGGCCTCCGCCGATGATGAGCGGCATTTCACTGCCGCGCTCCCTGCTCCACAGGGGAATACCTGCCAGTTCGAGCATGTTCAGGATATTGGTATAGCTCAGCTCGTACTGCAGCGAGAAACCTAGAAAATCAAACTCCCGCACCGGACGCGTACTCTCGAGGGCAAAAAGGGGCAACCCCTTCCTGCGCATCAGTGTTTCCATATCTGCTGCAGGAGCAAAGACACGTTCCAGAAGCATCTGCGGATGGCTGTTGATGATCTCGTACAATATCTTCAGCCCAAGATTGGACATGCCCACCTCGTAAAGATCCGGAAAAGCAAGGGCCATGCGCACTGCAACAGAGGCATGATCTTTTTTTACAGCATTCCATTCATTGCCTGAATAGCGGGCCGGCTTCTGGACAAAGGGAAGCAGACTTTCCAGCTGATTTTCTAAAAACAATGGTCAGGCCTCCGTCCAGCCAAACCTTTTTGCGCACATCCGGAGACGTACCTATATATTATAATATTTTTTTGATTGGAATATCAAGTCCCTTTTGCATGGCTGCCTGGATCAGGAGCGCCTCGGTAAGCTCGGTCCGGCAACGCTGGGTGCAATCCATTACCCTGATAAAATGATAACGCTGCGGCAAAAAGAGGCGGAAAACATCGATCACCCTGGTTTCCTCCAGGACAATCAGCTGAGCACCGCGAAGGGCGCCCCTTTTGAACAGCTGGTGTTCCTTCGCCCCCAGGGAGCGTAGAAAGGCGTACACTGCCTGCTGTTTTTCTTTTGTGGCTGCGGCAAAAAGAAAGCCGCCCGCCACAATCAGGGAGAGACTGAAATAATTGTAGAAGAGGCCGGCCACCCCTGCGCCAAAAAGCAGCACAGCCAGGATCTGCCCCATCAGCGCCGCCTGCTCCGTGGCTGCGCGAAAGCCGCGGTGCGGCGTCAGGTAAGCGCGCAGAATTCTCCCCCCGTCAAGCGGCAGCGCCGGCAGCAGGTTGAATGCAGCCAGGGTCAGGTTGGCCTGGATGAAAAAGAGAAGCAGCTCCTCCCCGGGACCGGGACGGGCATAAAGAGCAATGCCCAGCCCGGCCAGGGCCAGATTTGCGGCGGGGCCGGCCCAGGCCAGGCGCCGCTCGATGTAGGGTTCCAGTTCCAGCTGCTCTTCAATTTTGGCGACACCGCCAAAGGGATAAAGCTCGATTTCAGTTATATGCAGCCCCAGCCTCCGCCCGGTGAAAGCATGGGCAAATTCGTGCCAGAGCACAATAAGGCAGATCAGGGCAAATTCCTCCCCTGCACCGGTCAGGAACAGGAGCAGAGCCAGGACCAAAAAAAGAGGGTGGAGACGAAGGCGAATTCCGAAAAGAGAACCCAGGGGCAAATGTAACCACCTCAACATCCCTTCGTATTTGAATTACCGTCATCCAGCCCCCCGGGACGGCTGCGGATTAAGCTCACCGGAGTGCTTTTAAACCACAACTGCAAGCGGCCGCCCGGTGCCTGATGAGTCAAAGATTACGGTTGGGACGCCCGTTACCAGGCGCCCCCCGTACAGATCCGTACGCGGGGAATTACCTCATACGGCTCCTGCCTTGAGTATATAACGCGTAGCCTTTGGCTCGGATATGGATGCTTTATCCTTGCCTTGGGGACCCATGTCTCAATCAATCGCTCAAACCTTTCCCAAGTGAGGTCTCTCGCCTTCCGGTGTTTTCGGAGCTTAATACCTGGCCTGCGCTTTTCCCTGTCAACACTTCACGTGCAGTCTCGCGACCGCCCGCGCATGACCCGGGGCCATAATGGTGCAGCTAATCCTTTTATGTGGGGCTCTTTCATCCCCTCCTCCATGCCGGTTTATCCCGGCGATTCTCAACGTCCCCCTGACTCATTCAAAGCAAGCCAGCCACTCCTGCGGAGGGGACACC
>JAPXLS010000105.1:0-7987 GCA_033809435.1 Bacillota bacterium
GGCTATGTGGGACTGACCACCGGTCTGGCCCTGGCCCGACTGGGGCACAGTGTGAAATGCGTGGACAAGAACCCGAAGATCGTGGACAGACTGAAGCAGGGCATACTCACGATTTTCGAGGCGGGGTTGGAAGAGCTGCTGAATGAACTCAAGGGCGATGTCCTTTTCACCGGTGATCTGGGCAAGTGCCTGGAAGGGGCCGATGTTCTCATGATTGCCGTGGGCACCCCGGCCAAGGACAACGGTGATACAGACCTCTGCTTTGTGGAAGAGGTGGCCAGGGAGATCGGGCAGTCCCTGGCGGCGGGGAAAAGACTGGTGGTGGTGAACAAGTCCACCGTTCCGGTGGGCACTGCCAGGCGGGTGGAGACGGTGATTCATGAGGGGCTGGAAAAAAGAGGGGTAGAGTGCGCTGTCAGTGTGGCCTCGAACCCGGAATTCTTGAGAGAGGGCACCGCCCTGCACGATACATTCTATCCGGACCGTATCGTCATCGGGGCCGATGATCTTCACGCCGTCAACGTGCTCAGGCAGATGTACACCCCTATCCTGGAGCAGTCCTTTTCGCCGCCCCGTTCCTTGAAACGCCCAGAGGGCTATTCCCTGCCCGTGCTGATCACCACCAGCCCCACAAGCGCGGAGCTGACCAAATATGCGGCCAATGCATTCCTGGCCACCAAGGTTTCCTTTATCAACGAATTCTCCGGACTGGCCGAGAGGGTGGGCGCAGATATCGCTGAAGTTGCCCGGGGCATCGGCCTGGATCGAAGGATCGGCGCCTCCTTTCTGAAGGCAGGCGTGGGCTGGGGGGGGAGCTGCTTTCCCAAGGATACCCTCTCCATCCTTTGCACCGGCAGGCAGTACGGGTACGAGATGCCCCTGGTGGAGGCAGCGGTGGAGGTAAACAGGCGGCAGCGCAAGAAGATTATTCAGAAGCTGCAGCAGACGATCAAGGTTATCCGCGGCAGCACCATCGGGCTGCTGGGGCTCTCCTTCAAACCGGATACGGATGACATCAGGGAGTCGCCGGCAATCTCGGTTATAGGCGAGCTGCTGGAGATGGGGGCTGCGGTGAAGGTGTATGATCCCGTGGCCATGGATAATTACAAAAAAACGTTCCCCGCCCACGAGGTCTTCTATGCTTCCTCTGTTGAAGAGGTGGCCTGCAGCGCCGACGCCCTGGTCCTGCTCACGGAATGGGAAGAGTTCCTGCATCTGCCCTGGCGGGAAATGGGGGAGAGAATGAAGGGCCGGGTGCTCATAGATGGGCGGAATGCGCTGCCCAAAGATGAGCTGAAGGCGGCCGGTTTTGCCTATCTGGGGATGGGGCGGTAGAATCACCGCCGCTCCTTCACCGATATTAACCTTTGTCTCAACAGAAAGGGGGGTGCGTGGTGGAAGAGGTTATGAGATTTATTGTCATAACATTAACACTTCTAATTGTGTTGATATTGTTGACCAGGTAGCACTGAAACAACCTGGGGCAAGCCAGATGTTTGGCGATGCTCCGGGGACATCAGATTAAAAAAATAATTTATTAGGGTTTTAACAGCCTCGAATTATTCTTTTCCCCTGCGACTTCTACTGCCATAGCAAGCTTTCATCCGACAGATCCAGATTAGAGCCCTCGAAATAAATATGCATATAAATGTAACAGTAGTGCAACATGTATAATGACAAATGCTTTATAATGTTATATATTTGGGACAGAGGTGATTTACATGAGTTATGCAATTGGCAGCAGGATCAAGGAGCTGCGGACAGCTCGCGGAATTAATCAAGAACAGATGGCTGAAATTTTGAACACTAGCAGGCAGAGATATTCGCGCCTTGAAAAGGGTCAAGTAGATATATCTTTTGTGCTGATAAAAAAAATAGCCCAATTTTTTGCTGTGCCTACATCCGAAATTACAAGTGTATTGACGGAAAATGAAGGGCTGCCTGCTTACTTTAGAGAGAAGAATGCAAGTGATGATGTTTTAAATACGGTTGCTAAAATAGAGGAAATAATAAGGGTGTTTTGGGCTCATGAAAAGTTGTATTACCAGATGAAAGCTCGTGGTGAACATGTGGATCAATAAAACTGAGATAGAACACAAATCTCTGCAAGTGAGACAGGAGCACAATATCCAAACCTATGGTGTGAAGGATATTTTTAGCCTAATTGCTCAAAGGGGGATTGATTTGATCAGATACCCTTTTGGGAAGGATAGGCTGCTGGGTTTTGCGACTTGTTTTGCGGGAAGGAAAATAATTGTAACCAATTCATCGGAGATTCTTTCACGTGAAATATACACTATTGCCCATGAACTGGGGCATGTGCTCTATGATATCGGGTGTGAGCACAACGAGATCAAGATCGATTTCCAAATTGCCGGGAACGGGGAGGACATATCGGAAGACAGAGCGTACCATTTCGCCAATTGCTTTTTGTTGCCGGAAGAGGAATTGAGAAAATATATCAGATATGAACTTGGGAAAGTAAATCAAGAATTGAACGCTCTCGATATTATCCGAATGCAATTGGAGTTTCAAGTAAGCTATGCTGCAGCGGTAGTTAGATTGCATGAAATCGGCATGATTACCGCTCGTCATAAAAATATATTGTTTAATAAGAGGGACGATATGACATCATCAGTTTTATTTAAAAAACTGGATGCAGAGGAGAGATTGTTAAAGCCAGCGGATGTAATCGAAGTACCGCCCAGATATTTGGAGTATGTAACCAGTAATTATGAAAATAAGTATATACCTTACACCAGCCTTGAGAAGGCTCTCGCTTTAATCGGCATGGAGGCGTCGCCATTTAAAAAAGACGAACAGGTTCGAGGTGAGCTAGACATTGAAGACATCTTTGGGGAATATGGTAAATGAAGGCCTCGCTAGATACAGATATCACCATCCATCTATACATGAGCGGGCAAGAGGAGTTATTATTCCATTACTTTGATACGCTGTACATGCATCAATATTTATATGATAATGAGTTAAAGTCCAAGTCATATTTGGTATACGAAAGGCTGGGTTCTGACATTGGCAGTAATAGAATCAAGATAGTGACCAATAAATATTTGATTCACAAGGGCATCGAGGGACTTTTTAAAAATTACATAAAAGAATATGAATATCTTTTTGATAGCGGCGAATTGCATGCTTTGGCGTTGGCAAAGGCGATGGGTCTGGATGCATTTGTTTCAGACGATACCAAAGAATATGGGCCGCACCAAACTCTTGTCAGGGAGCTGGTAGAGGGCGTAATGCCATTTGCTTTTTATGAATTGCTATTCCTCAGGTATTTGTCTTCAGAGATAACCTCGAAAGAAATGCATCTGGAGTTTGGAAACATAACATCAAAAAGCATGAAGCAGCATCCTATGAATTTTAGGCAAAGAATGTTGATAACTGTCAGGCGTTTCAGTAGAATACATGGTTCAGTAAGGGATTTTGAATGGATTAGCGAATTCTGTGAACGGAAAAAAATTGATTACAAAAACAAGATGATCAAATTAAAAAGGTATCTGTTAAAATTAGAGTAAAGTGATAGTTCGGTCAAGTTACAGACATTTTTGTTTTATGATAGCCCCACTCTGGGAAAGGAAGGATCCAGATCAATGGAAGAGAATACAGTCTTGTTGGCTCCTTGTGTTTGATGTGATGCGGGTGCATATTTTACACCGGGGTGGAACAGGTATCAATCATATTTGGTAGCTGCGCTGGTTTCTGTGTAATCTGCTTCAGGCCTGTGAAAGGCTTATTCCGGGATAATATTCTATCGTGCCAGATCGAAATGCCACGGCAGGTTGAAGGGTGGCAATTGCGGAACCCCAAGCAGGATTTGGGGTTCCTTTGTTGAAAGATAGGGAAATAGCTGGGGAAAAGGATCGGAGGAGGAATCGGGGTGAAGGTGGTAATTCTGGCCGGGGGCATGGGCACGCGGCTGGCCGAGGAGACGGCGGTGCGGCCCAAACCGATGGTGGAAATCGGCGGGCGGCCCATTATCTGGCACATTATGAAGCATTATGCCCATTACGGCTTCAAAGAGTTTATCGTGGCCCTGGGCTACAAAAGTGAAGTGATCAAGCGCTATTTTCACGATTATTACTGCATGAACGGCGATATCACCATTGATCTGTCCGACGGCAGGGTCGAGGTTCACAACAGCGGCAAGGAGGACTGGACGGTCCATCTTGTGGAAACGGGTCTGCTCACCAATACGGGGGGGCGGATCAAGAGGCTGGCCAACCGTGTGGGTGAGGAGACATTCATGCTTACATACGGCGACGGCGTATCCAATGTCGATCTCGGCCGGCTGCTTGAATTTCACCGTTCCCATGGCAAGATGGTTACCGTTACGGCGGTGCGGCCGCCGGCCCGCTTCGGCAGCATGAATTTCCAGGAGAACCGGGTGACGGAATTTCTGGAGAAGCCTTTGACGGGCGAAGGTTGGATCAACGGCGGCTTTTTTGTCCTGGAGCCGGGGATCTTTGATTATATCCGCAGCGATGTGGCCTGGGAACAGGAGCCCCTGCGCGATATCGCCGCCGCCGGCGAGATGATGGCCTACCGCCATGATGATTTCTGGCAGTGCATGGATACATATCGCGAGCTGAAGCTGCTGGAAAAGTACTGGGAAAGCGGGGAGGCGCCCTGGAGAGTATGGTAGATACATTTGTAGAAGATAGATTCTGGCGGGACCGGCCGACCCTGGTCACCGGTGCGACGGGGTTGCTGGGCGGCTGGCTGGTGCGCAGGCTTCTGGAGCGGAGGGCGGATGTGGTCTGCCTGGTGCGGGACTGGGTTCCCGGTTCGCAGCTCATCTGCGAGGGCCTGAGCGAGCGGGTCAAGCTTGTGCGGGGCGATATCTGTGACCGGGCATTTCTGGAGCGGGTTCTGGGCGAATACGAGATCGATACTGTTTTTCACCTGGCCGCGCAGACCATCGTGGGCATTGCCAACCGCAACCCTCTATCGACCTTCGAGACCAATATCGGAGGCGGCTGGGCCCTGCTGGAGGCCTGCCGGCGCAGCCCGCTGGTCAAGCAGGTGGTGGTGGCCTCATCGGACAAGGCTTACGGCGACCACGAACAGCTTCCCTACGATGAGGAGGCTCCCCTGCAGGGGCGGCACCCCTACGATGTGAGCAAGTCCTGTCTCGACCTCCTGGCGCAGAGCTATGCCGCTACATACGGGCTGCCCGTGGCCATTACCCGCTGCGGCAACTTTTACGGCGGCGGCGATCTGAACTGGAACCGCATTGTCCCGGGAACGATCCGCTCCGCTTTGAAAGGCGAGCGGCCCGTGATCCGCTCCGACGGGAGTTTTGTGCGCGATTACTTCTATATCGAGGATGCTGCCGCCGCGTACATGCTGCTGGCGGAGGCGCTGGCCTCGCGGCCCGAACTGGCCGGGGAGGCCTTCAATTTTTCCAACGAAATACAGCTCAATGTGATCGGGCTTGTGGAGCTCATCCTGAAGCTGCTGCCCTCATCGCTGGAGCCGGTGGTGCTGAACGAGGCCTCGAACGAGATTCGCCACCAGTATCTGAGCGCGGCCAAGGCGCGGCGTATTCTGGGCTGGCGCCCCCTTTTCGAAATGGAGGAGGGGTTAAGGAGGACCATTCATTGGTACAGCAAATACCTGGGGGTAGAAAATGAAGCACTATAGCAACAGCAACTGCCGCCTCTGCGGATCGGCTGCGCTGGAAACGATTCTTTCGTTGGGCGAGACCCCTCTGGCCAACCATCTTCTGGCCGAAGATGAGCTACATCTCCAGGAGGACTGTTATCCCCTCACTCTTGCCTTCTGCCCGGCCTGCTCCCTGGCGCAGATCAGGGAGACGGTGGACCCGGAGAGGCTGTTCCGCGAATATCTTTACTTCTCTTCCTTTTCCGATACGACGCTGAAAAATGCAGCGGAGATTGCCGGGCGCATGATCTCGAGCCTATCACTGGATGGGAACAGCCTGGTGGCGGAGGTGGCCAGCAACGACGGCTACCTGCTGCAAAACTTTCAGCAAAGAGGCATACCGGTGCTGGGTATCGAACCGGCGGAGAATATCGCCGCCGTGGCCCGGGAGAAGGGGATTAACACCAGGAGTGAATTTTTCGGCAAGGAGCTGGCGGAGGCGCTCGTGGCAGAGGGGCTGAAGGCGGATCTCATCTTTGCCAACAATGTCCTGGCCCATGTTCCGGATCTGAACGGTTTCATCCAGGGCTTCGAAGTATTTCTTGAAGCAGGCGGCAGGGTGGTCATCGAGGTGCCCTATGTCCGTGATATGGTGGATAACGGGGAGTTCGATACCATCTATCATGAACATCTCTGCTATTTCTCGGTGACGGCGCTGGATCGCCTTTTCCGCAAAAATGGGATGGAGCTGTTTGAAGTGGAGCGCACGGGCATGCACGGCGGCTCGCTGCGTCTCTTTGTGGCCCATGCGGGCCGGCCCCGGGGCGACTCCGTTTTGCATATTCTGGAGGAAGAATCGAGGATGGGCATTGACAGCCCGGCTTACTTCCGGAATTTCGCCGGACGGGTGGAGAGCCTGAAAACAGAGCTCCGGGAGCTGCTTGAAAATTTGAAGGGGGAGAAATGCAGAATTGCCGCTTACGGAGCGGCGGCCAAAGGGGCCACCCTGCTGAACTATTTTCAGATCGGGACCGATCTGCTCGATTTTGTCGTCGACCGCAGCACATACAAGCAGGGGCTGTACATGCCGGGAAGCCGCATCCCTATCCTGGAGCCGCAGGCGCTCCTGAAAGAGCGACCCGATTACGTTCTTCTGCTGGCCTGGAACTTTGCCGGGGAGATACTGAAACAGCAGTCCGCGTACCGCGCTGCCGGCGGCAAATTTATTGTACCCATCCCCTCACTGCAGGTACTGTAAGAGAAGAACAATCCAAGGAGCTGTGACGAGATGCCCCTGGTAAGTGTGCTGCTGCCCGTGTACAATGGGGCGGCTTTTGTAAGAGGCGCCATAGAGAGTGTCCTGGCGCAGACATTTACAGATTTCGAATTTATCATCGTGGACAACGCCTCCACGGACGGCACGGACAGGATTATCGCCGAATACTCGGATGATCCGAGAGTCAGGTCCTATCGCAACGAGGAGACCATATTCCGGCTGGAAAACTTTATGAGAGTGGCTGACCATGCCTCTTCCGGGAGCCGCTGGCTGAAATACATCGGCGCCGATGACATTCTCTTTCCCGATTGCCTGGAAAGGATGGTGGCAGCCGCCGCCCTGGATGAGCAGGTGGGCCTGGTCTCTTCCCAGTGTTATGACGGTGACAGGCTGATTCTTGGCTCGCTGCCCCCCGGGCAGCGGGTGGTGCCGGGGCCGGTTTTCTTGCGGCGCCTTCTCCTGGAGGCGGAGGCAAGGGATACAATCTTTTCACCCGCCTCGCTCATGCTTTCGCATGAGGCCTTCCTGCGTTACGGCGGTTTCCGCACCGATCTCTACCATTCTGACACCGAGCTTTTCTATCTTATTTTGAATGATTACAATCTCGCTTTCGTGCATGCACCCTTGAGCCGGACAGGGCAGAATCCGGGCTCGGGAATGTCCTACTGCCTGGAGCAGGGGACTCCCTTTGCCGAAGGGTATATCATCATTTATGGGAATCTGAAGAGATACCACAATGTAAAGGTGGATTTTTGCGAGGTGGAGCGGATCAAGTACAATCTTGCCGTCGATTCGATGGGTTTTCTGCTTCGAAAAATGAGGCGGGGCGATTTCAAGGCGGCAAGGGCCCATTTGAAGCAGATTCCCCTGGCTGCAAGCTATCATTTCATTCCGGCCCTGTTCTATTATCTGCTTCTTGCGGCAAAAAAATTGGTCAGGGGCGAACGCTTTCGCCTGCTTTCTGAAAACGAGGAGCCCTTATCCTGACCCCCGGGAGGCGTGAAGCCATTCTTGGCGGTAAAAATATATTATGTGTAACCCAGAGTTTCTGGCATGAGCCCTACCGGGAGCGGCACATCCTCATGG
>JAPXLS010000106.1:0-7881 GCA_033809435.1 Bacillota bacterium
CCTGTAGCCCCGGGCGGCTGGGCGCCTGGCTGGAATCCCAGGCTGCCCGGGGGATGCTCCTGAGGCGCGTCCATAAAAACAGCTTTTATTTCAAAGAAGGCCCTCCCCGGAGAATGAAATATTTCATCGATGCGCATAAGAACATTGCACCGGGATACTTCGACATCCATACACAAGCCGGTTTTACCCTTGTAAGTGATCTGCCACAGCAATTCGGCCGCATTTTTATCTGGAGCAGGGAGCAGGTGGACAACGCCGTTCTCCACGGGCTCTATATAGACAGAGAAGAAAGGCTTGCCTGCGCCAGGCGTTTTCTTTCCATTAATCTCAAACAAGCTTGCTTCTTTCTGGGGATGGGTGCATTTTATCTTTTCCTGGGGTGGTGGGCACTCCGCAGTTTGAAAGGCTTCCTGCTTCTCCAGATAATTTGGGCCCCCCTCATCCTGCTCTGGCTGATCAGGATAGCCGAACACCTGTACGCCCTCTGTCTATCCATCATCACCTACCGGCACGAAAAAAGAGCAGTATCCACCTGCAATTGACAACTGCTCCCTGCAGTCTATCCGGATCCCCAGCTTCACATAGCGCTCGGGCTCAAGGCGGTAGAAACATCCAAATCCATTTCAGTGTTAGCCGCTTACGCTGAATATGTCAGCGGATCCCCCCCCCCTGGTATATACTAGGGATCGACGCTGACTTTGCCGTTTACTTCATCCATGGTTATCTCGATGACGTTGACGCTCCCCATATCCGCAAGGGAGAGCGGTTCGTACCTGTAGCCGGGGGCATATTTTTCAAGAAGCAGATTCATCACCGTCAGCTTCAAATTTTCGTCCTCTACCTCTGCAGCCCTGCCGAAAACCAGCACGCTCCAGAAGCGCATGGTAAAATCCCGGGCATGGGGTGCGGCATAGATCTTCCCCGCCTCGCTGATCTCCAGGCAGATCTGCGGATTCTGCTCCAGATTGTCCAGTTTTCTGCCCCGGAACCCTGTATGAAAGTAGATTTTACCCCCTTTTAGCACAAAGTTGATGGGAGTAATGTAAGGCTGCCCCCTATCCCCGCAGGTGGCCAGCCTGCCGTAGATCGCTTCCGACAACAGCTCCATGCATTTATCCCTGGAAAACCATTCTACAGGCATAGTTCAACACCTCCAATAGCCCTTTAGCTGTAAACCGGTCAGGCCGGCAAAGAACAACAAAATTGCGCGGCAAGCACAACAGAACAGTCCCCCTCTGTTGTTACAGCTCCACAACATGGTACTCGTAGCCCAGTTCTTCAATAAATTTGTACATATCCTCTGTGGAAATAAAAGCTGTCTTCGAGTTGTCATTGGGATGAAAGGTCATGATCTTTTCAGAGAGCATCTCCCGATCCAGGTATACCTTGATATCGCGTTCCTCGTTGTTCAGAAGGCCGAAGAGCGACACCACGCCGGCAGGCAGTGACATCTTCTCCATGAGCCTGTCCGGCGAGACAAAGCTGATGCTTCTTTCTCCCAATATTTTCGCCAGTTTTTTCATATCCAGCTGTTTCCGGTCATCCATGATCACCAAAAAAAAAGCGGTTCGCTTGCGATTGCACAGAAACAGGGTTTTTGTGCGGACTCCCTCCTTGCCCTCGATATAGCTGTCCGCCTCTTCCGTGGTCAGGGCCGGCGGGTGTTCCACAATATCATAAGAAATACCCATGCTTTTCAACGCTTCATATACTTTTTCATAAGCTTCCATGAACTAACTTCTCCTTTATTCAAATAGCTGTTCACGCATCAGTTTTGGCGGCAGGGAGCCGCAGGCAAGAATATCATCGTGCATCTGCCGCAGCGCGGCGCCGGGCCGGCGTTTTTTGTACTCGTCGATGATCTTCAGGATCTCCATCTTGCCCATCAGGTAGGACTGGGGCTGGGTGGGGCTGCCGGTATAGCGGCGCACCTCGGCCAGGGCGTCGCCGGGCTGCAGGCTGCACTCTTTCACCAGGAAATCGGCGGCTTCCCGGACGCTCATGCCGCGGCAGTGCAGGCTGACGTCGAGGATGATGCGTGCGGCGCGCCAGAGCTGGCCGGCCAGGCGGCTCAGCCTCTGCATGGGCGCACTGATAAAGCCCAGCTCCTCCATCAGCTCCTCGCAGTAAAAAGCCCAGCCTTCGATAAAAAGGGTGGAAAGCTCCAGACCCATCTTGCGGGCGGTGCTGCCGCGGCTTGCCGACCAGGCCAGCTGCAGGTGATGGCCGGGGTAGGCCTCGTGCAGCGCCGTCACCGGTATCCCCGAATAGGGATGCCCTTTCAGCTTCTCCTCTATTTCCTCGGAAGAGGCTTCCTCGGCTGGAGGAGTGACCAGAAAAACGCCTTCCATCTTTTCTTCAAAGATGCCCGGCGGCATATAGGCGGCATAGGGGATCAGGGGTCGCAAAAATAACGGTGTTTCGATGACGCGCAGAGTCTCCCCCACCGGGATGGTGGCGATATCATGCTCTATCACGTAGTCTTTGGCCGCCTCCATGGCCTCCCTGTATGCTGAAAGAAGTTCACCGGCGGCGGGATGATTCTCATTGTCGCGCTCCAGGATCTCATTGACGGTGAGGGCGGGATCTATGGTCCGGCCCAGCTCCTCCATGGCCGCCCTGGTTTCATCGAAAAGCTGCCGCCCCCTTTCCAGCAATGCGGCGGCGTCATAGTCGACCAGGTGCTGCTCGCGCAGCAGGGTGTTGAAATAATCCTCGCCAGCGGCGAAGTCTCCGGCTGCGGCGGGCATAACTTCATCCTCCAGATAGGCGGCGAAATCGGTGCAGGCGACGGCCGCTGCGCCGCCCAGCCTTTTCAGTTCTCCCTGAAGCCCGGGGAGGCTCTCCGCCATATTCGGAAGCAGCCCTTCAAAGAGAGCCGGACCCATCCGGGCCTGCTCCAGGGCCACCTCCACCCAGACCGGGGGGATCTTCCACGGCTGCAAGTTGCTCCGGCCCTGGGCCAGCACCCGGGGAACCCCGTTAACCCGTCCGGCCAGGCTTTGCAGCCTCTGCTCCAGCGGAGCAAAATCCTTGATGATCAGGGCAAAAACCCCTTCCATGGCCTCACCGATGTAAAGTCCCGGGTCGCGCAGGTGGGCAGCCCTGTGATCATGCTCCAGAATAAATCCCTTGAGCATCTGGGTGATGAGAGTGTAATCAATCCGCCCCTCCTTGCTCCAGGCTGCCGGATCGGTCTTCTGCAGTTGTGCCAGTATTTCCCCGAACCGGTCATATCTTGCTTCTATGGCCGGTAGGCGCAAGTCCGCAAGCAGGTGGTCATAATCATGCATCCCCATATACGTGGCCATAACCGGAGACTGCTCCAGAAACCACCCGATCATCCCTTCCACCAGAGCATGAAACCGGGATTCATCCATAGTAATCCTCCTTTTTATAAATGGCTTTGTTCGCAGGGAAACACAGGGTAACCCCCCCCCGGCTCCCCCTGCTCTGTCTCATTCCGCAGTCTTCAGCGCGCTGATGCGGATTTCACGTCGAGACCAGCCGCCGCGGCGGTACCAGGGGAGCAGGATCAGAAGCTCCGCCAGAACGGATATGCTTACCGACCACCAGATGCCGTCGGTGCCCAGTTTAAGCGGTATAGCCAGGAGATAGGCGACAGGCAGCTTGATTGCCCAGTTGGCCACCAGGGCGCTGACCATGGAAGGCACGGTATAGCCGGAGCCCTTGAACACGGCATCGATGATATGAAAAGGACCCATCAAGATCATGCAGGCGGAAATTATCCTCAGATAGCTGATCCCCAGTTCGAGAGCCTCGGGATCACCGGTAAAAAGGCCCACTATGGGCGGAGCGGCAAAGAAGCAAAGGGCGGTCATGCCTGCCTGCACGGCCAGACTGAGCAGCATGGCCTTGCGGATGATCTCCGAAGTGAGAGGGCTGCGCGCCGCGCCGAGACTCTGGCCGATCATGGTGGAGGTGCCCACGGTCAGGCCCGAAAGCAGGATAAAGGACAGCCCCAGTACCCGCATGCCAATACCGAAGGCGGCGATAGCCTCGGTGCCAAAAAGGGCAACGAGCCACATCAGAACCAGCCCCGTGAGCGGCCGGGTCAGCGTCTGCATGAAAGCGGGCAGGCCGATCCCGATGAGCCTTTTGAAATAGGCGGCCTGGAACTTCAGCTTCAAAAGCCCCGGCACCCTGAGCCTGCTGGGAGAGATCTTGCCGCTGAGCAGGATATAGAACATGCAGGCAAAGCCTGAGGCCCGGGCCAGCAGAGTAGCCAGGGCTGCACCCAGGATGCCCATTTCAGGAGCCCCGATCAGGCCAAAAATAAGGATAGGATCCAGCACGATGTTGATGATATTGGTTGCCACCAGGATGATCATGGGGGTGCGGGTATCGCCCACTCCCTGCAGCGTTGCACCCATGGCCATGCCCGAATAGGCAAAGAGCATGCTCACCCCGATAATTTTCAGGTAGAGCACCGCCATTTCATGCACCTCCGGCTCCACTCCGTACAGGGAGATGAAGGTATCGCTCAGGGCGAGAATGAGAACGGTCACCACTATGGAGATGAGGGCGGCCAGCCAGAAACTGTGCCGGGCGACAACTGCGACATTACCCTTGTCACCGGCACCGCGATAGCGGGCTACCAGGGCCAGCGTTGCAATTGAGATCAAATCCGAAAAGGTGAAAAGCATCCAGAAGAGGCTGTTGGAAAGGGAAAGGGCCGCCACGGCATCTGTGCCCAGATAGCCCACCCAGTACAGATCAACAAGCTCCAGGGTGGTCTGAAATACCATGAAGATCATTACCGGCCAGGAGAGGCGCCACAGATCCTGATATATTTTTTCTCTTTCGAGGGTAACAAGATTTTCCAAATTAATTAGATCCCTTCATCAGGGAATTATATCCCAGAGAGCAAAAACATTCAATTAATAGCTTTTACATCCTCCTTAAAAGCAATTAGTGAACCCGGCGCAGGAAGCACCGGTTTCACTAATTGGCAATGAAAGAATCGTGCAACGGATCCACTCTGAAGGCTCATCCAATCAAGTGTTCCTGCCGCCTGCGCCCAAATACAATGCGTCAAAGAATTCATTGGCTATACGTACAGTGTCAATGGGCGGGATGCCATCCGCAGCTCCGCCTTCAGTTGCTTTCATGATGTCCGGCGATAACTCTTACAGACAGAGTATCTCTTCGATGGTAAGATGCTCCACCCTTACCGGATCAAGGCCTTTCAGGCGGGCGGCCAGCTCTTTGGCCGGTATTTCGTCGAAAATCTTGATAACTCTAAAGTCTTTTTCTCCGAGCCAGAGGAAAAACTTCCAGGCGCTGCAATCCTCGCAGTGTTTTTTCTTCTGCTCCAGGTAAGCATCCCCTTCCAGCGACTCAAGCTCCTTGTGCTTGGGGCAATCAATGTCGATGCAAAAAGTGCCGGGTTCATATTTCTCGGTCATTACTTCTCCTCCTCCAGGCTGGAAATATGGTTGCCTGTGGCAATTATAGCAATCTTCTTTCAGGAGTGTCAACTGCCTGGCGCAAAACTTTCGGCAATAAAATAACCACTTCCCTTTCCAATTTCAGAAAGTAAAGTGGTTACCGTAGTTTTGTAAATCAATCAAGCGGCAGGTTTTTACTGCTGTGTTTTCGAAATCTACCGGGAACTCATCAGGATCTTTCGCTCTTTCCGCATAAACGTAAAATAACCACGATGCCAAAAAGCCCGTGGTTATCGCGTTATTCAGTGGTGGGCGAAGCAGGATTTGAACCTGCGACCCCCTGCTTGTAAGGCAGGTGCTCTCCCGCTGAGCTATCCGCCCAAAAGATGGTGACCCCTAGGGGATTTGAACCCCTGCTGCCAGCTTGAAAGGCTGGTGTCCTAACCGATTAGACGAAGGGGCCGGGGTGGTGGGCCCACCAGGGCTCGAACCTGGGACCAGCCGGTTATGAGCCGGCCGCTCTTCCAACTGAGCTATGGGCCCTTGCGCACTATACCGTTTGCAAATAAAAAACATTCACTCCAGCGACACCTGTACCGTGCCCAAGTTGGAGTTTAGCATAACCGCAGGCCTGTTGTCAAGAATTTTTGACCGGCCGGACTGCCGCTGCAGCCCTATGTCTTCCCCTTTCCGGAACCTTTCCGCCTGGGGCGGCTGCAGCCCCCGCAGGGACAAAAAGGGGCGGTCTTTGAAACAACCGCCCCTTTCAAGCCGGCTATGCAAATCAGACTATTCTAACTGTTCGCTTTCTGATCCAGTTTGGCCTGCTCCTCTTCCACAAGCATGCGCCGCAGGATCTTGCCCACCATCGTTTTCGGCAGTTCATCCCTGAACTCAACAATCTTGGGCACCTTGTACCTGGTCAGATTTTCAGAACAGAATTTGATAACCTCTTCTTCGGTCATAACGGCATCATCCTTGAGGACGATATAGGCCTTGATCGTCTCGCCGCGATATTCATGGGGCACCCCGGCGACACAGGCCTCCTTGATCTTCTCATGGGTGTAAAGGACCTCTTCAATTTCCCGGGGGAAGATATTGTAACCGCCGGCAATGACCATATCCTTCTGGCGGTCCACAATGTAGAAGTAGCCGTCTTCATCCATGATGGCGATGTCGCCGGTCAGAATATAGCCGTCATGGAATATGTTTCTGTTATCTTCATCGCGGTTGAGATACCCCCGCATCACCTGGGGCCCCTTGACCGCCAGTTGCCCTCTTTCGCCCACGGGCATCTCCCTGGATGGATCCTCCAGGTCAACGATCCTGGCATCCACGCCGGGGAAGGGCAACCCGATGCTGCCGGGCCTGTTCTCGCCAAAAATAGGATTGCAGTGCGTCACCGGCGAGGTTTCCGTAAGGCCGTAGCCTTCCCTCAAACGGCCGCCGTTGGTAATCTTCTCGAATTGCTTCTGCACCTCTACCGGCAGCGGCGCAGCGCCGCTGATGCAGACCTTGATGGAATTGAGATCATAGTTCTCCACGCCGGGGGCATTGTTTATCGCTACATACATGGTCGGGACACCGGGGAAAAGGGTGGGCCTCTCCTTGTGAATCAGCTTCAGGATCTCATCAATTTTGAACTGGGGCACCGTGATCAGGGTACCCCTGGTGACCAGAGCCAGGTTCAAGGCGATGGACATGCCGTAGCTGTGAAAGAAGGGCAGGACTCCCAGGACGATCTCTTTACCCTCATCATATTTGTTCAGCCACTCCCTCGCCTGCAGCGCATTGGCCAGAATATTGCCATGCGTTAAAACCGCTCCCTTGGGCACACCCGTGGTCCCGCCCGTATACATGTAGCAGGCCGGCTCCTGCAGATCTTCCTTGACTTCGGGTAGAGGATGATTGCGGTAGCGTTTCAGCAGATGAAGCAGCCAGTGATCGCCCGGCTCCAGCTTGACCCGATCGCCCTCTTTTTTCTCCTTGAACAGGGTATAGAGAAGTTTGAGCGACCCTCCCAGATAATCTTTGATGCTGGTTACGATGACCGCCTTTAATTTTGTTTTACCCTTCACCTCCCTGACCAGGGGATAAAACCGGCTCAGGGTCACGATGGCTTCGGCACCGGCGTCGTTGAGCTGGTGCAGCAGCTCCCGCTCCACATAGAGCGGGTTGCAGGGGGTGACAATACAGCCGGCCCGCAGAGTACCGTAAAAAGCGATGACATACTGGGGGCAGTTCGGCATGTGCAGGGCCACCCGGCTGCCCGGTTCCAGGCCCAGGCCTGCCAGCATCCTGGCAAAGGAGTCAACTTCTTCATTCAACTCTTTAAAGGTCAGTTTGCCGCTCATGAACTGAACGGCGATATTATGGGGATACTCCCCGGCAGCCTCTTCCAGCATGCGGGGAAGGGTTTTGGGCGGTAGCACCATATCGTGCGACACGCCCGGATCATAGCTTTTGTACC
>JAPXLS010000107.1:0-7848 GCA_033809435.1 Bacillota bacterium
GAGCTCTGCGGCAGCGCCCTGGAGATCGAGTATTTTGAAGAGAAGCTGCACCTCTATTACCTGGAAGCCCTTATCGAAGAGGGAAAATGGAAGCAGGCCCGTTTGCACTACGATAATGCGACGGCTGCTTTCTACAGGGAGATGGGGGCAAAGCCCTCGGAAGCCATGCGCCTGCTCTACAGCCGGATCCGGTTCGATCACGAAGAGAGCTACAATTTGAATCTGTCCGCAATTCAGGAACAGTTAAGGGATCATGAGAGCACAGCAGGCGCCCTTGTGTGCGACATCGAGATCTTTCAGTATTATTTTCAACTCGAGAAGAAGCGCATGGAAAGAAGCGGACAGCGCACCTGGCTGGCCTTGCTGGCGCTGACCGCTCCCGATTTTTGCAGGCTCCCCCCGGTCAAGCTGCGGGAGGCGGTGGGGCAGCTCGACCTGGTTCTGCGCAGCAGCCTGCGCAAGGGAGATATCATCTGCCGGACGCACGAAGCTCAATTTTTGCTGCTCCTGCCCAACTGCAACAAAAGCCGCTCCCTGAGGATTCTGGCGCGGATCGAGGATCGCTTCAGGCGCGGTTGCACCGACCCGGGCCTGGTACTGCATAAAAAAATCCAACCCCTTGCCGCCTCCAGCTCCCTGGTGCCCTTCAGAAACAGCAAACCGTCATAATTTAATACCTTTTGCCGCAAAAGCGGCCCCTGGAAACGCTCCCCCCCCCTGATGTAAATATATCCCATTAATGAAACCCACATGGAACGGACCCCAGTTATAATGCCTGTTGAATGTATTTTAGACGCGACAACCTGACCCCATCCGAGAAAGGACGGATCGGGCCAAAAAATAAGCGGCGGTGACTGAGTTTGAACATCCTGCTGATCAATAACCAGGCAGAGGCCATGGAGCGCCAGAGGCTGGTAATCTCCGAAAACTGCGGTGTAAAAGAGATCCGCTGCTGCCGCCCCGGCCTGGACCTGTTGGAGACAACAACATCTTTTATCCCCGATATGGTCATTCTTGATGCCGGCAGCCAGTCATATGACTGCCTGAATATGGTTCATCACCTGCGAAAAATAAATCCCAGGGTACATATTTCGCTGATCACCAGGCCCGAGGAGCAAGAACTGCGGCTGGAAGCAGAGAGAGCGGGCGTTGATGATATCTTTGCCGGCCCGCCTTCCGAAAGCGATTTGCTTTCAAGCGTCGAAAAAAACCTTGATACTCCAACGAAGATCGAGCACTTCCCCGGTGCTGGTCGTGTCCCGGCCCCTACCAAAAGGCGTAAAAAAAGAAAAAAACCCTATGCCGCTGCCCCCAATATTATTGGCAACGCTGTTTTTGGGATCCTGCTTGTTCTCATGCTTACTCTGTCATTTTTCCTTGTACAGGGCAGATACACCGGGGGCGTACCCGAGGTCTTCGGCCATAAGCTGTATGTGGTCCTTAGCGGCAGCATGAACCCCGCTTTCGATACCGGGAGCCTGGTTCTGGTCCGTCATACCGAGCCGCAATTGATTGAAAAAGGTGATATCATCACTTTTAGCAGCGGAGCCGGCGGCGGCACCCCCACAACGCACCGGGTTGTTGATATTCAGAATGATGGAGACCTCGCCTTTGTAACTCGCGGCGACGCCAACAATGTCAACGATCCCAACCCCGTGCCGGCGGAACAGGTAATCGGCAGGGTCCGCGGTTTCCTGCCCTATCTGGGCTACCTCATGGGATTCGCCCGGACCGGGACCGGCATGATCTGTTTGGTCTTTATTCCGGGCCTACTGGTGATTGCACGTGAATTGCGAAACATCTACAAAGTATTGGCGGAAAGGAAAAAACGTACTTGAATATTCTGCTGATCAGCCACCGGGCCGAAACTGTGGATCATCTCAAAATGCTTGTCGCCGAAACAGCCGGGACAAGCAATGTTGCCGCCTGTTTTCCGGGGCTGGAGGTGGCGGAGATTACCGGTGCCTTTATCCCCGATCTCGTTATTTTTGAAGCGGGGGAGCACATATACGGATGCCTGCAAATAATTGAACACTTGCTGAAGGTCAATGAGCGCACCTATATTTTGCTTATGGCAGAAGCGCATGAGCAGGCGCTGCTGGAGGAAGCACTGCAGGCGGGGGTGGAAGATTTTATTGCCGGCTCGCCCCGCGGCGGCGAACTGCAGCTGCGTCTCCGGAAAGGAATTCGCGCCGCGGCACATAAAGGCGGGCGTTCCGCGGAGCGAAAAAACTCCCGTCCCGCGGTGCAGAAAAATTCTCTCCCCGCCTTGCAGCAAGCCTGCCGCCCCCTGTCCGGGGAGGCCTCTACTCCCTTCCGCACGGTACCCCACCGCCCCGGGCCGCTTGCCGCCGCCCGCAGAATTGGCGGTAATGCTCTCTTTGGCGGCCTGATGGTGCTTCTGGCCCTGCTGGTATTTTTCCTGGTCCAGAGCAAACTGCACGGAGGGGTTCCCATGATGTTCGGGCACCGCATGTTCGTGGTACTGAGCGGCAGCATGCAGCCCGCCTTTGCCCCGGGCAGCGTGGTTTTTGTGCGACCCGTAGAGGCGGATACCATCGAAAAAGGGGACGTTATTACCTTCAGCCGATCGAGCGGGGGCAATCCCACTACGCACCGTGTCGTTGACATTGTTCAGGGTGAGAATCTAAAATTTACGACTCGCGGCGACGCCAACAACGCCGATGACCCCAACCCCGTTCCGGCGGAAAGGGTGGTGGGCAAGGTGACCGGATCCGTGCCGCTTTTGGGATATCTGGTCAGCCTGTTCTGGACAAGGCAGTACTTGATCTTTCTGGTGTTCATTCCCAGCGCCTGTGTGATCCTTTTAGAGCTGCGCAATATATTCAGATACATGCGTGAAACGGAGAGGGGCGGAAAGAGGGAGGTGATCCGGGGGGCAACGCCGGCCAAGTGAAAGGTTTGTCTGGTGACGAAGTAAGCTCCTGCATGCCGGAAACAAGTAAAAAAAGAGCATTGCCGATTGAATTTCCCGGCTTGGGGAGAAACAGAAAAGGAGGAGTATGGATGAAGAAGAGTATAGTGGTCAGTCTGCTGATCATCGTGCTGGCCGTGGCTGCCATCACCGGCGGCACCTGGGCCTGGTTCACCGCCAATGCGGAAATTGGACCGAATGTATTCACCGCGGGAACGGTGGAAATCGAAGCAGATGAAACCTTCGATACCGAAGATGTAAGAGTGGGAAACTGGAACCCCGGCGACTGCATTGACAAGGAAGTTTGGGTTAATGTCACCGGTTCCAAGGGTGTGTACCTGCGTTTAAAGATTAATGACGGTTGGTATCAATACAATGATCAGACAGAAGTATGGGAATCATGGGACCTTGGTGTTTTGGTAAATCCCGTCAGTTATGGATTGCCGAACACAAACTGGATTGAAATTGACGGCTGGTACTACTATGCCGGCGGCAGAATCGAGCCTGATACAGAAGGGATAGAAGTAATTTCCAAGGTATGCCTGTCAGGTGAAGCGGGTGACGAATTCCAGGGCAAACAGTACCGAATCGGGTTCGGGTTCGAGGCCATCCAGACTACCCACGAAGCCGCCTTCGAACAGTGGCATGTTGGATACCTTAATGTGGGATCAGCTCAGGGATGGTATCCCGTTACCCAGACTGGTAGTGGTCCATGGACAATTAAAGATTCCCAGAACGACACCTATGAATGGGATCCTGTAACTCAGGCATGGTCACAGCAAACACCGTAGCCATAGTGAGTCACGGGGACGTTGACTTTGACTCACCATGAGTCACGGGGACGTTGACTCTGACTCACCAGAGTCACGGGGACATTGTCTTTGACTTACCAAAAAAGAGTTGATTGAGCCTGAACGCGGGGGCGGCGGAATGCTCCCCGCCCCCGCCTTGATCAAGGCGTTCAGAAACAGTTTTAATGAGTCACGGGGACGTTGACTTTGACTCACCGGAAAAGGGTTAATTGAATCTGATTGCGGGGGGCGGCGGAATGCTCCCCGCCCCCGCCCAGCTTCTTTTCCGGCGCCATGGTCGAACGGCTGTGAAGAGAAAGAGGCCCGGGAGGTTAATACAATCGTGAGAAAGTTGCCCGGTTTATTATATATAACTATTGCACTATTGCTCATCCTGGCGGCGACGGTACCGGGTCCGGACCGGGCAGGAGCCGGTCCTGCCGGGGCGGATACCATAGAGGTTTCCAAGACCGCCCAGCGGACGCAGGGCTGCCGGGCTTACGAGATCACTCTCGGTATTACCGGAGAGCCCCCCTCTGGCCCGCCAAAGGTGGATGTGATCCTGGTTATCGACACCTCGGGCAGCATGGCCAATGGCACTCCCCGGTCAGCCATGTACTATGCCCAGGAGTCGGCGAAGTATTTCGCAGGGCGGGTGCTGCAGAATACAGACAGCCGGGTGGCGGTGGTGAGCTTCGACTACCAGGGCCATGTGGGGCAATCATCTCCGTCCGGGTGGCTGCCGGGTGACTACGATAGGGACTCCAAGGTGGTCAGGGGTTTTACCAACAGGATTAATCAGGTTAATAACGCCATCAACAGCCTCAAAGCGGACGGCGGCACCAACAGCGAGGCCGGCTTCAGGCGGGCCAAGGAGTTGATGCAGGGGCTGTTGCCAACGTACGGGGGGGGGCGTGAGGAGGTTAACCGGGTCATCGTCTTTCTCACCGATGGGGTGCCCACGGTGAGCATCGGTAATACTTATGGTCCCGATGACCCAACAGCTCACAACAATCACACGATCGCCGCCTACACGGAGGCCCAGAAGAGCCATGGCCTGGGCTACCAGGTTTTCACGATCAATATCTTATCCGCTATCCCTACAAAGTGCTGGCCCCTGGCCAGGGACACCATGGGCAGGTCCCAGAATGCGGGCTATTACGAGGTTGCCTCGGCCAGCGGCCTGCCCGCTATCTATGAGCAGATCGAGCAGAAGATTCAATATTCGGCCACAAATGCCGTTGCCGTGGATACAATTCCGGCAGCGGGCTTTGAACTGGTGCCGGGTACCTTTCAATGTGACTCCGAGGCAGAGGTGGAGTATGATGAGAACACCGGGATCATCACCTGGACAGCGGGAACCATCACCACCGGCACCACCCTGAGGTACATAATCAGGGCCAAAGAAGAATTCGAAGGCGGCGAAAACGTTCCAACCAACGAGGCTGCCGCCCTGACCTATACAGATCTTGACGGCAATATCCAGACAAAGGATTTTCCTGTACCCCATGTGGATGTGCCCGGGCCGCTCACGGTAGAGGCCGGGCCGGATCGGGAGCTGCCCCCGGGCGGCAGCATTGCCATCGGCGCCAATCTGGAGGTATCAGGAGGCACCGAACCCTATACCTACCTGTGGACATGCGATAGGGATCCGGGATGGAGTTCCACCGAAGCAAATCCAACGGTTTCACCCACTGCGGACACTACCTATACGGTTACCGTTACCGAAGCTTACAGCTGCAGCAGGACCGATACGGTGAAGGCAAAGCTGATGAAAGGGCAGATCACTGTCAACAAGGTCGTGCAAACCGGCAGCGTTGCCAAGAAATTCCCCATTTATATAGAAAGCGAGGGCCGCACCTGGTGCGTTCTGCTGGCCCATGGGGAATCAGCCGTGATCAAGGGGTTAAGGCCCGGCCAGTACCAGGTGCGCGAGGTTGTGCCCGCAGGCTACCGGCTGGTTGGCATCACTCCGAATCCCGTTGTGATCAGCGAGGCTCAACCCGAGGGCGCTGCTACTGTGACCAACCTGAGGCGGAAGCCGCCGGGGTTCCACGATGAAGATGAAAAGAAAAATGTCTTTCGGGTGATCAATTGAGCATGACGGGCGGACTGAAGTTTCAAGCGCTCCGGGGGAGGTTCCGGGCTGAATGAAAAAATGGGTATTGACAGTGATAGCTGTTCTTTCCCTGGCGGCCGTGCTGATCGGCGGCAACTGGGCCTGGCTTGTCGATAAAACGGGCCCGCTAACAAATCGTTTCACTGCCGGAACGGTCAGGGTCGAGATCAACGAACACGGTTTTACCGATGTATCGGGCTGGAGTTCGGGAGTCGCTGCGGAGAAGAAGATTAGCGCAAAAAGCAAGGGCTCCAAGGCCAGCTATGTCCGGATATCCCTGACGCCGGTATGGGGCACGGAAACGGGCGGGGTGTTCACGGCGGAACCAAGCCTGCCCGTGGATAATGTTCAGTTCAATTTTGCTGACGGTTATGACAGCAACTGGGTTTACCAGGATGGCTGGTACTACTACAGGAGCATTCTGGCCGGGGGCGCCGAAACCGGGCTGCTGCTGCAGTCGGTGACCCTGATAAGCCCCATGGGCGAAGAGTACAAAGGCAAGGTCCTTCATATCATGGTCAATGCGGAGTCGGTGCAGGCCTCGCATGGGGTTTACAGGGAGGCCTGGGACATGGAAAATTTGCCACAGGGCGTGGAAGCATGGATCGCGCCCCAGACCCCCTCCGATTAAGGGGCCGGGAGGTTTATAGGAGAGATGAACAAGGGAATTTTGACCAGCCTGATGAGCATCGCCCTGGCTTTTGCCGCCATCATCGGCGGCACCCTGGCCTGGTTCACCGATTCTGCCGGCATCGAGGCCAACACTTTTACCGCCGGTACTGTGAAAATTGAAGCGGACGAATCCTGGGAGGAAGGCTTCAGCATAGATAACTGGAACCCCGGTGACTGTACCGACAAGGTGATCACGCTGGAAGTTACCGGATCAAAAAGGGTCTTTGTCCGCGCCCGGATTACTGAAACCTGGGAAGATGGGGAGGACGTTGGCGGAGACGACTCCGTGGCTTGCGAAACCCACACCAGGGACATCGAAAATGTGAGATGGTGGGTGGGCGGCCAGGAATGGCCGGGCGACCCGCCGCAATGGCAGAAGCTTACACTGGATGGCGTTACATACTGGTACTACAAGGGGATGCTTGACCCCGCGGGGGTTGCTGGGCCGGATAGAATCACCGTCCTTTCGAGGGTCTGCCTGGTATTGGAGGACACGGACAACAGCTACCAGGGGGCCTGCTATACCCTGTCCATGGAATTCGATGCAGTTCAGGTGACCCACGATGCCGTGGAAGATGAGTGGGGCGTCTCCTGGAACGGCAGCGAATGGACCGGGGGCGATGAAGAGGAACCGCCGCCGCCCGAGGATGTTTTCTTTGACGACCTGGTGATTGGCAACTATATTTACATTCGGAACAACAACGGAGTTGATGTGCTCTTCCAGAAGATCGGTAATAACCGGGTCCTGCTCAGGGGAACAAGCGGCACCGCGAACCAGAGCAATGCCATTAACAACGGTAAAAATTACAAAAGTGGCTTCTCCGCGGCTGTCGTGAGCGATTCGCACTTGCTGACAAGGGAGGAAGCAACGGGTTTAGAGGGGTCAATACGAAACATTGGCATGAATTGGTGGACTAGCAGCTCAGAAAGTTATCTTTTATTTTTTACACGACGCTATTATGTCACGACCGCCGGCGCACTTGGGAATACGACATCCTCGCCAAGCTACCATGTCCGCCCCTCAATGACCCTGCAGCCCAACCTGACGGTCACCGGGGGCGACGGCACGGCCGGCGATCCCTATGTGCTGATCATACCTTGATGGGTTGCGGCAACAGCGGACAGGAAGGACTGGGCATTTTTTGAAATGGCGGATTACATGGGTTTTGGAAATATACCGGCATTGCAACGGCAGCGAAGAGGACCCTTCGGGGAATGGACCGGCCTTTGCCCGGGAAGGAGCAGTTAGATGCAGCTGCAAAATAACGAGAAAATGATAAACAGAATTCCCCGGCGCAGCCTGGGCTCCATGGCCATACTCCTGGGCGCGA
>JAPXLS010000108.1:0-7806 GCA_033809435.1 Bacillota bacterium
TCAGGGGCCGCCCGCTGGAATGGAAGACCGATACCATGGGCAATCTCCTGGTGCGGAAAGAGGGAAAAACACCGCGTTCCCGGCGGCGCATCATGCTCGCCGCCCACATGGATGAAGTGGGCCTCATGGTCGTCTCCGTCGAGAAGAGCGGCCATCTGAAATTCCGACCTGTAGGCGGTATTGATATCCGGGTCCTTGTGTCCAAGAGGGTGCGCATCGGCGAGAAGGGCATTCCCGGAGTGATCGGCTCCAAGGCCATCCATCTGCAGAAACCGGAGGAGCGGCGCAAGCCCATAGATCTGGATCAGCTTTACATCGATATCGGGGCAAAGGATAAGGAAGAGGCGGAGAAGCATGTGCAGGTGGGGGATTACGCCTCCTTTGATACCGAATGCATCTCCATCGGCGACGGCTGCCTGCGCGGCAAGGCTTTTGATGATCGCGCCGGCTGCTCTCTGCTCCTGGAGCTGCTGCTGGAAAAGGGGGGGCCTCCCTTTGATTGCGCCTTCACCGTTCAGGAGGAGGTGGGCCTGCGGGGGGCGCGGGTGGCCGCTTTCACGCTCGAGCCGCAGCTGGCCCTGGCCCTTGAGGCCACCGCCGCCGCCGATACCCCCGGCACGAAGGAGGAGCACAGCGCCGCCGTGCTGGGCCGTGGTCCGGCCATCAGCTTCATGGATCGCACCCTGATCGTGGACCGGGGCATATTTCAGGGACTCATCGAAGTGGGCGAGAGGGCGGGGGTGCCCTTCCAGTTTCGCCGCTTCACCGGCGGGGGCACCGATGCCGGGGCCGTGGCCCTGAGCAGGGAGGGAGTCAGGGCCGGCGTGGTGGCCGTGCCCTGCCGCTATATCCATTCACCCTGCGGCGTGCTCAAGGAGAGCGACATGCGGCATACCCTGGCCCTGGTGCGGGCCTGGCTCGAGGCGGCGCTTTGAAAATAACGATGAAGGTGGCGATGGATTGGATGGAAACATTGATCAGGGAGCTTGTCGAGGCGTACGGTCCTTCCGGGGAAGAGGCGGTGGTAAGGGATCTGATCGAGAAGAGGGTCGGGGAACATGCCGACCGCACTTTTACGGATAACCTGGGCAATCTTTTTGCTCTCAGGGAGGGCCCCGGCCCGCTGCTCATGTTTTCCGCGCATATGGACGAGATCGGAGTCGTCGTCACCCATATCGACGACAAAGGCTTCATGCGCATTGCGCCCGTGGGCGGCGTCTCCCCGCACCTGCTGCCGGGGCAGCGGGTCAAATTCAAAAACGGTGTTACCGGCACCCTGTACCATGAGAAGCTCAAGGAGCTGAAGGAACTGGACTGGGCCAGGCTTTACCTCGATATCGGCGCCGCCGGCGGGGACGGGGCAAAGGAGAGGATCCGCATCGGCGACATGGCCTGCCTGGACCAGCCTTTTGTGAACCTGGGCCGGCGCTACATGGCCAAGGCAATGGACGATCGCATCGGCTGCGCCGTCCTCGTGGAAGCGCTGCGCCGGCTGCCCCCCTCTCTGCCCCAGGGGATCTGCTTTGTTTTCTCGGTGCAGGAAGAGGTGGGGCTGCGCGGCGCCGCCGCCGCCGCATACCGGCTCAGGCCCGGCTACGGTTTTGCCGTTGATGTCACCTCCGTCGGCGACACCCCCGAGGCTCCCGTGATGGCGGTGAGCCTGGGCCGGGGTCCGGCCGTAAAGGTGAAGGACAGTTCGATTATCTGTCATCCGGAAGTGCGCAATAGGATGATCGAAACAGCCGAAAAACATGGCATCCCGTACCAGCTCGAGGTCCTGGAGCGCGGGGGGACCGATGCCGGAGCCATTCACCTGTCTCGCGAAGGGGTGCCCTCCGGCGCCCTGTCCATTCCCTGCCGCTATGTCCACACCCCCTCCGAGATAATCGATGCCGGGGATGTGGAGCATGCCGTTGCTCTCATCGAGAGACTTGCCGCCCTGGACTGGCCTCCGCTGCCCGGCTCCTGAACCGGGATAAACGCCTCCGGGACGGCAGGGCCCTCCTCATGGGGGCAGCCCTGCAAGTCTCCCCATGCGAAAAGGCCCTCCCGAGGATGCCCCCGGATCAGGGGGGTCCGGGAGGGCAATGGCCAAAACTGCCGGCGCCGCGCCATGGGCGCCCTTTTTTGATCGCCTTGCAAGCCTGTGATATACTTTAAAAGGAATTTTTTAAATAGAGAGTTACGGAGGAAGCGAGCCTATGGATAAAGACAGCAGAAAGATATCCCTGCAGAGAGCGGGGGAACTGAAAAAGGCCCTCCATGAATATGAGCAAGCTTTGCCCGCCATTCCGACAGGTTTCCAGCAGTGGCCCCGCATCCTGAAGAACCAGGAGCGGCTGAAATCGCTTTTCGGGGCCGGTGCTGTGGACTGGGAGAACTGGCGGTGGCATATCAAGAACCGGATCACCACCGTGGAAGAGTTGAAAAGATGTTTGCCCCTGGGCCCCCGGCAAGTGGAGGAGATCGAGAGGACGGGGCAATCGTACCGCTGGGCCGTTTCGCCCTACTATCTCAGCCTTATCGATCCCGATGATCCCGAAGACCCCGTCCGCCGCCAGGCCCTTCCCTCGATCGAGGAATGCGCCGATGATGCCGGGTCCAGCGATCCCATGGACGAGGAGCATACCTCGCCCGCTCCGGCGGTGACGCGGCGCTACCCCGACCGCCTGATCATAAATGTGACGAATCAGTGCGCCATGTACTGCCGGCACTGCCAGAGGCGGCGGAATATCGGCGAAAAGGATCTGGCCGCATCGCGCAGCGAGCTCACCGCGGCGCTGGACTATGTCCGCAGCAACCGGGAAATTCGCGATGTGCTTCTCACCGGCGGGGATGCCTTCATGCTCGGCAACAGCAATATTGCCTGGCTGCTGGAGCAGCTCGCAGAGATTCCCCATGTCGAGATCAAGCGCTTCGGGACGCGCACGCCGGTAACGCTGCCCTGCCGCATCGACGACGAGCTCTGCAAGATTCTCTCCCGCCACCTGCCGCTCTACGTCAATGTGCAGTTCAACCATCCGCTGGAGGTAACGCCGGCGGCCCGCGAGGCCTGTTTCAAACTGGCCCGGGCCGGCGTCTCCCTGGGCAACCAGGCGGTGCTTCTCAAAGGGGTAAACAGCGACCCCTTTGTCATGCTCAAATTGAACCAGGAGCTGCTGAAAATCATGGTCCGTCCTTACTATATATTTCATCCGAAAAGCGTGAGAGGCACCTCCCATTTTTGGGTCAAGATCCGGGAAGGCCTGGATGTGATGGAGCAAATGAGAGGTCATACCTCGGGCCTGGCCATCCCCACCTATATTCTCAATGCGCCGAAGGGCTACGGCAAGGTACCCCTTCTGCCGCAATACCTGCTCTGGGAGGGTGAGGATGAGGCCGTGATCCGGACCTGGGAAAACCGGGTCATGAAATACAACTACCATGAAATGGAGGATGAGTGAGAAGCAGCATTTAAATCAACTGTTGCATTCCGACCGGGGCAGCGGTCATAACAGAATTCATATTTCAAGAGACCATGGAAGAAGAACTGATCTATCTGAATGCTCTGAACCGGGTTTCTTTTTTGGGCCCGCTGCGCATAGGGGCCATGCTCGAGCACTGCGGTTCTGCCGGGGAAGCCTGGAGCGCCCCCGCTGCTGCGCTGGGCGAAATCCCCGAGCTGAAAGGTTTTGTAGGGCGGCTGCTCGAAGAGCGCCGGCGCATCCAGCCGCAGCGGGAATGGCGGCGGCTGCGGCAGCTCAATATAGGCTGCCTTTCGATGAACTCCCCGGCTTACCCGCCCCTGCTCGGGCGGATCTCCCAACCGCCGCCCCTGCTCTACTGCCTGGGTGAATGGCGGGAGGGGGACAACCTGGCCCTGGCCATTGTGGGGAGCAGGCGCTGCACCTTTTACGGCAAGGAGGTGGCTTCCCGCCTGGCGGGAGAGCTGGCCGGTGCGGGCTTCACCATTGTCAGCGGCATGGCCCTGGGCATCGATACGGCGGCGCATGGCGGCGCCCTGGAAGCAAAGGGGCGTTCTGTGGCCGTTCTCGGCTGCAGTGTGGAGCGGTGTTACCCTTCCGTCAACCGGGATCTGATGAAAAGACTGATCGGGAATGGGGCGGTCGTGAGTGAATTTCCCCTGGATACACCGCCGCTGCCCCAGCATTTTCCCCGTCGCAACCGCATCATCAGCGGTCTTACGCTGGGCACCGTTGTTGTCGAGGCCTCGCAGAAGAGCGGCGCCCTGATTACCGCTTACTATGCGCTGGAACAGAACCGCGAAGTCTTTGCCGTCCCCGGCAACGTGGGCAGCCCCTACAGCCGCGGCTGCCACCGCCTGATCAAGGAGGGGGCCCGCCTGGTCGAAAGGGCTGAAGATATTCTCGAAGAGCTGGGCATCGATACTGACGGCGGCGCCTCCCCGGCGGAGGATCTTTCAAAAGCAAGGGAGCAAAAAGTGGCTGCGCTGGGGGATGAGGAGAGGCGGATCCTGGAGCTCGTTCCGTACCGGCCGCTGCATATGGACGAGATTGTGCGCCTTGGCGGCGGGGATGCCGCCGGGACGGGTGCCTCTCTTTTGAGCCTGGAACTGAAAGGCCTTGTTCGCCAGCTGCCGGGAAAATATTTTATTCAGCTCTAGTTTATGATAAGATACACGGGTAATGCTTTGTTCCTGAATGGAGGGAAGAGTCATGAGCTCCTTACTGGTGATTGTTGAATCGCCGGCCAAAGCACGCACACTGAAAAAATTTCTGGGTCCAAAATACCGGGTTCTGGCCTCCCTGGGCCACCTCATCGATCTCCCCAAAAGCAAGCTGGGCATCGACCTGGAGAGCGATTTTGAGCCCCGTTATATCACCATCCGCGGCAAGGGAAAAATATTGCAACAGCTGAAGGAAGCGGGCAAGAAAGCGGAGCAGGTCTATCTTGCCGCGGACCCTGATCGCGAGGGGGAGGCCATTTGCTGGCATATCGGCAGGGCCCTAAAAATAGATCCCGAAGAGCCCTGCCGCGTTGAATTCAACGAGATCACCAGGGCTGCGGTAAAGGAAGCCTTCAAAAAACCGCGTCCTGTGGATATGGACCGTGTTGATGCCCAGCAGGCCCGCCGCATTCTGGATCGCCTTGTGGGTTACCAGATCAGCCCGCTGCTCTGGCGCAATGTCCGGGGAGGGCTCAGCGCCGGCCGGGTCCAGTCCGTGGCCCTGCGCCTTATCTGTGAACGGCAGAAGGAGATCGATCTCTTCGAGAAGGAAGAGTACTGGACGCTGGAGGCGCTTCTGCAGGCCAACGGCGCGGGCAGCCGGTTCAAGGCCTTGCTGGAGCGTTTTCGCGGTGAAAAGATAGAGCTGCCCGATGAAGAGGCGGTCGAAAGCGCTATCGCAGGCTTGAGCGGCACTCCTTTCATTGTGAAGCAGGTCAAAAAGAGCAGGCGGAAGCGCAGACCCGCCCCGCCCTTTATCACCAGCAGCATGCAGCAGGAAGCCTCGTCAAAACTCGGTTTTACCGGCCGAAAGACCATGGCCCTGGCGCAGCAGCTCTACGAGGGGATCAGCCTGGGCGGGGGGCAGAGCTCGGGGCTGATCACCTATATGCGGACCGATTCCACCCGCGTCGCCGCGCAGGCCCAGGCCGAGGCCAGGGAGATCATTGTCCGTCAATTCGGGGATGATTACATACCGCCCCGGCCTCCGCAGTACCGTTCCCGCAAGGGCGCCCAGGAGGCTCACGAAGCCATCCGGCCCACCGCCCCGGGCAATACTCCCGCAGCCGTTGCGGCCTACCTGACCCGGGATCAGGCCCGCCTTTACAGGCTCATCTGGGAAAGATTTGTGGCCAGCCAGATGGCTCCTGCGGTTTACGATCAGGTGCGCGTTGATATTGCCGCCGGGGAATACGGTTTCAAGGCCGCAGGTTCGAGTCTCATATTCCCCGGTTTCCTGAAGGTGTACCAGGGCGCCGATAAGGAGGAGGAGACGGTGCTGCCTCCCATGCTGGAGGGCCAGGAGCTCAAACTGGTGGATTTCCTGCCTCAGCAGCATTTCACCCAGCCGCCGCCGCGCTACAACGATGCCTCGCTCATCAAGACCCTCGAAGAGAAGGGGATCGGGCGGCCCAGCACGTACGTGCCCATTATTGAGACCATCATCAGCCGCGGCTACGTGATCAGGGAGAAAAAAGCCTTTGCTCCGACGGAACTCGGTTTTGTGGTCGTTGATCTGATGAAACAGCACTTTCCTGAAATAATTGATATCGATTTTACCGCCGGTATGGAGGAGCGGCTGGATCAGATCGAGGAGGGTAAACTGGAGCGCAGCGCGGTGCTGCACAAATTCTACGGTCCCTTTCAGGAGCAGCTCCGCAGGGCGGAGCAGGAGATGGAGAAGATCGAGCTGGAGGCCGAGGTCAGCGAGGAAGAATGTCCGCAGTGCGGCGAAAAGCTGATCTACAAGCACGGCCGCTTCGGCCGGTTCCTGGCCTGCCCGGGCTACCCCGAGTGCAAATATACGAAAAATATTGTGCAGCAGACAGGTGTGCCCTGCCCCCTGGACGGCGGCATGCTGGTGGAGCGGCGCAGCAAGAAGGGAAGGATCTTTTACGGATGCAGCAACTATCCCCGGTGCACATTTTCGCTCTGGGACAAACCGCTGCTGCTAAAATGTCCCCGGTGCGGCTCGCTCCTGGTCCAGCCCGTGAGAAGGGGTAAAAAGGAGATCCGCTGCTCCAACAAGGAATGCGGCTACAGGGCTTCAGACCCGCAGGAGGCCGCTGCCGAGCAATGAATCGGTTGCGGAGCCTCCCCGTTTTGTGCAGAATTAAAACAATAAAACGACAAAAAGTATCAATCTTTGAAAAAGGAGCACTTTGCTTGCATATGCAGAACTGTTATGCTAATATCAACTGAGGGTGCAAAGGTTGGACGAACAGCTGGAACGTTTCATGGTTTACCTGGAGGTTGAAAAGAGCGCTTCACCCCTGACCCTGCAGAGCTATCGACAGGATATTACCCAGTTTTTATCGCTGGTATACGCAGGGGAGGCCCCGGTGCGGGAGGCGACCCATCATATGCTCCGCCGCTATCTGGCCTGGCTTAAAGAAAACGATTATGCCCGCAGTTCGGCAGCGCGTAAATTATCGGCGGTGCGTTCTTTTTTGAATTTTTTGCTCAGAGAGGGCGACCTGGAGGGGGGAACCTGGAGCAATGTCTCCACGCCCCGCCAGGAAAAAAGGCTGCCCCAGTTTTTTTACTATCACGAGCTTGAAGCTCTGCTGGAGGCTCCCGATTGCAGCACCCTTCCGGGCTACAGGGACCGGACCATGCTGGAGCTTCTCTACGCCGGCGGATTGAGAGTGAGTGAACTCACCGGTCTGGAGACGACCTCACTTGATCTGGAAGAACGCCTGGTCAGGGTCTCGGGCAAGGGTGGCAAGGAGCGGATCGTGCCCATAGGCAGGACCGCCGCCGCTTTCTTGAAGGAGTACCTCGGCCGGGTCCGGCCGCTTATGCTGGCGGCTGCCGGAGAGGAAGGGAAAACGGGGCGTCTCCTGATCAACCACCGGGGCGGCCCGCTGAGCGACCGGGGGGTGCGCTACATCTTTGAAAAATATATCCGCAAGGTTTCGCACAAGGCGGGTCTGAGCCCCCATTCGCTGCGGCATTCCTTTGCCACACACCTGCTGGAGCAGGGGGCCGATCTGAGGGTGCTTCAGGAGCTCCTGGGACACGCCAGCGTTTCGACTACGCAGGTCTATACCCACATCACCAGGGGGCACCTGTGGGATGTTTACCACCGGGCGCATCCGCGTTCCTGAAGCGGGGGC
>JAPXLS010000109.1:0-7671 GCA_033809435.1 Bacillota bacterium
AAACGGAGTTGCCCCCGTGCTCGTATGCCACATTGCGAATAAGCTCCATGATCAATACCGTTTTCCCCACACCGGCGCCACCGAAAAGTCCCATCTTCCCCCCCTTGGGCAGGGGAGCAAGAAGATCAAGGACCTTCAGCCCCGTGGCCAGGATCTCCGTGGAGGGCTCCAGCTCCTCAAAGGAGGGGGGATCGCGGTGTATGGGCCACCGTTCCTCCGCTTCCACGGGCCCCTTTTCGTCAATAGGTTCACCCACCACATTGAACAGCCTGCCCAGAGTTCCGGGGCCCACAGGCACCTTGATCGGTGATTCCGTATCTATAACTTTCATGCCCGCCTGCAGTCCATCGGTGGAGGCAAGGGCCACGCAGCGGGCCGTATTATTGCCCAGATGCTGCATAACCTCCATGGTCAGGTTGATCCGCTCCCCCTTGATGATGACGGCATTGTACAAATCGGGCAGGTTATCCTCAAGAAACTCCACATCAACAACAGGCCCTATGACTTGCACAACCTTTCCCTCGTTCATGAAATTAATCTTCCTCCTTTAACTGTGGGCCTTCAAAGCCTCCGCACCCGTTGCTATCTCCACGATCTCACTGGTAATGGCGGCCTGGCGCGCTTTATTGAAAGAGAGGGTCAGCTGTTCGATAACCTCGCCGGCATTGCCGGTGGCGCTTTCCATGGCCACCATCCTGGCGCTGTGCTCGCTGGCTTTGGCCTCCAGCAGGGCCTGGAAAACCCGCATTTCGCAATAGCGGGGCAAAATTATCTCCAGCATACTCCTGGGCTCCGGTTCGTAAATATAGTCAATCCCCTCAGCCGGCTTCAGCGTTGGCGTCACCACGGGTAAAAATCTATCCACTCTAATTTCATGATGCAGGGCCGAATGGAAACGGGCGTAGATCAGGTTAACCTCATCCAGCGCTCCAGCAAGATAGAGATCCATCAATTGCCGGGCCAGCTCCCGGGCCTGATATATGTCCGGTTCGTCTTCCACAGCTTCATAATATTTCAACATCTCCACCGGTTTTCTCAGAAAATAACGCGCGCCCTTGCCTCCCACCGCCACCAGCGCAGCAGGGTGCTCTTCCCTGTTCAAACGGTCCACAGTTAAATTTATCAGGTTGGCATTGTATGCTCCGGCAAGCCCCCGATCACCGGTGAACAGAACGTAACCCACCTTGCCAACCTCCCGGGGGGCAACAAGCGAGATTTCACGGGCTTGCGGCGCCAGAGCCAGGCGGCCGACCACCTCGGCTATCTTGTAAGCATAAGGACGTGCCGCCCATACCTGGCTTTGCGCCCGGCGCAGTTTGGCCGCAGCCACCATTTTCATGGCCCTGGTCACGTGCTGAATATTGCCTATGGCCTGGATGCGACGTTTTATATCCCTAATATTGGACAAGGATTCCACCGCCTTTGTCTTCCGCTATCCGGCTTTCCGGCATCTCTTCAATCAAGAGGCGGCCTCGCCGGCCGGAGGTGCAAACCTCTTTTTGAATTCAAGGATGGTTTTTTTAAGCTCTTCCTCCATCCCTTCATCCAGTGCCTTCTTCTCTCTGATGTTTTTCAGGAGATGGGGATGGCTGCCGTGCAGGAAGCGCAGGTACTCCTGTTCGAAGGCCCTGACTCTTTCTACAGGCAGGTCATCCAAATACCGGTTGACGCCTGCAAAGACAACTGCAATCTGCTCTTCCACGGGCATGGGCCGGTACTGGACCTGTTTCAGCAGCTCCATCATCCGTTCGCCCTGGGTCAATCTGGCCTGGGTGGCCTTATCAAGATCCGTTCCAAACTGGGCAAAAGCCGCCAGCTCCTGGTACTGAGCCAGATCCAGGCGCAAATGCCCGGCGACCTGCTTCATCGCCTTCAGCTGGGCCGCCCCGCCGACGCGGGAAACCGAGAGCCCCACGTTGATTGCCGGACGCTGACCGGCATAAAAAAGATCTGATTCCAGGTAGATCTGACCGTCGGTTATGGAAATGACATTGGTCGGGATGTAGGCGGATACATCTCCGGCCTGCGTTTCAATTATGGGCAAGGCGGTAAGCGAGCCGCCGCCAAAAGATTCATGCAAACAAACCGCCCGCTCCAGCAGACGCGAGTGCAGGTAAAAAATATCTCCTGGGTAGGCTTCCCGCCCGGGAGGCCTTCTGAGAAGCAGGGACAGTTCCCGGTAAGCCACCGCATGTTTCGACAGATCATCGTAAACCACAAGGACATCCCTGTTCTGCTCGTACATGAAGTATTCACCCATGGCGCAGCCGGCATAGGGCGCCATGTAAAGCAGTGGGGCCGCCTCACCGGCATTGGCCACCACCAGGGTGGTATATTCCATGGCGCCCGTTTCCTCAAGTTTTTTGATCACCGAGGCTACAGTGGAGGCTTTTTGCCCGATAGCCACGTAGATGCAGAGCACATCCTGCCCCTTCTGATTGATGATCGTATCCACAGCTATGGCTGTTTTGCCGGTCTGGCGATCGCCAATAATCAGCTCCCGCTGCCCCCGGCCGATGGGAATCATGGTATCAATGGCCTTGATCCCCGTTTGCAAGGGCACGCTTACCGGTTGGCGCTGGATCACACCCGGAGCGCTGAACTCCGCCGGACGAAATGTATCGGTATGGATCGGCCCTTTGCCATCCAGGGGCACCCCCACCGGGTTGACCACCCTGCCGATCAAAGCATCGCCCCCGGGCACCTCCATGATCCGGGAGGTCCGCTTCACTTCATCCCCTTCCTTGATATGCAGGTATGGACCCAAAATTACAGCTCCTACACTGTCCTGTTCCAGGTTCAAAGCCATGCCGTAAACAGCTCCCGGAAACTCAAGGAGCTCGCCGGCCATAACATGCTCCAGCTGAACGCGAGCGATGCCGTCACCTACATAGGTCACGATGCCTTTGCTCTCTATCTCTATCTCCAGCTCATAGCGTTCAATCTGCTGCATCAGAATGCCGGTAATCTCATCGATCTTGCTATCCAAAACCCGATCACCCCTTTACATCAGCTTAACAGCGGCGCATGTCAAACTGTCTTTAAGTGGTCGCCTATGAGCTTAAGCTTTCTTCTTGCGCTGGCATCTATGACCCTGTCCTCCCAGCGCAGCACCATTCCTCCCAGTATGCCGGGATCAATTTTCATAACCAGGCGCACTTTCTTCCCCACAACGCCGGCCAACCTCTGCTTCAATTCGGATTCGAGGGCGGGAGTGATTGAAGAGGCCAGCGTTACCTCTACCGGCTCCACATCTTTCTCCCTGTCCAGCAGGCGCTCGTACTCGGGGACAATGGAGGCGATCGTCTCCTGGTTTTCCCTGCTCAGCAGCCGGGGCAGAAGATCCTTTAGCGCTTTTTCTTTCTCCCGGGGAGAAACAAGTTCGTGTTGGAGGATTTTGCGGATCTCGGCATCCTCCTCCATCCTTTTTTTCAAGGAAAGCAGCTCTTCTCCCAGCTCTTCCGCCCGCCCCGCTTTCCGGGCTTCGGAAAAAAGGGCTTCGGCGTAGACCCGGGCTATTTTGTCCTGGCTCACTGTAACCTTTCCACCTCCGAAAGAGCCTCCTTAACCAGATGCTCCTGGTCGCTTGGGGTAAGGGCGCGAGCCATGACCTTGCCGGCCGTGGTCACCACCAGGTCTGCGGCTTGCCGGCGAATATCCGCCAGGGCCGCCCTTTTCTCTCTTTCTATCTCCATCCGGGCCTGCTCCATAACCCGGCCCGCTTCCTCGCGGGCCTGGGCAACTATTTCTACGCGGGTGGTTTCGGCCATCTTTGTAGTCTTTTCCAGGATGTCCTGGGCTTCCCGGTGTGCTTCGTCAATTCTGTGCCGGTAACTGGACAGCAACTCTTCCGCCTCTTCTCTGGCAGAGGATGCCTTTTTTAGATCGCCGCCGATCTGCTCTTCCCTGTCGTTGAAACTCTTCGAAAGCGGTTTCCAGAGTATGAAATAGAGAATCACCATGACCACTGCAACGTTCAGCGCCTGAAAAAAGAAGGTCGCAGGTTCAAACTTCAAGGCCTCAAAAATGGCTGCCATAACGTCACCCCCTTTATTTTTGAGAAGCCGGGGCGGATAAACGTGACTATGGATTTATCCGCCCTTGCCATTTAGACAACTTTGGTCCATAGAAGAATGGCAATCACAAAAGAAAAGAGGGTCAACGCTTCGATAAAAGCCAGAGCCAGAATCAAAGTCGTCCTGATATCTCCGGCGGCCTCAGGCTGCCTGGCAGTACCCTCCATGGCAGCTCGCGCAGCTATACCTTGACCGTACGCAGAACCAAAAGCAGCCAGGGCTACGGCCAGCGCTACACTTAGATAACCCATTATTACCTACCTCCCAATCAATTTTTAGTGTCCCTGGACCAGGCTGGTTATATAGATTACTGTCAGCAGCGAAAAGACCAGGGCTTGAATAAGACCCATGATTACCCCCAATATCATTACCGGGGTGGGCACCAAAAATGGTATGAGCGCAAACAGCACGGCAACCACTGTCTTCTCGCCAAACATGTTCGCAAAAAGACGGAGAGAGAGCGATACCGGCTTAACCAGCTCTTCAATAACATTCAAGGGAAAAAGGAAAGGATTGGGCTGGAAAAAATGTTTGATATAACCCATCAGCCCCTGTTTCCTGATACCGATGAGCTGTACTATGATGATGGTAACCACTGCAAAACCCACCGTAGTTGACAGATCTGTTGTCGGCGGCCTCAATCCCGGAATCAACCAGGAGAGGTTCAGAAACAGAATAAACACAAAGAGAGTGCCTACCAGCGGGAGATATTTCCGCCCTTCCCTGCCCATGTTGCTCTCCAGCAGATCATAGAAAAACCCGGCCAGCATCTCCAGAAGATGCTGGGATCCATGGGGAACAATGCTGAGCTTCCTGGTGAGCAAATAGGCCAGGGGCAGAAGGACGGCCATGATCACCCAGGTATTGACCACGGTGGAGGTTACAGGAATTGAACCCAGGTAAAACACAACCGATGGCTGAACATGCTCCAATACCCCCTGCAAAGCTTCAAAACCCAATTAAGCTGTTCCTCCTTTCCTAAAAATCATGCAAAGCGATTGACCCATATATGTCATTACCTGAAGAAAAAGGCCGGTCATGAACCCAAAAAGAAAAGGCACTCCCCCCAAAATGGAAAGTCCCAAAAGAGTGAAGAGAATTAACATCCGGATCAGCGAACGGGTGATCAGCCTGGAAGTGGCTTTCCGGGGTGAAACACCCTCCGTATTTATGACGGCGGCCATCTGCCAGCGATAAAGCAACCAGGCTGCAAATGCGGCCAACACCACCCCCAATGCGTAAAGCCGGTAGCCTAAACACAATGCGGCAATTGCAATTATCGCACCCAGCACGAGCATAACTTTTTCTGTACTATTCATCCTGTGATCGCTTACGGTACCCATATTTCTTATTCTGCTTTCCCTTATCGATTATTTCCAGTACCACTGAATTATAGTGTTCTACCGCTCTCCCTTTTCTCCTTCCCCGACTTGACAAGTTTCAGCAGTTACTTCATGTTGTTTATCTTCTTCTAGTTTTTTATGTTTTTCTATTTCAACTAATTTAGATAATTCGCTCCATAAGTTATAAAATCCTGCCCCTACACTTAAAAAAATGCCAAGTAACAAAAATAACGGAGATGTGCCCAACCGCCGATCCAGCCAGTCTCCGCCAAAGATCCCCAGCAGCATGGTCAGAATCATGGAAATCCCGAAAGAAAATGCCAGATTGATATATCGCGCGTACTTCAACCAACTCTTTTTCTTGGCCATACCACAGCCCCCCCGGCAATGCCCAACCGCCATTGTCCACCTTTCGTACTGCACCAAAGGCGTGCGGCTGTCGAGTGTTTCAGTTCGCCCCAAAAAAATTCCTCCCTATCGATACCCGGGAAAGGCGCCTGGGCGGATCTTTGCAGCGGGATTCAGGTGAAAAGGGACGGGATCAGACAGCAGGGAACGGCCTCAAGCCTGGAATCGCAGCAGCACCGCCGCCTGGGCAGCGATCGCCTCACCCCGGCCACACACTCCCACCCCTTCGGTGGTGGTTGCTTTTATAGATACAGCGCCCTCCTGGAGATCGAGAATGGAGGCAATGTTCTTTTTCATATCCTCTATAAAGGGACCCAACTGCGGGGCCTGAGCAATTACAATCATATCGGCATTGACCACACCATAACTCTCCCCGGAGATTATATTCTTTACCTCATCCAGCAGTTTCAGGCTCGATATATTCCGGTAACGCTCATCTCCCGGCGGAAAATAGCAGCCAATATCTCGAAGCCCGGCGCCGCCGAGCATTGCGTCCATCAGTGCATGCAGCAGCACATCGGCATCGGAATAACCTTCCAGCCCCTGCGAAAAGGGGATCGCTACGCCGCCGATGATCAATGCCCCCCCGGGGACAAGGCGGTGCAGGTCAAAACCGATGCCTACTCGAAACAAACCCGCCGCCCCCTTTTGATCAGAATTTCGGCCAGGGCAAGGTCCTGGGGATTGGTTATCTTGATGTTGGAGATGCTGCCGGCCACGGCACAGATCTCCACGCCCAGCAGTTCCAGCAAGGCGGCATCATCCGTAGCCTCCACACCGCAGATCTGTGCTTTGCGATAAGCCTCGAAGAGCAGGCGTCTTCGGAATATCTGGGGGGTTTGCGCCAATCCCACCTTTTCGCGGGAAATGGTGCGCCCGATCATACCGCTGCCGGAGATCTCTTTCAATGTATCTGTTGCCGGGATCACCGGAACAGCGGCTCCGCACCGGGAGGCCGCCAGCAACACGGCTTCGAAAAGCTTGCGGGTTACAAAAGGACGGACTCCATCATGAACGCAGACCATCTCCGTCTCCGGTGAAACCTCTTGCAATCCACGCCATACGGAATCCTGCCGCCGCTGTCCTCCTTCAACAAATATGACCTTGTCAAGAGTGCAAAAAGGCTTGATCAGGCTGCAGGCAAACCCTGTCTCACCGGGAGGAACAATGACGGCAATCCGGCAAACTGCCTGGTGGCGGGTAAAGAGATCCAATGTGCGGGCCAGGACAGGAATCCCTTCCAGCATCAGGTACTGCTTCTTGACTTCACCGCCCATGCGCCGCCCCCGGCCCGAGGCGGCGATAAGCACTGCGGTCTGCATTTATTTGACTCCGGAATATTTTTCCGCCATGCTTTTCGGCTTGGCAAATATCATCCGGCCGGCTGCTGTTTGTAAAACGCTGGTAACGAGAACTTCGATCGTTTCGCCGATATGGCGTTTGCCGCCTTCAACCACAACCATGGTCCCATCCTCGAGATAGGCCACTCCCTGGCCGATTTCCTTGCCGTCTTTGATGATTTGAGCCGTCATCTCCTCGCCTGGCAAAACTACCGGCTTCACCGCATTGGCCAGCTCATTGATATTCAAAACGGTAATGCCCTGAAGTTCACAGACCTTGTTCAGGTTGAAATCGTTGGTAATGATCTTGCCGTTTAGAACCTTGGCCAATCGTACCAGCTTGCTGTCCACCTCGGCAAGCTCTTCAAAATCGCCTTCATAGATCTGCACCGGCGTATCCATCTCTTTTTGAATCTTGTTCAGAATATCAAGGCCCCGCCGCCCCCGGTTCCGCTTCAAAAGGTCCGGGGAATCGGCAATATGACGCAGCTCTTCAAGAACAAA
>JAPXLS010000110.1:0-7520 GCA_033809435.1 Bacillota bacterium
CCTTCTGTGATGTTGTCCTGGCATCTTCTTAAAGCGCCATGGGCGCTTCTTTTAGGCCTGAACCCAAAGCTGTTGTCTGAAAACTGCTTCTCAAATATTGGGGTCAGGGTCTGGCAGATAGCCTGCGGGATAAGTCTGTCCACCACTGTTGGTATCCCCAGCTTCCTGACTTTCCCGTTCTCTTTAGCTTGGGACGGTATTTACTGTCCCGGAGAGACTGCAGGAGCTCATTCCGGTTTTCTTTGAGGAAGGGCAGAAGTTCATCCACCTGCATCCCGTCAATTCCACCTGCGCCTAGAATTTGCTCAAGCAAGCCCTCCGCCTGCTCGGTTGTGTTGGTGATGTCGGTTTCAGCCATCTTGGGTGGCTCGCACCCTCCTGCATACTCTCTCTGTTCCGCAGATACCCTTTGCAGGTAGTCTTCAATTTGAAGTTGTCTGTGTTTTGTAGCACCACTTTCAGTGACTTTCATTGACCCTCACCTTCTCTGGTTCGGCCCTTCCGCAGATACCGCGGTATCCGCGTACTATGGCTTCTGCTGACTTCTCACGACAAATCTTGTTTCAACCGGGCTTCTTACTCTGTTTCCACCCGTCCGTGAGACCTCCCCGGGTAAGAACGCAGTCTTTCCTTCCATCTACCTGCCACATTTACACCGCAAGCTTCCGGATAGTTTGGGGCTTCAGTTTGTGTTGCAACCTTACCCAGCTTGCAATGCTTGATGTGATTTCTGTTCGTCAGGCCGGAAGTTTGCCTCCGGCTTCCTTCAGATTCCACCTCGCGATGGACACCCTTGCCTTCGGCTATGTGCTTGGCACTATCAACCCGCACTAGGGACTTGCACCCGTTAGACTGCGCCCATGCCGGGCGCACAACAACCAACCGCCGGGAGACGGTCCCCCCGGCGGTTTAATGCACCTTTTTTACGGAAGCCCCAGCTTTGCGCGCTTTCCCTTGATATGTTCCATGATCAGGGAGGCGGCTTTAAGAGGGTCGCCCTCTACCGCAAAAGCAGCCCCAATCACCTCATTGGCCCCTTCCGTCAAGAGAGATACAACGCTTTTGCTGCCCAGCACCTGCGGCACTGTACCCAGTACCGTGTAGATCCCCGAGCCGATGACATAGGTGCCGATGCTGACCGCTTTCTCGGACATCCATTCCGGGGCGGCGCCGGCCAGGGGCAGATCGCTGATATCCACGCCCAGGGCGCCGGCCACGGCTGCAGCCACAACTAGGATGCGGCTGATGTCTACACAGGAACCCATATGCAAAACCGGCGGGATCTTCAGGGCTTCACAAACGGCCCTCAGGCCTGGACCTGCCTTCTCAGCCGCCTCCGGCAGCAGCAGCCCTCTTTTGGCGCTGGCGATGGCTGTGCAGCCCGTTTCCACCACCATCACATCCTGTTTGATCAGCTCTTCGGTAAGGGTGACATGACCGTAATCATGCGTGACTTTGGGGTTGTTGCAGCCCACGATGCCCGCGATCCCCTTGATCGAACCATCCTTGATGGCGTCAAGCAACGGATCCAGGGTGCCGCCCAGGGCGCCCACGATGGCCTCCACGCTGAATCCGGCCATGAACTCCATCTTCTCCCTGGGGATGAACACACGGTCGGGGTTGCGGTTCGGGTAGTTCTCTACAGCCATCCTCACTATATCCTTGGCAATCCTTAGCGCGCACTTCTCTTCAAAGGGAACGTGCTTCGCCCCAGGGAACCTGGCCTTGGGCGAGGTGGAGATGATCTCGGTATGGTAGCAGGCGGCCAGCCCCGTCAGGGCGGGCATGATACACTGCACATCGACAACCATGGCCTCCACCGCCCCGGTAATGATGGCCAGCTCCTGCTGCAGAAAGTTGCCGGCCACGGGGACGCCATGTCTCATGAGCAGCTCGTTGCCGGTGCAGCACATGCCGCTGATACTGATCCCCTTGGCCCCCCTGGCACCGGCAAGGTTCAGCAGCTCGGGATCGCGAGCCGCCGCCACGATCATCTCCGAGAGGGTAGGCTCATGCCCATGAACAATTATGTTAACTTCGTCTTCTTTTAATACCCCCAGGTTGCTCACACCCGTCACCGGTTTGGGGGTGCCAAATAGAACATCCGAGAGCTCCGTGGCCCACATGGAGCCCCCCCATCCGTCGGATAGAGCAGTGCGCAGGCCATGCAGGATCAAATTAACATAATCATTATCCACCCCTATATGCGTGCGGTGCATCACCTCTACAATCTCGCGGTCAATGCCGCGCGGGGTTATCCCCAGCTTGCCCCACAGCTCCCTACGCTGAGCCGGAAGCCTGTTCAAGAAAGCAAGGGTGCCCTTGCTGGTTCCGAACTCATCGAGCGCCGTGCGGGCAATGTCGGCTGCTATTTCCTGATCCGAACGTCCCTCGCTTTCAATATTCAGCTCGGCAGCCAGGGCCATCAGCTTATCCCGGTCCTTGACCTGGTAATCAGGGGCCTGCCCTGTAGCGGCGTGAAGCAGCGCCTCCACGATATCTCGCCCGTGGTCGGAGTGGGCCGCAGCACCCGCGGCAATGGCCCTTAGCAGGTTGCGGGCAACAATGGTGTCGGCGCCGGCGCCGCAAACCCCTTTTTGCGGTTCGCCTCCAAAGGGATCAATACGGCAAGGCCCCATATTGCAATTGCGGCAGCAGACACCCAGAAGGCCGAAACCGCACTGTGGTTCCTGCTTGTCATGGCGATCCCAGGCTGTTTCCAGACTCTCCTTTTCCGCCCTGGACAGCATGGCCAGGGAAGCAGGGTCAATACTTCTCCGTTTCAGCTTTTCCTGATCCACTTTTCTCCTTCCCTTCATTCTAGTTTTTGCCCCGGAAGGGCTTACATTTGTTCATGCACTACCGGTTTTCCCGGAATCACAAAACCGGCCGCCTTTATCGACCGGCACAACCGTCAGTCACACTAGTAACGGCTGTACTTAACTGCAGGAAGCTTCACAGCAGCTGCAGTTATTTCCAAACGCCGGCAATGGGAACATAGGTGTTCTCCCTCCTTGGGCCTGCTCTCCATCCTCTCACCCAGATGCTCAAATATCCCCACCGGAGCCACCGGCCGGCCGCAGCGGGAGCAAAGGGCCTGTTCCAGATTGCTGTGCCAGGGAGCAATGAGCAGCCGCCCATTTTCCTCATTCACTTTGATTGCTCCCGTGGGACAGACAAAGGCGCAGGCTGCACAGCCCAGGCATAGATCGCTTTCCAGATCAAAGGGAGTGCTCACCTTGCGTTCCACACCGCGATAAGCAAAGCTGATTACGCACCTGCCGATCACTTCCCGGCATACCCGTACGCAAAGCCCGCAGAGAATGCACTCTTCCTCGCCATCTCCGGTGAGCAACAGCCCTTCCGTGTCCACATCCCACTCCAGGGCCAGATCCTGCAGAACCTTCACTGCGGGGCAACGGGCCAGCAGCAGTTTCAAATTCATCCTGCGTGCTTGCAGAACATCATCTGTATCGGTCTCCACGGCCAGCCCGCTTTTCTCCAGGGGGTAATTGCAGGCGGCAACGATGGAACGCAGTCTGCCATCGACAAGCGCCACCAGGCAGAGGCGACAGGCGCCGAAGGGCGCCAGCGCTTCGTGGTGGCAGAGAGCAGGAATGTCTACACCCAGACTGCGCGCAGCCGCCAGGATCGTTGTCCCCCTCGGCGCCGCCGCTCTTTGCCCATTTATCTCAACTTCAATCATCGTATTCACCTCGCTGCTTACTTCACCACGATGGCGTCAAAACGGCAGACATCACGACAGACGCCGCAGCGGATACAAAGTTCCGCTTCAAGTTGCGGCACCTCTTTTTTGGGTCCGCTGATGGCTCCGGTGGGACAGTGTCTGGTACAGCGCCCGCAGGCGGTGCAGGCTTCGGCATCGATAGAGTAAGTAATCAGGGCCTTGCAGACACCTGCCGGGCAGCGCTGCTCTTCGATATGGACCAGGTATTCATCCCTGAAATAACGCAAGGTTGTCAGCACCGGATTCGGGGCCAGCCGGCCCAGGGCGCAGAGACTTCCGGCCTGCATAACCGCAGCCAATTCCTGCAGCTGTTCCAGGTATTCCAGTTTCCCTCTGCCGGCAGTAATCTCATCCAGATAAGCCATCATCTGGCGGCCCCCCTCGCGGCAAGGGGTGCATTTTCCACAGGATTCGTCCACCGTAAAAGCAAGAAAATAACGGGCCACATCGACCATGCAGGTGCTGCTGTCCATGACGATCATGCCGCCCGAGCCCATGATGGAACCGGCTTCGGTAAGTTTTTCGTAATCCAGAGGCAGATCCAGCCTGGATGCCGGCAGGCATCCGCCCGCGGGTCCCCCCGTCTGCACTGCTTTGAACTCCTTGCCCCCTGGAATACCGCCTCCGATTTCAAAGATAAGCCTGCGCAGGGTCATGCCCATGGGAACCTCCACCAGCCCGGTATTGTTCACTTTGCCGGTGAGCGAAAAGATCATTGTCCCTTTGCTTGCAGCAGTGCCGATTTTGCTGTACCAGACCCCGCCCCGCTCCGTAATCAGCGGCACAGCGGCCAGCGTTTTGACATTGTTGATCAGGGTGGGCTTGCCCCAAAGCCCTTTTTCCACAGGGTAGGGCGGTCGGGGCCGCGGATTGGGCTCACCGGAGGAACCTTCAATGGAGCTGATCAGGGCCGTCTCTTCGCCACAGACAAAGGCCCCGCCGCCCCTGGTGAGCTGCAGCTCAAAACTGAATCCACTTCCCAGGATATTCTCACCCAGCAGTCCCAGGGAGCGGGCCTGTTCTATGGCAGTGCCCGCATGTTTCACCGCCAGGGGGTACTCATTGCGCACGTAAATAAAACCTCTTGCCGCACCGGTAGCATAGGCGGCAATAACAGCCCCTTCAATGACCAGGTGGGGGTTTCCCTCCAGAATACTGCGATCCTGAAAACAGCCCGGGTCGCCCTCATCAGCATTGCAGATGAGATACTTGGGCTCACCGGCGGCCGCCCGGCATAGTTTCCATTTATCCCCCGTGGGAAAACCACCGCCTCCGCGCCCCCGTAAACCCGACTCCCTGATATTGGCGATAACCTCTTCGGGACTCATCTCCGTAAGGGCTTTCGCCAGGGCGCGGTACCCGCCCACAACCAGGTAATCACCGATGCGGTTAGGGTTGATCCGGCCGTTCGAACCCAGAGTCAGACGCTTTTGCCCGAGGTAGAATGGCACCTCGCTTTCCCTGTACACAGGCCTGCCGCTGATGGGGTCGACGTAGAGCAAGCGTTCCACCACCTCGCCTGCAATCAGGGTCCGCTCCACTATTTCGGGGACATCCCCAGGTTCAACGCGGCAGTAGAGGATATTCCCCGGCTCCACCATTACCAGCGGGCCCTGCTCGCAAAAGCCATGGCAGCCGGTGATCCTGATTTTAACAGGAATCTCCAGTCTCTTTTCAGCCAGAAATGCCTCCAGGGCAGTTACCACTTCGCGGGCCCCTGATGCGCTGCAGCCCGTGCCGCAGCATACTGCCACCTGGGCTCTCCCGCTTTTTTCGCCTGCAATGATCTGCTCCCTTCTCATTTCCAACTCTGCCGGTGACTTAATCGCCTTCATCTTTGTACGCCTCCAGCAGCCGTTCCGCCTGGCGAATACTTAGATGACCATGATGCTGGCGGTCAATGGAGACCAGGGGGCCAAGGGCACAGGCGCCCAGGCAATTGACCCGTTTCAGGGTAAATTTGCCGTCCGCAGTGGTTTCGCCCGCCTTGACACCCAGGCGCCGGCTCAGAGCATCCAGGATCAGTTCGCCGCCGCGCACGTGGCAGGCAGTTCCCATGCAGACCTGTATTTCATGCTCGCCGCAGGGCGCCAGATCAAAGCTGCGGTAAAAGGTGGCGGCGCTGTAGAGACGGCTCAGTGGAATGGACAGCTGCTCCGAGACCCTCTCCAAAGCTTCCCGGGGCAGGTAGCGGAAGGTGGTGTTCAAATCATGTAAAATGGCGACAATGGCCGTATCGTCAGCGCGATACTTTTCGACAATTTGATCCACTTGTTCTCTCATGATATTCCGGCCGGCGGATTACTGATCCCGCATATACTCGACCAGAAATTCCCTCCTTTTCACCCTGGCCGTCTCCGCAGTAGAAACCAGCTGCAGCGCGCCGGTGGGGCAGCTCTCCACACATGCTGGAAGACGGCCCGATTCCAATCTTTCCCGGCAAAGATCGCATTTGATCATGACGCGATCATCGGGAGCAGCTATAATAACACCAAAGGGACAGGCCAGAACACACCATTTGCAGCCGATGCAGAGGTCGTCTTCCAGCAGCACCGGTCCTTCCACGCCTTCCTTGACCAGAGCGGCGGTGGGGCAAACCCGTACGCAGGGCGCATCCTCGCAGTGGCGGCACTGCAGCGGCAGGTTGGTCTGGCCGCAGCTCTCCACCATGACCCTTTTCTGCGGCCTGGGATACTCATCGATGGCCAGAAATAGACTTTTACTCCGGGAATGCTCCACAGCACAGGCTATTTCGCAGCTGTGGCAGCTGATGCATTTTGATGTATCGACCACAATGTTCCCTTTCAAAGTAGATCTCTCCTTTCCGTATAAATATCTGAACACCATCAGGTTTTTTGTGGAGGGGACCACCTCCCTACGCGAACAGGGTGGATCTGGAAATGGGACTGGGGTTGCCGGATGGCAGACTGAAACTACAGCAACTTGCAGGCGCCATCTTGCGGGGTAAACATTAACGGCAACCTGGATAAGTGCTTCAAAGAGGCTTCTGGTACAAAAAATCTGTCTAGCCTTTATTAGTATGTTGACGAAGTTGTCCCTATCAGGCACCTGGGACGAACCATACTTTGATTATACTGAATAGGGGGAATATTGCAAGCAAAACATTGTTTGCTTCTGTCCGAGATAACAAAGGGTAACCAGGGCGGGCCCCTGATAGAGATCTGACGGCACTTGCTCAACTGCACTGGCCAATCGCTAACGATCGCTCCAGACAACAATGGGGAGATAATCCCAGAGCTGATAATCCAGTTTGACCCTGTTGGAGAATTGTATTAGAATGTATGTAAGGAAGTAAGGATTACCCGATTCCTTACCGGAAGGGGTTAAGCTGTGAAGATGATCAAAGTAACCTCAAAGGGGCAGGTTACATTGCCCCGGGACTACCGTCTCAAATTGGGCATTGCAGAGGGAACCTACCTGGAGGCAACTGTATTCCAAGATGGGATCCTTTTGAAACCCGCCAGCAGCAGTAGCGATCAGATCCGGGAACACTGCAAGCGGTACACCGGCGATCAGGACAGCCTGGAGAAGGCCCGTCAGGTGTTAAGCAAGGTCCCCTGCTCACTGTCGGAGCAAACCCTGAAGCTTCGGGATGAATAGCCGTGGAACAAACCAGTTATTTTATTGAGACAAGCGCCCTTTTCAAACGCTACGATGGAGAGAAAGGCTCTGCCATCATAAACAGATTGATCGATCAGGGTGCGCCCTGCTACATCTCCTCTGCCTCGCTTCCCGAAGTAATATCTAATTT
>JAPXLS010000111.1:0-7494 GCA_033809435.1 Bacillota bacterium
GACCGCCCGCGCATGACCCGGGGCCATAATGGTGCAGCTAATCCTTTTATGTGGGGCTCTTTCATCCCCTCCTCCATGCCGGTTTATCCCGGCGATTCTCAACGTCCCCCTGACTCATTCAAAGCAGGCCAGCCACTCCTGCGGAGGGGACACCGGGCGGCCGCCGCAGCGCAGTTCAAAATGCAGGTGCGGCAGATCATAAAGCTGCGGCGGGCCCAGTTTCCCCAACACTGTGCCGGGCTCGACAGCATCCCCCGCCTTGACCTCCACCGTTTCCAGGCCGCGGTAGATCATGATCCATCCGGAGCCGGCATCGATGATCACGGCACCGGGATCGCCGCCGCCTTCACCGGGTTTCACGCTCTCCACGGTGCCGGCATAGATCGACTTCACCGCCGTACCTTCGGGGGCCGTCAGATCCACGCCGTAGTGCATCCGCCCCCCCCCGGCATCAGAATCCCCGCGCGGACCAAAGCCGCTCTCGAGGGTACCGTCAAAGGGAAGCGGGGGCCCCTCTGCCCCATTCAGGGGCAGCTCCATGTTTTCACGGATGAGGTTAAAGGCAGGGATCATCTTTCCGGCGAAAATATCCGGTTCAATATCCCATTCTACGACAAAGCGAAGGCCCTGCAGAACGGGATCTCCCCAGCTCCAGCCGGACTGTATTAAAAAAGCGGCGATAAATACAACAATAACGGCAACGGTGATCTTGACCAGGAGATAACGATGCATTGTCCTGATAATCACTGCCGGGAAAAAAGGTCCGGCCTCCCCCCTTTCCTCTCCGGGAAAGAAATCATCCTTGCTCTCCCAGCTATTCTTCTCCGCCAGGCGCTGCTGAAGCCTGGTCCGGAGAGTCGATACCGGAGCGCTCCTGCGCCGGTAGTTCATTTGCAGCCCCTTCTCCCTTCAGCTTTCTAGGCTTCGATCCGCATGCACAGGGGAAAACCGGCGGGCTGTTTCTTCGCCCTGTTCAGAACAATCCCTTTTCCCGGGTCGCCGGGGACAGGGAAGGTCCGGGAAGCCGGTCCCACCTTATCTATATTAAAGGGTCCGCCGCTTTATGATATGCAGCCCGGTACTAAACTAAAACTGGATTTTGTAACGGCGCATGGCCACATTGAGGACAAAGCCGATAGAGGCCAGGTTGACCAGGAGGGCATTGTTGCCGTAGCTCATGAAGGGCAGGGGGATCCCCGTTACGGGCATGATGCTGATGGTCATGCCGATGTTAACGAGCACCTGGAAGAAAAACATGACCGCCACCCCGCAGCAGATGAGGGCGCCAAAATGATCCTTTGCCCGGGCGCCGGTGAGCAGGATGCGGTAGATGAGGAAAAAGTAAAGCAGAAGCAGAGCCACCGCCCCGATATAGCCCATTTCCTCGCCGAAAACGGAGAAGATCATGTCGGTATAGTGGTCCGGCAAAAATCCGAGGCGGACCTGGGTACTGTTAAAAAAGCCCTTGCCCAGGGGGCCGCCCGAGCCGATGCCGATCATGGACTGCAGGAGCTGCCATCCCTGATCCGTAGGATCCATTTCCGGATTCAGAAAGACCAGGAGCCGGCTTTTCTGGTAGCCCTTCAGCAGGAAAAACCAGAATAGCGGCGCCGCAGCCAGGCCGCTGCCGACAAGCAGGGCCAGGTGGCGCGGCTGTGATCCGGCCATGTAGAGCATCCCCAGGAGAATGGCCAGAAAGACGAGAGAGGTGCCCAGGTCGGGCTGCAAGAAGATCAGCGCCATGGGCAGGGCTGTTGCCGCCATGGAAGGCAGCAGATCCTGAAAGTAGGGCAGTTTTCCTTCCTTCTCGGCCAGAAGCCTGGCCAGGGTGATGATGATGATCACCTTGGCAATTTCGGAGGGCTGCAGGTCGAAGAAACCGATCTGGATCCGGCGCATGGCTCCTTTATCCACATCCCCGATGAAAAGAACCAGGGCGAGCAGGATCAGGTTGGCTGCATACAGGTAGCCCGTCCAGTTGCTAAAATTGATGTAGTCGATAAAACACACAAGCAGCATGAGAGCAATTCCCACACCGGTGAAAAGAAGCTGCCTTTTTACAAAATAAAGGGGATCTGAAAGCCCTTCCATGCCGTGCGTGGCGCTGTACAGCGTAAAGGTGCCCACGGCGCAAAGGGCAATCACTGCCATTAATAAATAAAAATCAAAATTTCTAATCAGCCGGCGTTTCATCATCAGTGTCGCTGACTCCCTTGATCTTTCCGGTAAAGTAGTATTCCAGGATCTCGGCGGCAACGGGGACGGCCCCGGTGGCGCCGATACCGCCATGCTCTATGATCACAGCCATGGCAATCTGCGGATTTTCATAGGGGGCATAGCAGACGCAGAGGCTGTGGGCGGGGATATCACCATAAATCTCCGCCGAGCCTGTTTTGGCTGCCGAGGATACCGGCAGCCTGGAGAAATAGGCGTAGGCCGTGCCCCGCGGCCGGGTTACTCCCCGCATGCCCTCGCGGATGATGCCCAGCGTTTTGGCCGATATCTGCACCTGCCGCAGCGGTTCCGGTGCAGTCTCATGAACGACTCGCCCTTCGCTGTCCACCGCCTTCTGCACCAGGTAGGGCCGGTAATGCGTGCCCCCGTTGGCAATGATGGCGGCATAGTTGGCCATCTGCAGGGGGGTGATGCTGTTGTAGGACTGGCCGATGGCTGCACTCATTGTTTCCGCGGGGTACCACTGCTCACCATCCGTCACCGAAGCCTTGTATTCGCGGCTGGCCACGACTCCCGCCGATTCACCCGGAAGATCAAGCAGACCGGTGGGGCTGCCGAAGCCGTATTCCCGGGCATAGTGGGCCACCGCATCGATCCCGGCCCGCAGGCCGGCATGGTAAAAATAGATGTTGCAGGATAAAGCCAGGGCCCGGTAAAAATTAACGGCCCCATGGGCGGCGCTGCGGTAACAGGCCTTGGTATCGCCGGCCAGCCGGACCACGCCGGCGCAGTTGATAATGTCCCGATCGCCCATCACTCCCTTTTCCAGCGCAGCCGTGGCGGTAACCATTTTAAATGTCGACCCGATGGGATAGGTCCCCTGGGTTGCACTGTTGACAAGGGGACGCTTGGGATCCTGGCTCAGCGCTGCATAGTCCTGGCGGAAGGTGTTCAGATCGTAGGAGGGATAATTGGCCATGGCCAGGATGGCCCCGCTGTTGGGATCGAGAATTACCGCTGAAGCGCGTCCGGCATACTTGCTTCCCTCTTTCTTGACGATGCTCTGCACCCGCCTGGCCAGCGCCTCCTCTGCTGCTTTCTGCAGATCCAGATCCAGGGTGAGATAGAGATTGTTTCCGGAAACCGGCTCCTTGCGCTCCAGGTAATTGATGGGCTGACCCATATTATTCGTCTCGATAAGCTGCTCACCGTCAACACCGCGCAAGCAGGGCTCCCAGGACCTCTCGACTCCCTCCTGCCCCACGTAGTCACTCTCCTTGTACTCGTAGCCCTTTTCGGCCCAGTCTTTTCGGGTAGCCTCATCCACCGGGCCTTCACCGAGAAACCCTAGAACGTGGGCCGCAGTTGAACCGGCCCTGTATTCACGGATGGGCCGGATCTCGATATTGACCCCTTTCAATTTCCAGAGATGTTCCGAGATCCGGGCAATCGTTTCCATGGTGATGTCGCTTTTCAAACGCAGCGGCAGGTAGCGCATGTACAGGCGGCCCTCGATGGCCTCCTCGATCTCATTTTTGTCGATCTGCAGGATTTCACTTAAATAGCTCACTGTTTCATCGTCATATCCCTCACCCATATCCATGAGCGATACCACAAACCCCGGACGATTGGATGCAAGCAGGCTGCCCTTGCTGTCGTAGATCTCACCGCGCGTAGCCGGAAGGGTGATCTTGGTGAAACGGTTTTGTTCGGCTCGGTACCAGTAATAATCATGGTTCAAAACCTGCAGGTGAGCCAGTCTTCCGGCCAGTATGATAAAAATGGCGATGACCAGGACAAAAACCAGGCGGACGCGGCGCAGCATGAACTTGTTCATCTCGCGGCACCCCTCCGCCGGACCAGCCCCATATTTGCTCTATTTTTCCACCGATAAAGACGGAAGTAGAGGGGATAGATCAACAGGGTCAGGGCCATATTGTACAGGGCCTTCGGAATGAAAAGGCGGCTCAGGCTCCATTCCACGGGCAAGCCGAAACCCACAAACCGGCTCACCAGGAAAAAGAGAATAAATTCATGGGTGAGGGTGCCCACGAAAACCAACAGTACCGGGGCCAGGAGCTGTTCCCGGTAAAGCTCCCGCCCGATAAGGCCGGCACCGTAGCCCAGGAGCATTTTGGCCAGGGCAAAAAAGCCTATGGCCGAGCTGAAGATAATGTCCTGGAGCAGTCCGGCACAGAGCCCGATAAAGGCGCCGCGCCGCTCGTCGAGTATGAAACCGAGCGATATGACCATGACCAGAAATATATCTGGAAGCGCCCTCTCCAGCATGAAGAAGGAGAAAACGGAGCCCTCCACCAGCAAAGCGAGGATGAAGCCGGCGCCGGCCAGAAGGTAGAAAATCATTCTTCCATTTCGCTCCCCTCTTCTGTTTCCTGCTCCTCTGCGGGCGGATCCTCCTCGTATGCCGCCGCCTCAAGAATGATCAGCACTTCCTCAAGGCGGTTAAAATTAACCCTGGGGCCTATGAGGGCGGAGAGAACCATTCCGGGCTGGTCCTGGACCAGCTCCGCGACTGCGCCGATCAAAATCCCCTTGGGAAATATTCCGCCCATGCCGGAGGTAATGATGACGTCGCCGGGTTGAATTTTTGCTTCCAGCGGCAGATAGGTAATTTTCAGATAGGCGGGATCTTTGGCATAACTCTCCACAATGCCCACGGTAACAGGATCCCGGGTCCGCTGGATCATTGCGCTTACCGACAACCGCGGGTCGGTAATAAGAAGCACCTGGCTGGAATGGGGCGACACGGTGGAGATCATCCCCACCAGTCCCCGGTCCGTGATCACCGCCATCTCCTGTTTGACGCCGTCAAGATAGCCGCGGTTGATCGTAATTGTACCAAACCACTGACTGGGATCGCGGCCGATCACCTCCGCTGCCAGGAGGCGGTGTCCGCTTCCCGCGCTGAAGTCGAGCAGTTCCCGGTAGCGGTAATTCTCTTTCTGCAGCTCCTGGAACTGCACCAGCTGCTGTTCCAGGAAAGATATCTCGCTCCGCAGGCGGTCGTTTTCCGCCTTCAGCTCGTAAAAGGAGACGGCGGCGTCATAAAAAGACTGCAGCTTCTGGCCCGCTGAGGAAAAAGCCGTCTGCGCCGGCGCAAAGAGGGCCAGCAGTGCATCCTCCACAGGGGTGAGCTGTTCCCGGCCGTCGCCGGTAAAGACAATGAGCAGCAGCAAGGCAAGCACAACCACGATAAGGGCCGCCAGGCTCCTGCGATTCTGTTTTCGCCCAGCCAATAAGAACACATCCCGGTAAATTCCATATTTGGCAACCCGCCGTCAGAGCACGGCGGCTGCCCTCCATGCTAGACGCCCTTGCGAGTGGTAGAAGCCAGGCGACGGAGCAGGTTGATCTCGGCCAGAATTTTTCCGGCGCCGACAACCACACAATCCATGGGGTTTTCAGCCAGGTACACGGGGATGCCTGTCTCCTCGGAGGCCCGCCGGTCAAATCCGTGCAGCAAGGCCCCACCCCCGGTAAGCACAACCCCCTTGTCCATCACGTCAGCAGCCAGCTCGGGCGGAGTTTTCTCCAGCGTAACCCTGATCGCTTCGAGAATAACCTCCAGGGTATCTTCCAGGGCTTTTTTTATCTCTGCAGAGGTAAGTTTCAATGTTTTCGGCAGCCCCGTCACCAGATCACGTCCCCGCACCTCCATTTCGGAGTCGTTCTCTTTGTGATAAGCTGTGCCGATCTTTATTTTAACCTCTTCGGCAGTGCGATCGCCGATCATGAGGCTGTATTCACGCTTGACATATTGTATGATTGCCTCGTCCAGATCATCACCGCCCACACGGATAGATTTGCTGGTGACGATACCGCCCAGAGAGATGATGGCCACCTCGGAGGTGCCGCCGCCGATATCTACGACCATGCTGCCGGTGGGCTCTTCCACGGGCAAGCCTGCACCGATGGCCGCAGCCATGGGCTCTTCAACGAGGTATGCTTCACGGGCCGCCTGGTTGGTGGCATCGAGAACTGCCCGTTTCTCCACTTCCGTTACCCCGGAAGGGATGCAGATAATCACCACAGGGCGGAACATCGGGCGCCGTGGGTTGGCCAGGTTGATGAAGTGATTGATCATTGTCTGTGTAACATCAAAATCTGCGATAACGCCGTCTTTCATCGGGCGGATGGCGATAATATTGCCGGGAGTGCGGCCGATCATCTGTTTTGCTTCCGCTCCGACAGCCAGAATGGCTCCAGTGTCGCGCCGGACAGCCACCACGGAAGGCTCCCGCACAACTACACCTTTTCCCTTGATATAGACCATGGTATTGGCGGTGCCCAGATCGATCCCGATTTCCTTGGATAATACCCTGAATAGTGAAGCCATACTTATACCCCTTCCTTTTTAACTGCAATGCACCAGGTTAGATTGTAGAACAACAGCCGGTAGATCTCCGGAGGGGCCAGGGAAAATCTTCCACCTGCATGCTGGACCGGAGCCCTCATATTTTTCCCCTTTCTCTAACAAATTATGTCAATTAGAGAAGCCCTTTCTCCTTGAAGCTGAAATAGCAGCCGTCGCCGATAATAAGGTGATCCCTGACTGCGATTCCCAGAATATTGCCCGCTTCCACCAGGCGCCTCGTCACTTCCAGATCCTCCTGACTGGGCGAAGGATCACCGCTGGGATGATTGTGCACCAGGATCACCGAAGCGGCGCTTTTTCGCAGGGGAATGTTAAATATCTCGCGGGGATGCACAATCGAAGCGTTGAGACTGCCGATGGAGATCTCTTCTTTCGAAATCACATGGTTTTTTGTGTTCATGAGCAGGATCATGAAATGCTCTTTTCTCTTGTAGCGCAACTGCTCCATGAAAAGTGCAGCTGCCCTTTGCGGACTGGTAATACTTTCGGCCTCCTCCGGCGGCAGTGTGGCCATGCGCCGGCCCAGCTCCAGGGCAGCCTTTACCAGCACCGCCTTGGCCGGCCCCACCCCCTTGATCTCCCTCATCTCCTCCAGCGAAAGCCCGGGCAGCAAGCGCAGCCCTCCGCTGCGGGAGAGCAGCCGCAGCGCCAGCTGCACCGCCGATTCCCCTGCGCCTCCTGTGCGCAGAAGAATCGCCAGCAACTCGGCATTTGAAAGAGCCCCTGCTCCAAGCTCCTGCAGTTTTTCCCGCGGCCTCTCCTCCTCCGGCAGATCCCTGATCAACAACCCCTTTTCCTCTGTCATCTGCTTACCTCCATTGGGACCATGGTTTTATATCCATGCGGGAAAGAAGCAGAAAGAGCTGGTGCAGAGGCAATCCGACGACGTTGAAATAGCATCCCTCGATTCTTTCTACAAATAC
>JAPXLS010000112.1:0-7439 GCA_033809435.1 Bacillota bacterium
ACGGCTATACACTGTCGTGGATGCTCGGCAGGCAGATGAGCCTGGGATCCCCGGTGACGGATCGCTACGGAGGGGGCTGGAAGAGCGCCCTGCCGGAGGATGTGGCCTATTACCTGGAACCCTACAATTTTATTGATATGGGCTTTGACGGCTCCGGTACGGAGTCTATCCTGATCACTGCAGAGCCAAATCTGCGGGTCCGGGAACGGCCCACCACCGGAAGCGCCCAGGTGAAAGATGGCGGCGGGAATTTGCTCAGCGTCTGGCAGAACCAGATCTACGGCATCCTGGGACAGGCCCAGGCGGAAGGGGGCACAGCTCCGGGCACGGAGGGAACATGGTACCGGATCATGGTGAGCGGAAAGGAAGGCTGGGTCTGCGGGAGATACTGCCGGCCTGTCACCGGCTCATTTTCCGATACATCCATGTTCCAGTTTTTGCGGCTTTCCGGCAGCGCAGGCTCGACCGCTGGCGACCTGGACCGGATCCTTGCCGGGAAGGGGATACTTGACGGCACCGGTTCCATCTTCATGCAGGCCGGAGGGGCAAACAATATCAACGAGATCTTTCTGGTATCCCTGGGGCTGCATGAAACGGGGAACGGGCTGAGCAGCCTGGCCACCGGCGTCGAGGTGGAGGACAGCGAGAACCTTTTCCCCGATCAGGACTACGTCAAGGTTTACAACATGTTCGGCATCGGGGCCTACGACAGCAATCCCATTTATCACGGCGCCGAGCGGGCCTACAGGGAGCGGTGGTTTACACCCGAGGCGGCCATCCTGGGCGGAGCCAAATTTGCTTCCGACAGCTATGTGAACAATTCTTCCTATTACCAGAATACTCTCTACAAAATGAGGTGGAACCCGGCCAATCCCGGCAGCCACCAGTATGCCACCGATATCGGTTGGGCGGCCAAGCAGGTCTCGCGTATCAGAAGCCTCTACGACATGGTGGAGAACTACACGCTGATCTTCGATATACCACGTTACCAGGAGTGAGGGTACGGAAAGGAGTGGAGGCCCCCGCAAGGGGGCCTTTTTGCTGCGGCGCAACCGGGGGCTCCCATATATTTTGCCTTTCCCTGTTGATCCGTTTGCCCCTTTTGGATAATAATAAAACGTACCGGTCCGTAGGGGCCGGGTGAACAGGGCCAGCGGCAGAAAACCGGGTTGCACCGGGACAGGCGCAGCTGATCCCGGAAAGGGGTAAAGGGTCATAAACGGTTACAGCGAAGAGGGTTCCGTTATCATGGTGCAGATCGAAGGGGAGGTGCGGCGGATCGGGGTGATTTCGGATACCCACGTGCCGCGGCGGGCCCGCTTCCTGCCGCCCGTGCTGTTCAGGGAGCTGGAGGGAGTCGATCTGATCCTGCATGCCGGCGATCTTGTGGATGAGAGTGTGCTGGTTGAACTTCAGGCGCTGGCGCCGGTGCAGGCGGTGGCCGGCAATATGGATCCGCCGCACCTGCATGAGCGGCTCGGGCGCATGAAGCTGATCCGGGCCGGCGCCTTGCAGATCGGGCTGATTCACGGCGACGGGATGCGCCTGTCCACGCAGCAGCGGGCCGAAGAGGCTTTCAGCAGTTACCGGCCGCAGGCAATCGTCTTCGGGCACAGCCACCGGCCGCTTTGCGCATACTCGGGAGATAGGCTCATGTTCAATCCCGGTTCCTGTGTGGACCCGCGGTGGGCGGGGCGCCCCTCTTACGGCCTGCTGCAGGTGGAGCCGGGGGGTTCCGTGCGGGGCGAAATCATCTACCTTTGACACATTGCCGGCCGGAGGCTGGCAGCCGGGGGCAGGTGATCACCGGTGGCCGCCGGCGGGGGCAAGCCTGTTCGTCTCCCTGGTGCGCCCACCCCCGGCAGTACAGAGTATATTAATGGAAGGGAGAGGAAACGGTGGAAGAGAAAAGAAAAGAGAAACTGACGGAGCATGTTCTGGAGGTTGCAGTGGAGAAAAGACTGTCCTGCAAGAGGATATTCGAAATTGCCGCCGAATTCGACTGCTTGCCCGCAGAGATCGGCAAGATCTGCAACGAGCACAAGATCAAGATCTTCGGCTGCCAGATCGGCTGTTTCTAGAGGGGCCCCGGAACCACCGCTGCTGTTACTCCCCGCCGGTGCCAGGCACCGATGACAACTATTAGTTGCCGGAAGTGCCTGGCACCGATGCTGCTGCATAATCGTATTCAGGATGGTTCATAATATAAATTAGCATACTCTGAAATATCAAGGGTTGATGTGAAATATAGAGATCCGGCCAGATCAAGCATGTTAATCAGAGTCTGTATCCCTTAAAAGTTGTATTTCGGGGTAAAATCAGGGTTGCATCGGCCGGTGAATCTGTTATATTTTTTTATAGGCCTTGTTAGCACTCACTACCGACGAGTGCTGCTAATACCAAATCAATTACACTCAAAGGAGGCAGGAAGGATGAATCTTAAACCCTTAAGTGACCGCCTTGTGGTCAAGGTCCTGGAGGCTGAGGAGAAAACAGCCAGCGGGATTGTGTTGCCGGACAAGGCAAAGGAGAAGCCCCAGGAAGGAGAAGTAATGGCCGTGGGACCGGGCAAGGTGCTGGAGAACGGGACCAGGCAGGAGATGGATCTCAAAGTCGGGGACAAGATCATTTTCTCGCGCTATGCCGGTACGGAAGTGAAGGTCAAGGGCGAGGAGTACCTCATCCTGAGGCAGGATGATGTGCTGGCCCTGGTTAAGTAATTTTCATTGACGAAAGTATGAACCAAGAAAAGCAAAGGAGGTTTAATTTTAATGCCTAAACAGATTCTACATAAAGAAGAAGCCCGCCGGGCGCTGGAGCGGGGTGTGAATGCCCTTGCAAACACTGTGACCGTAACTCTGGGCCCCAAAGGGCGCAACGTGGTTCTGGATAAAAAATTCGGTTCGCCGCAGATTACCAATGACGGGGTGACCATTGCCCGCGATATCGAGCTGGAGGATCCCTTCGAGAACATGGGGGCGCAGCTGGTCAGGGAAGTGGCCACGAAGACGCAGGATGTTGCCGGAGACGGCACCACCACCGCCACCCTGCTGGCCCAGGCCATTATCCGCGAGGGGCTGAAAAACGTAGCCGCCGGGGCCAATCCCATGTTCCTGAAGCGGGGCATTGACAAGGCTGTAAATGCAGCCGTAAGCGAGCTCGAGAACCTGAGCAAGACGGTGGAGACAAAGGAGGATATCGCCCAGGTAGCCTCCATTTCCGCCGATGACGAGGAGATCGGCGGCCTTATTGCCGAGGCCATGGAAAAGGTCGGCAAGGACGGCGTGATCACCGTGGAGGAATCAAAAGGGTTTACCACCGACCTGAAAGTGGTCGAGGGGATGCAGTTCGACCGCGGTTACATCTCCCCGTACATGGTTACCGACACCGAGAAGATGGAAGCGGTCCTGGAGGATCCCTTTATCCTGCTGACCGACCGCAAGCTCAGCAATATTCATGATCTGCTGCCCCTGCTGGAGAAGATCGTCCAGAGAGGGAAGCAGCTGCTGCTCGTAGCCGAGGATGTGGAGGGTGAGGCGCTGGCCACTCTCGTCGTGAACAAGCTGCGCGGCACCTTTACCTGTGTGGCGGTGAAGGCCCCCGGTTTCGGCGATCGCCGCAAGGCCATGCTCGAGGATATTGCCGTTTTGACGGGCGGCCAGGTAGTCTCCGAGGATATCGGCATTGAGTTCAAGAATGTGGATATCGATCTGCTCGGCCGGGCCCGCCAGGTCCGCATCAGCAAGGAAGAGACCGTCATCGTGGACGGTGCAGGCAAGGCCGAAGACATCAAGAAGCGGATCTCTCAGATTCGCGTGCAGATTGAAGACACCACCTCCGATTTTGACCGGGAGAAGCTGCAGGAGAGGCTGGCCAAGCTCTCCGGCGGCGTGGCCGTCATCGAGGTTGGCGCCGCCACCGAAACGGAGATGAAGGAGAGAAAGCTGCGCATCGAGGACGCCCTTTCGGCGACCCGTGCGGCCGTGGAGGAAGGGATCGTCTCCGGCGGCGGTGTGGTCTACCTGAATGTTACCGATGCCCTCAAGGAACTGGAGAAAGAGCTGACCAGTGATGAGCTCACCGGCATGAGCATTGTCAAGCGGGCCCTGGAGGAGCCGCTGCGGGTCATTGCCGAGAATGCCGGCGCCGAGGGCTCCGTGGTGGTGGAGAAAGTGAAAAGCATGGAGAAGGGTTTCGGCTACAATGCCGTGACCAACGATTACGAAAAGATGATCGCTTCCGGTATTGTTGACCCCACCAAGGTGGCCCGGTCAGCAATCCAGAACGCAGCCAGCATCGCGGGGATGCTGTTGACCACGGAGGGCATCGTTACCGATTTGCCCGAAAAAGACGGCGGGCCGCGCATGCCGGGCCCCGACATGCCCATGATGTAATTTCCCCCGACTCAGGTCCAACCGGCGGCGCAGGCTGCCGGTCAGGGTTGGCAGAGAGTGCTTGTACTCTCTGCCAATTTTTTTTCTGGAGTTCCGTCAGGCGGAGCCGGGCTGCAGGGTCAATGTGGAATATTATCAATTGGCTGACAACTGATTGAATCTGGAATATAATTGGGACAAGATTAATTTTTCACATCACCTTTACAGGAGGTAGCCATGATTGATTTTTCATTGACGCCGGAGCAGGAGGCAATTCAGAAGATGGCCCGTGATTTTGCCGAGGCGGAGATAGCGCCGGCAGCGGAAAAGTACGATCGCAGCGGTGATTTTCCGCATGAAATCGTGAAAAAAGCTTTTCAGGCGGGGTTGGTTTACGGTCCCGTGCCCGAGGAGTACGGGGGCGGCGGCCTCGGGGCCATTGATCAGCTGCTCATTGCCGAGGAGCTCTCTGCGGGCTGCTCCGGAATATCCACCTGCATCGCCATCAACAGCCTGGCCGCAATTCCGCTCATCAACAACGGCAGCGAGGCCCAGAAGGAGAAGTATCTCGGGTCGGCCTGCCGTGAAGAGAAGCTGATGGCTTTCTGTGTCACCGAGCCGGAGGCGGGTTCGGATGTGGCGGCCATGACCACCGCGGCGCGCCGCCGGAAAGGCGGGTATGTCCTGAGCGGCCGCAAATGCTTCATCACGGGCGGCGGGGTGGCCGACTACTACATTGTCTTTGCCACGGTGGATCCCTCCAGGGGGCACCGCGGCATTACCGCCTTCATCGTGCCGCGGGAGGCCGAGGGGCTCTCCGTGGGCAAAAAGGAGGACAAGATGGGGCAGCGGGCGGCCGATACCACTGATGTGGTTCTCGATGAGGTTGTCGTTCCCGAGGCGGATCGCCTGGGGGAGGAGGGGCAGGGTTTCCGGATCATCATGCAGACATTCAACCATTCCCGCCCCGGTGTGGCCGCCTCCGCCGTGGGGGTGGCCCGCAGGGCCCTGGACCTGTCGCTGCAGTATGCCCTGGAGCGGGGGCAGTTCGGGCTGCCCATATTCATGCACCAGTCCGTCATGTTCATGCTGGCGGATATGGCCAGGGATATCACGGCGGGCAGGCTGCTGGCCTGGCAGGCTGCCTGGAAAGGGGAGCAGGGGCTGGACAACTCCAGGGAGGCGGCCATGGCCAAGGTTTTTTGCGGCGATATGGTCATGCGGGCGACGACGGATGCCGCCCAGATCTACGGCGGATACGGCTATGTCAAGGATTATCCGGTGGAGAAGCTGATGCGGGATGCCAAGGTGTTCCAGATCTACGAGGGGACGGCCCAGATCCAGCGGCTGCTCATCGGCAGGGCCCTGGCCAGGGATAGGCTGTCGTAATTCATGATGCGCATTGCGCACCGCGCGCCTTCCCCCTCTCTCCGGGGGGAGAGGGGGAAGGCAGGTGGACAACTGTAACCCTTTCCCCGCTTCTTTCCCCCCCCGGGGGCGGCGGTGAGCCTGTCAGCGATCGAAGTAGATGTTTTTTCCGGTGGCGGACAGGGGGACGCCGATGACCAGCTCGCCCTTGATCAGGCCCAGTTTGCGGGCGGCAACGCCGATGCGGAACATGATCCGATTGTCCACATTGAACAGGGAGGCCGTCTTTACCGCCGAGCCCAGGGCAATTCCCAGATCGAGAATGCGCCAGCTGCATACCGGTCCGCCGAAATCCCGGTCTCCCCTGAAGCTGTCTTCCATCTCCCGGCAAGTGCTGAAACCGCAGGCGCCGCAGTCCTGCCGGATCGGTTCGGATCGGTCCAGGGAAAGAAGGAGAACCGCGCCGGAACGGCGCACATTGTCGCCGTCGCGATCGTAGTTGCGCCTGTTGCGGTCCCGGCCGTACCCGACCATCTCGTCGGCCAGCCTTGCGATATCCCCTCCCGTCAATACCCTGGTATTGATAAAATCGGCGCCAACGGCTTTCGGAGCGGTGCGTGCGGCCAGCGCCATCATGCCGGCAACCGTCTCCAGCATTGAATCCATATCATCGCCTCCTCCGGTTTTCTCTGATTACATTCTAAGAGATGCCTCTGTAAACGTAAAGCCCACCCCGGGCGGAAGGAGGTGTTAAATATGAAAAGCCGAGAGGATTTTCGCAGATCATGGCGAACAAGGTATAATCAGGACAAACTTTATAGCAGCTCTCGATGCTTACATTTGCATTACGGGGGAAAGTGTACCTAGGGTTCCGCTGGAGAAGGCGAGGCCGTGCCGCCTCCCACCAGGCTGGTCCAAGTGGTACAGGCGTTGAAAGAGACAGTCCGAGGGGCGGTTTCTTGGGCGCTACACCGGAGGGATAAAAGCCCAGGCGGGTAGGTTTCGCTCGCAGCCTACTTGCCCGGGCTTTAAACATGGAGGTGATGGGATCAAGATAGAGTAAAGAGCCCTTGATTTTGGCAGTCTAGAATAGAACCATATGAGGAGGTTTGGATGTGGAGAAGTTTTTCAAGTTCAAGGAAAATAGCACCAATGCGCGCACCGAAATCATAGCGGGAATTACTACATTCATGACCATGGCTTACATTATCTTTGTCAACCCGGAAATTCTTTCCACGACGGGCATGGACCGGGGCGCGGTGATGACGGCAACCATCGTCGCCGCCGGGCTGACCACCATCCTGATGGGTCTGATGACGAATTATCCCTTTGCCCTGGCCAGCGGGATGGGGCTGAACGCCTTCTTCGCCTTCACCGTTGCCGCGAAGTACGGCTGGCAGGCGGCCCTGGGGGCGGTCTTCATCTCGGGAACCGTCTTCATCATTCTCGCGGTGACCAGGGTCATCGAGTACATCGATGCCGCGGTGCCCACAACGCTCAAGCGGGCCGTGGCTGCGGGCATCGGCCTGTTTATCGCCTATATCGGGCTGCAGAGCGGCGGGATCATCGTTCCCGATCAGGCCACCCAGATCACGCTGGGCAATCTCACGGAACCGGGTCCGCTGCTGACGCTCATCGGCATTCTGATCATCGCCGTGCTCATGGCCCGCAAGGTGCGGGGCGCCATCCTCATCGGAA
>JAPXLS010000113.1:0-7425 GCA_033809435.1 Bacillota bacterium
AGGTAAGACCCCAGGTAGATGACCTGGTTGATAGGCCGGGAGTGTAAGGGCAGCAATGCCTTCAGCGGACCGGTACTAATCGGTCGAGGACTTGATCCGAAATCTTCACCGCTATGCAGTCTTCAGAGAACAGATAAGTTTCCGGTGGTAACAGCGGAGGGGCCACACCCGTTCCCATCCCGAACACGGCCGTTAAGCCCTCCAGCGCCGATGGTACTCGGGGCGCGAGCCCCCGGGAGAGTAGGTCACCGCCGGAGAACTATTTTCAACAAAACCCGGACTGAATGCACCGGGTTTTTTCTTTTCCCACCAGCCACGGGGACGGAGGCTTTGGCAGGTAAATACACCGGCCCCGGGGGAAAGCCGGCAGCTTGTTACTGTACAGCGCCGGTTGCAACCGGGGTTAAGCGCTGCAGACCCGGTCTACTGCCCAGCCGGTGGGTACGTTCATCAAGTGCTCAAACCTGACCTGGAATCTTGCAATGTAGCTACCGGGACCCCCCCCGCTTTGGCCGGGGAAATATTGACCTCTATGTGACACCTCCTTGCTGCAGGTAAAGATTATCCCCATGAAAATGATATGAGCAGCAGGAATCAATATTGCAAGAAAAGAATAATATTTCAGTAAACAAGTGCCGAAATGGGAGTTATAGACAGCCAAGGACAGTATTCTGAAAAGCAGGGTCAACCGGGCTGTATTGCCTGGCGCCGGCTCCGGGGGTGATAAGGGCAGATGTTCTTTTTACATCCTTCCCCTGGCCCATACCTATGAAAGGGAGTGCGGACACGGCACCGCCACTGCAGCTGCTATAACGATTGCTTACTCCTCACCGCAAACCCTGCTGCAGGATCTGGAGGTATTCAAACCTACAGTGTTCATGTCAGTGCCGCGGATCTATGAACGCATCTACATGGCGCTGCAGGAGACCACATCAGGTTCGTTTCTGAAGAGGGCAATTTTCAATTTTGCCATGAAGACGGGGCTTAAATTAACAGAAGCAAGAGCTGATGCCGACGGTTTTGTAGACATGTCCGAGGGGGTTGATTTTACCGGGGGTGTAAGACCGTGGCTTATATTCAAGTATAAACTTGCAGACGCCCTTGTCTTTAAAAAAGTGCGCGCCAGGCTGGGCGGGCGTTTTCGATTCGCCTTTTCTGCAGCCGGCTCACTGGCGGCGGATCTGTGCAAGGTATTTATGGCCATGGGATTGCGGATCTACGAGGGCTACGGTTCTACCGAAACATGCAACACCGTGAATCTTAATCCGCCCCACAAGGTCCTTCCGGGGTCTATCGGTCCTCTGTGCAATGGCGTGGAAGGGCGAATCAACGAGATCGGTGAATGGGAGGTTCGCGGCGACAACAATTTTATCGAATACTGGAACAATCAGGAAGCAACGCGCGAAGCTTTTACGGAGGATGGTTTCTATAAGACCGGGGATATAGTGGAGATGCTTGCAGGCGGTTATCTGAAAATTGTTGATCGGATCAGGGGGATCATGGTGCTTGATACGGGAAAAAATGTAGCTGCTGCCAAGATTGAATCGCTTTTTGCCCTTTCCCCGTACATAGATCAGGTTATACCGGTAGCCGACGAGAAGCCCTTTGTTTCTGCCCTGGTTGTGCCTAATTTTGAGGCTGTGTGCGGGCTCTTTGATCAGGAAGGGATTTCTTATGACAGGCAGGCCCTCAAATTCGTGGAGCAGGGTGCGGTTCGGATCTGTATTGCTGCAGGGGATGACCTGATCCGCCATCCCAGGTTGCGTGAGCTGGTGAAGGAAGATGTTGATAGAGCAAACCTGGAACTGGAGGAGCACGAAAAAATCAAGAAATACCATATTCTTGACCGCCGCTTGACAGAGGAGAGCGGGGAGGTTACCCCTACTTTGAAATTAAAGCGCAGTGTTGTTCTGAACAACTTTTCCCGGGAAATAGAAGAGGTTTATGCGGATAGCAGAACCGTCCAGACCGGAGGTGCCTGATCGCTTTGGGCCAGTCAGGGGTCTGTCCGGGCGCTTTGGACTTACCTTTCGGGCTGCCTGGGGAAACGGATAATTTATCGTGTTGGCAGGGCTTCGCATGCGCAGCCCATGTTGTTCGACGGGCCGGTTAGCCGGAAACAGCAAGATTGGGCAGGGGGACAAAACATTCCGTCCCCCTGTGTGTTTTTTTGCGAACAGGAAGGTTAAGTTATTTTAACATCTGTCCCGGCAAAGGGATTTTCCCAAGATTTGTCGAAAATTAAAATAAAGCAGAAAGAGGTAGCGTGGCCGATTTGAGACGATTTTACTTTTTCTTGACTTGCCTGCTGTTGGGGTTTCTTGCCGGTGCGTGTGCTTCTTCCGGGCAGGACCAATTTGAAGACAAAATTGGGATGGCGAAAATCCTTGAGCAGGGCGGTGAAACTGAATTCAAGGAGATGATTCTTTACTTCCGCAACAGCGATTATGATGCCGGCGTTGGGGAATCGATGCCGGTGATCCCTGTTGTGAGGAATGTGCCGCAGGGCGACTATACCGTCAGGGCCGTGCTAAATGCCCTGATCTCGGGACCGCTGCCGCCAGAACAGGACCGTTATGATGTCGGTCCGGTAGTCAACGGCAGCGATCTGGAAATTGAAGATCTGTACATCAAGAACGGCATCTGTGTGATTCACCTGTCCTCCTCCCATCCCCTTCCCCTTTACGATTATGAGGGCCAATCCGATTTGCAGGCGGAGACTGTTTTCACCCAGTCCCTGTTGCATTCGCTGTCGAATCCGGAGGGTGTCGAAGCGGTCTGGTTATTTTGCAACGGCGTGCCCTGGAAAAGTGATAGCATGGATTGGCTTTGCCCCCTGGCGCCTGCGGGCAGGGCTCAAACCTGCACCCTTTATTTCTGCAAGGACCCGGTTAATCGCAGCTTCAGGCAGGGTGAGGATTCTTTGGTCCCCGTTCAGGTCAAGTTTGTCTCCTCGGGGGCAATGGGGGGGGAAAACTGCCTTTTTGAAAAAATTATAGATTTGCTCTCCAGGGATTATGATCTGTCATACAGAGCACCGCTGCCCCGGGAGTGCCGTGTTCTCGGTTTTTCCCTTGTTGACGGCCGCTTGAATATAGATCTGGCAGCCCCTTTTTCAGCAGCCCCCGGGCGGGGGGAGATTCTGATAGAAGCACTGGTGTATACATTTACCTGCCTGCCCGAAATAGATGCCGTCACGGTGACTGTTGAGGGACGGCCCCTGGAGTGCGGCGGCGTCGTCTGGGATCAACCTTGCTGCAGGGATGACCTGGGGAGGTAGTGTATTGACATGTTTTTAGCTGTGATGAATAAGTGAAGGAGGATTGATGTGGACGAGCCGGCCTGGAGCTGGGGCGTTATGAAGATCTCCCTTTCCAGCTTAACTTTTTTGGCGGCGGTGATCATCTGCCTGGTGATGACCTACGCGGGCGGGCGGCGGAAAGCCCTTCCCGAACCAATGCTTGTGGATTTTTTGCTGCTCTCCATCGCCGCCGGAATGGCCGGGGGCAGGTTGCTTTATGCCGTTTTTTTTAGGCCTCTCTATTATTTTGAACAGCCTCTCCGCCTGCTCTATCTCCAGGACTGCAATTTTAGTTTTTGGGGCGGCCTTGCCTGTGCGTATGTTGCAGTTTCCATTTGGGCCTACCGGGGGAATTTGATTGTGGAACGTTACCTGGATGCCGCAGCACCGGCCCTGGCATTTTGTCTATCCTGTGGATATACAGGTTACGAATTAAAGGGGGCGCCCATGGACATCCCCCACCCTTGGGCGATTATTGATGAGGGGCTCCCCCGCCATCCCGACGGCGCCTATGCCATTGTATTGCTGATGATGCTATATCTTGTTCTTAAACTGCGGCGCCGCAGGGCGGCCTATGAAGGTGAATTATTTGTCTGGTTTCTCTGCGGCAGTGGTGTGATCAACATTTTGCTGGATTTCACCCGCGATCTTCCGGCGCTGTGGGGTGTTTTTACTGCAGGACAACTATTTTCCATGGTTGTAGTCGCTTTTACCCTCTTTTTTATCACTGCCGGTCCCAGGATCTATATCTCCTCTCCCTATCTGGGGCGCGCAGCTTATCGGCGCAGATCCGGTGCAACAGCATTGCTTCTTCTTTGGCACCTGTTCCTGACAGGGGGGCTGCTAATGTCATATTACCTGATTCACCAGCCTACATTTCTAGATGCACTGTTTCTGCACTACTGAGGGCAGCCGAGGTCAAATCGTTTATGTCAAGAGATCTTTCCGCCTCGAGCACCTTCTCTATTCTGGGCCGCGTTGCCGGGCGGCGGGGCAGAAAAATGGTGCAGCAATCTTCATAGGGGCGAATCGAGATATCGTAGGTGCCTGTTTTTTCGGCCAGGCGGACGATATCATGCTTGTCCATGCCCACAAGGGGCCTCAGGACCAGCATTGATGTGGCACTGTCTATCACGATCATGCTCTCAAGGGTCTGGCTGGCTACCTGGCCCAGGCTCTCCCCGGTAACCAGGGCCTGCAGGCCGCGGTTGCGGGATATTTTCTCGGCAATGTTTAGCATCATCCGGCGCAGCAGAATGATTCCCAGCTCCGGGGGGCAGCATTCATGGATTTTTTTCTGAATGGCGGTAACACTGACCAGGTGAAGCGCAATTCTGCCCCCGAAAAGAGAAAGGGTGCGGCAGAGATCGATAACTTTCTCACGGGAGCGCCTGCTGGTAAAGGGGAAACTGTGAAAGTGCAGTGCCTCCAGCCCGAGGCCCCGCTTCATGGCCATCCATCCCGCTGCGGGGCTGTCTATGCCGCCGGAAAGCAGCAGCAGCGCCCGGCCTGTCGCCCCGACGGGCAGTCCGCCCGGCCCTATTGTACTGCCCTGATAGAGGTACGCTTCGCCGGCGCCTATTTCGATAAAAACCCGGAACGAGGGTTCATGCAGATCGACTTTCAGGCGGGGATGCTTTGCAAGGATGGCGGCGCCGATGATCCGGTTAAGCTCGGGAGAGGTCAGGGGAAAGTTTTTGTTCGAGCGGCGAGCTTCCACCTTGAAGCTTTCTCCGGGCAGCGGCCGGTCATCCAGCAGTTCCAGTACTTTTTTTTGAACTGCCTCCGGATCAAGGGGGGCTGTAGCTACGGAGCTGACGGAAACCACACCAAAAACCCTGCTCAGCCGCCCGATGATCTCATCCTTTTCAGAATCCGGCCCTGTTACAAGAAAACGGCCGTGTAAACGGGCAACGCCGGCGCCCAGGCCCCGGAGTGAAGCTTTTATATTGTCAAACAGTTTTCTTTCAAAAAAGCTTCTGTTCCTGCCCTTCAAGGCTATTTCTCCGTAACGGACCAGAATTTTTACAGCCATCTCTCTCCCCTCCCATTACCGCCTGTGATAAGCCCCCAGCTCTTTTATTCCCGAGGCAATCCGCTCAGTAACCATGTCAATCTGTTTTTCATCGTTTAGGGAAGAAAAACTGAAGCGCAGCGATGTGGTGATCCTGCTTTCCTCCAGGCCGATAGCCTTCAGCACATGGCTGGGCTCTGGACGGCGGGAGTGGCAGGCCGCTCCCGGAGACACGTAGATCTTTTCCGCTTCAAGGGCGTGCAGCAAAACTTCGGCCTTGATGCCGGGGAAGGAGAGGTTGATGATGTGGGGTGCCGTTTTTTCCGGCGGAGGACCATTAAGGTGAAATTCAACACCACTTTGCAGCAGGTTCTTGCACAATTTATCTTTCAAGCGGTACAGCAGGGCTGTATTTTCGTCAAACCGGGCGGCGTTAAGCCGGGCGGCCATGCCAAAACCGGCGATGGCGGCGGTATTTTCAGTGCCCGGGCGAAACCCTCTCTCCTGTCCGCCCCCCTGAAACAGCGGCTGCAGGAAAACACCTTTTTTAACCCAGAGTGCTCCCGCTCCCTTGGGACCGTGTATTTTATGGGAGCTGCAGCTGTAAAGGTCGGCTTGCCAGCGTTTCAACAGGGCGGGAACCTTGGCGAAGGATTGGACGGCGTCGATGTGAAAAAGCGTTTTGGGGTTGCGCTCCTTGATCAATGCCCCGATTTTTTCCAGGGGCTGGATTGTGCCGATTTCATTGTTTACATGGATTGTGCTGACAAGGATTGTTTCATCGCCGACAGCTGCGGAAAGGGAATCCAGATCAAGATATCCCTGCCGGTCTACCGGCAGGCAGCTTACACTGTACCCCTCTTTTTCAAGCGCCCGGCAACAGTTGAGCACGGAAGAATGCTCGATCTCTGTTGTTATTATATGGCCGCCCCGGTTTCTCCGGCGGTAAGCAGCGCCCTTGATGGCAAGGTTGTTTGCCTCGGTGCCACCGGAGGTAAAATATATTTCATCATCCCGGCAGCGCAAGATCGATGCAATGCTGCGGCGCGCTTCTTCAAGCAGCTTCTCAGCCGCCATGCCCCTGGCATGGAGAGAAGAGGGGTTGCCGTAATTATCTTGCATGATGCGGCCGAGAAGCTCGATTACCTCGTCAAAGGGGCGGGTTGTAGCGCTGTTGTCCAGGTATATTTCAGTCATGATTCACCCCTGAGACCAGGGTTGCGGCCCCGCATGGGGACCGGGCCCGGCTCTATACGGATACAACCTCTTTGATGGCAGGTATTTCCTGCATCAGAACACGTTCGATGCCCTGCTTTAAAGTCAGTGTAGCCATGGGGCAGCCGTGGCAGGCCCCGGTGAGCTTCACTTTGACGATGCCGTCTTCGGTTACCTCCACCACTTCGACATCACCGCCGTCGCGCTGCAGGGCCGGGCGGATTTTCAGCAAAGCCTGTTCAACCTGCTCTTTCATGCAGTTTCCTCCTTCATATTTTCATTATTCCTCACCTGGCACATGGATTATACCATATTTGACCGGGGCACGCAGCGGCAAAGCCCGGGATCCGATCGGATCGGGACGGGACGGTCAAATGCTTGAAGAGGCCGCCGGGACAGCTGTCAGGGAGCCTCCCGGATCCGGATCGGAGCAGGGCAGCGGCGGTCGGATGCGTGCGTGCGTGTTGACAAGTGCAAGCCCTTTCCGCCATAATATGCCTATACCTTGGGCATATGGGGGGGAACATGCTCCGATGACTCTGCAGGAAATAAAGGAAAGAATTGTTTCTCTAAAGGCGGAACGGAAAGCAATTATATTGGCGCATAATTACCAGATGGAAGAGGTTCAGGATCTGGCCGACTATACGGGGGATTCATTTGAGCTCAGCCGCCTGGCCTCAACCCTCGACTGCGAGGTTATTGTATTTTGCGGTGTTGATTTTATGGCTGAAAGCGCAGCCGTCCTTGCCCCCGACAAGGTGGTGCTTCTGCCCGTAAAAGCGGCCGGCTGCCCCATGGCGGATATGGTTGAACCCGGGGCGCTGCGGCAATGTAAAACAAAATACCCCGATGCCGCGGTGGTCACCTATATAAATTCTTCTGCAGCCGTTAAAGC
>JAPXLS010000114.1:0-7350 GCA_033809435.1 Bacillota bacterium
ATGCATCATTTCTCATTGGTTTGCAGATCCCCTTATATTATACATTATGTATAGGATTATGTTAATATTTTTAGCCCTGCTTGATGATGATTAACCCTGCCGGCCTTCTATATAATAAAGATGGCTCTACTGTGGCGCGGTGGCGAAACCCAAAACAATATCGTTCATCGCAATGGTCATAATTGCTCTGGCGGCATACATCGCACTACCGATCAAAGAATTTTACCTCCCAGGCGCTGAACTCAAGGGTTTCACCACCGTTTTTTCATCTTTTTTTGTTTATCATCCTTATCCGGGCGAATATGAAAAGGGAATACCCCGTGTTTTCGTACTATTGTAAAGATTAAGGTGGAAAAGCGATGCTTGACCTTTTTCAACTTGTTCGTTTCAAAGAAGCCGGAGCGCTGGCCATAGTAGGGATGACCAAGAATGTGGGTAAAACGGTTACCCTGAACTATCTTGTAGAACGCTTTGCTTGCAGCGGAGTTGCTCTGGGCCTGGTTTCGGCCGGTTATGACGGGGAGCGTTTCGACCGTTTAACATTGAAAGAGAAACCGCGGATCTACGCTCCGGTTGGAGCTGTCGTTGCTACTGCGGAAGCCTGTTTTGAAGCGGCGGAGGCGACGCTGGATTTACTCTTGAAGAGCCCTTTTGCCACCCCTATGGGTGAGGTTTGTATAGGCCGGGTGAAGGAAGCAGGTTTAATTGAACTGGCCGGGCCCGGCAGTGCCGCGGCGCTCCGGGCGCTTATCGAACAGATGAAGGCACAGGGAGCAGTTCAGGTCCTGGTAGACGGAGCCATAAACCGGATTGCCTCGGCTTCACCCTTCGTTACCGGAGCAACCATCCTTGCTACCGGCGCTTCTGTCGGACCGCTGCTTGACGATGTCATTCGCAAAACAATTTTTCGCTGTCATGTACTGGAAACCCCTGCTGTTGAGGATAGGCTGCTTCTCGAGGCGGCCCGGCAGGCCCTGAACCGCGGTGAGGCTGCCTTGCTGCAGAAGAGAGAGGGCTGCTGGGAGGCGGAAATCCTGCATGCCCCCATCCCGCTCCTGGCCGGGGCACAGCTGCGCAGGCGATACCGCCGGGATACTGCGGCAGTGGTCCTGGGCGGCGCCCTTGTTGACGGGATGCTTCTGGAGATGGGCAAGGTTTCGCTGCCGCCGCCCCTGGTGATCATCCGTGATGCCACCAGGAATTTCGCAACCGAGGAGGTCTATACCCGGTACCTGCAGCGGGGCGGTGAAATCAGGGTCATGCAGGCGATCAATTTGCCGGCTATTACCGTCAACCCCACCGATCCTGCCGGGGCCGGTTATGAGCCCCTGGATTTTCTAAGAAGAATTGCTGCTGCGCTGGCGCCCAGGCCTGTTTTCGACCTGGTTCTTGAAGGGAGCGCCGTGGCTACATGATATACCCCAGATTTGAACCTACATCGAAGGAGGACTGATTGTATGGATAGCAAGCTGAATCTGGATCGGAAAACCATTGACAGGGCCAGGGAAACAGCCGCCCGCATTGCCGATGATCTGCACGGATGGATCAATCGTTACACCACTACAACGATTGAACGGGCCGTGGCACGGCTGCTCGGTGTGGATGGTGTTGATGCGGCAGGAGTGCCGCTGCCCAATGTACTTGTGGATAGATTGCATGAAAAAAAACTTCTGGGTCACGGTTTGCTGGCCTGGCTTGCCAGAGCCATTCTGGTCACCGGCAAAAGCGCACCGGAGATCGCTGCAGATGTCGGAGAGGGAAAACTTGATGTTCTGTCCATTCCTTCGCTGCCTGAAGAAAAATGGCGCGAGAGAGGCGACGCCCTGGCAGCCGAGGCGGTGGAAAGGATTGTCTTCCGACGGGGAGAGCGGGAACGGATGATGGCTGACGCAGCTCCGGATCGTCAGCCGCTGCTCTATGTTATTGTGGCCACGGGCAACATCTACGAGGACGCTGTCCAGGCCAAAGCCGCGGCGCTGCAGGGAGCCGACATTATCGCCGTCATCCGCCATACCGGGCAAAGCCTGCTGGATTATGTCCCCTATGGTCCCACCACCGAGGGATTCGGCGGGACCTATGCCACGCAGGAAAATTTCCGTATTGTTCGCCGCTCCCTTGACGAAGCCGTTCAGGAGACGGGCCGCTACATCCGGCTGGTGAACTACTGTTCCGGACTCTGCATGCCCGAAATTGCGGCCATGGGCGCGCTGGAACGGCTCGATATGATGCTCAACGATGCCATGTACGGCATCCTTTTCCGGGACATCAATATGCGCCGCACCATCATTGACCAGCATTTTTCGCGGATGATCAATGGTTTTGCCGGAATTACGATCAATACCGGTGAAGACAACTACCTGACTACCGCCGACGCTTTTGAAAAGGGCTACACGGTGATTGCATCTCAGTTCATGAATGAGCAGCTGGCGCTGCGCTCCGGGTTGAAGGAGGAGCAGATGGGGCTGGGCCATGCCTTTGAGATTGATCCGGCTCTGGAAGACGGACTGCTCATGGAAATCGCCCAGGCGCAGCTCTGCCGCGAACTGTTCCCCCGCTCGCCCTTGAAGTATATGCCTCCCACGAAGCATGTGACGGGCGATATCTTCAGTTCCTACCTGATCAACGGAATGTTCAACCTTGTTTCCATCCTGACGGGACAGGGAATCCAGCTTCTGGGCATGCTTACCGAGGCTCTCCATACGCCCTTCATCAGTGATCGCTATCTGGCCATTAAAAATGCAGGTTATATTTTCAACAACGCCCGCCATCTTGGCGAGGAGATAACGTTCAAAAAAGAGGGGCGTATCCAGACCCGCGCTGCTGCACTTCTGGATCAGGCCTGCGCGCTGTTGCAGGAGATCGAGCAGATCGGCCTGGAAGAGGCCCTGGAACGGGGGCTTTTTGCCGACATCAAACGCAGCCGGGAGGGTGGCAAAGGCAAGGACGGGGTGGTGGCCAGGGAAAAGGATTACTACAACCCCTTCCCAGCCTTGTTTCTGCAGGGTTCCGCGAAAAAAGATGATGGGAGGGGCTGCTGATGGATCACGATCTCAGCAAGGTAAAAGCATATGGTGATACGCTCAATGATGGAGCAGTCCAGCTGAGCTTCACCCTGCCTGTTCCGGCGGGCGATGAAGCACGTGAAGCCGCCAGACAGCTGGCCTTGAAGATGGGTCTGGAGACTCCTTCAGTTACCGAGATGGCCGATCTGGGCGCAGGCTTCAGTTTCTTTGTAGTTTATGGCCGTGCAGCGCATACGGTTGACTATGCGGCAATCAAAATCCCGAAGCGGGAACATGAATCAATGAGTTTTGAAGAAGTAAATGCCTTTGCCCGGGCGCAGCTAAAAAGGAAAGTTGTTGTTGTTGCCGCCTGCACCGGCACCGATGCGCATACCGTAGGCATCGATGCAATTGTAAATATGAAAGGATATGCCGGTGAGTACGGACTGGAGCGTTATCCTGAATTCGAAGCCTACAATCTGGGCAGCCAGGTCCCCAATGCCGAACTGCTGGGCAGGGCCGCCGAATGCGGGGCTGATGCAATTCTTGTTTCCCAGGTTGTCACCCAGAAAAATGTGCATCTCGAGAATCTGACTGAACTGGTGGAGCTGGCCGAGGCGGAAGGGATGCGCGACAAGGTGCTGTTAATTGCCGGAGGGCCGCGCATTTCTCACGAACTGGCCATTGAACTGGGATACGATGCCGGCTTTGGGCCGGGAACTCTTCCGAATGATGTGGCTTCCTTTATTGTTATGGAACTGGCCCGCAGGAAATAATGCAAAAACACAGCATGCTGTAGCCCGGGCAAGGGTGGTAGCGTCATCCCGGGAAGAAAAAGCTGACTTATGGGCATGTACGGCAACAGCTGTTATTCCGGGCGCGGCGAGGGGTATCAGGCTTTCATGCTGCACCTTTGCGGAGGACAAAGCCGCGAAGAGCGCTCTTTTTGGAAAGGACGATCTATGGAGCAGGTAAGCATAAAAAAGATGATTGTTTCGGACATTTCACTTTTTTTTGTGGCGGTGTTCTGGGGCTCGAATTTTGTGATCATGAAAGAGGCCCTGAATCAAATAAAACCCTTTGCTTACCTGGGGCTCAGGTTCACGCTGGCCGGGTTGATCATGCTGGCCCTCTTCTGGAAGAGGATTGCCCGGAGCAAAGCCGGTGATTTCAAAGCCGGCTTCCTGCTGGGCTTTCTTCTTTTTGCCGGTTTCGCTGTCCAGACAGTGGCTTTGCTGGTCACCACACCGGCCAAGTCCGGATTCATCACCGGCACTAGCGTGGTTATCGTTCCCTTCCTCTATACCTTTATCAGCAGGGCATGGCCGCGCTGGTCCGTGTTTGCCGGCGCCTTTCTGGCTCTGGGAGGGCTTTTCCTGCTTTCATTCGAGGGAGCAGGAAAGGGAGCCTGGCTTCTGCAGCAGGGTGATGTTTTAACCTTCGCCGGTGCCTTTCTCTTTGCAGCCCATGTTGTATTTCTGGGTGTCTATGCCCCCCGCAGCGATCCCATTGTTCTGGCTACCCTGCAGATGCTCTTTGCCGGCTTTTTTAATTTTGCCGTTGCTTTCATCGCCGAGCCGCTGGAAGGGCTTTTTGTTCACTCGCTGCCCATCTGGGGGGCCATTTTCTATGGAATCGTATTTTGCACCATCGGGGCTTTTGTAACCCAGACCGCGGCGCAGCGCTTTACGCCGCCCACCCATGCGGCGCTCATCCTGAGTCTGGAGGCGGTTTTCGCCGGCTTGTTTTCTTACCTGTTCTGGGATGAGCTCTTCAGCGTGAAAAAGCTTTGCGGCGCCCTGTTGATATTTGCGGGGATCCTGATTACTGAAATGCAGCCTTTTATCGAGGCTCGCACCAAAAAGTACAGCAATGCTGTTCTGCCGGTTGATCCGGCAGACTAGGCTGTTCTGTTTGCACATGCCAGGGAGGTGGCGCCTGCTTTTTACGAAAAAGATATTACAGCACCTGTCCTAAAAATTACTGTTGAAAATGTGGAAGGAGGTCGTTGATGTTGAAACAGCAGGATTTTGCTTTGAAGGAAGAGCGACACGTTGTTTACAGGCCCGCAGGCCGCAGGAAGCTTTTTATGAACCCTGATGCAGACGAAGCCAGGAAATTTTTCAAGGAGAAAACTCGCAAACTTGTTGACAAGACCACCACGCTTCCCGAAGCCATATCGCGCCTGGTGCAGGACGGAGATTATATTGCCTGCGGGGGTTTTGGAACAAGCCGGATTTCCACGGCGGCCATACATGAAATCATGCGCCAGCGCAAGAAAAACCTCGGTTTTTCAGCCCATGCAGCCACACATGATTTCCAGCTTCTGGTGAATGGGCAGTGCATTGATCGCTGCGATGTTGCTTATATAGTGGGACTTGAGGCGCGGGGTCTGTCCAAGCGCGCCCGCCAGGCCGTGGAGGAGGGCGAAGTGGAGCTTACCGAGTGGACCAATGCCGCCCTGTCATGGCGTTACCGGGCCGCCTCCATGGGGATATCTTTTATCCCTGCTCGCTGCATGATGGGCACGGATACCATTGCCTACAGCGCGGCTGTGGAGATGGATTGCCCCTATACAGGGAAAAAATACGTGGCCCTTCCTGCGCTTTACCCTGATGTGGGCACGATTCATGTGCATCGCGCGGATATCTATGGAAACTGCCAGATTGACGGTCTCATGGTTTCCGATTGGGAGATGGCCCGGGCAGCCAGGCGGCTGATCATAACTACCGAGAAATTGATACCCAATGCCGAGATCCGCCGCGAACCCCAGCGGACAGTAATTCCCTACTATCTGGTTGACGCCGTAGTCGAGGTGCCGTACGGCTCCTATCCGGCAAATATGCCTTACCAGTATTACAGCGATGAAGAGCATTTGCAGGAATGGCTCCGCGCAGAACAGGATCCGGAAACGCTGAAGCAGTTTCTGGAGCGCAACATTTACGGGGTCAAGGATTTCTGGGAGTATTTGAATCTTAACGGCGGCCTGGCCCGCCTGGATGAGCTGCGCCGCCAGGAAAACCTTCTGGTCAAGTAAAGCCGGAAGCCGCCGGCGGGCACCGTGCGGCAGGATGATTGTAATAGAGGGAGGAGAGTACAAATGAACTATAACCGGATGGAGCAGATGATCTGTCTTGCTTCCCGTTTTTTGGAGAACAACAGCACTGTTGTCGTGGGCACCGGCGCTCCCTGCGCCGCTGCAATGCTGGCCCAGAACCTGCACTCGCCCGAACTGATGATCCTGTTCGAGGCCGGCGGGATTGGGCCCTTTTTACCATCCATGCCCATTTCCGTGGGCGATTCGCGGACTTTTCACCAGGCGCTGGCTGCAAGCAGCATGCCGGAAATTATGGAGAACTGCCAGCGGGGCATGGTTGATTATACATTCCTGGGAGGGGCCCAGATAGACATGTACGGCAATATCAACTCGACCATGGTCGGCAAGGACTTTGACCATCCCAAGGTCCGGTTTCCCGGCAGCGGGGGAGCCAATGATCTTGCTTCGTTCTGCTGGCGAATCATGGTCATCACCCCCCAGGACAAACGCCGTTTTACCAATGATATTGACTTTGTGACCACACCCGGTTATCTCACCGGAAAGGGCGCCCGCGAGGCCGCGGGGCTGCCACCGGGAAGCGGGCCGTACAAGGTAATTACCGACCTCTGCGTCCTGGGGTTTGATGAAGGGAGCAGCCGGATGCAGGTGGAGAAGATGCATCCCGGTGTGACCAGGGAACAGATTGCGGAAAACACCGGTTTTGAGCTGCTCTGGTCACCTGATCTGGCCGTGAGCGAGGCCCCCACGGAAGATGAACTGCGCATTTTGCGGGAAAAGGTGGATCCGTACCGCTACTTTATCGGCCGCAGCTAGTTTGCCGTTAACAAATTGACACGGCGGCGCCGCCGTGTCAATTTGTTATGGGTGCTGGTTCCTGTGCGGGCATTCCGGTGAGATTCGGCCTGTCCGGCACCCATATTGATGCCGCCGGTATAACTGTCCGTGACTGGCGGGGCACGTTATCCCTGGGAGCAACCCTGCCCCACCTTCCCTCTTTTCCGGATCAACTGCATAAGCAGGATTTTATCTTGGCACGGTGAATTCCTCCCATGCGGTATCCGTTCAAGAAGAGGTGAAGTCATGGTTTCTACAGCTTCGCTGGCAGCTATGTTTTTCTCCCTGCTTCTTTCGTTTTTTTTACCTCCGGGACTCGCAATCTACTCTTATCTCAGGTTGCGTTTTTCCTTAAAAGCGCTGTTTGTGGGAGCGGCAGTTTTCGTTATATTCCAGATGGTTACAAGGCTTCCCCTGCTTATTTACCTATCCGCCCAGCCCTGGTTCGCTGATTTT
>JAPXLS010000115.1:0-7343 GCA_033809435.1 Bacillota bacterium
CGCTGCTGCACCACCAGGACCACGGGAAGGCGCATCATTTCGGCCATGGAGAGCGGTTCCTGAAAAAGGACGGTGCCCGGACCGGCAGTGGCCGAGAAAGCCGCCTTGCCGCTGATAATCGCTCCGATGGTGGTGAAACCGGCGGAGAGCTCATCCTCGGTCTGCATGAAGCCCCGCCCCTCCGGAGGCGCCAGCCTGCGCCAGTGATGCATGATCTCATTTTGCGGTGTAATGGGGTAGCCGAACATGTAATCCGCTCCGGCAGCCAGCGCCGCCCTGGCAATAACCTCATTTCCAGTGATAAATGCACTGCGCTCTGCGAGTGTCACCGCCATAAATGTGTTTCCGCCCCTTAAAGCGATAATTATGCGTATCTGTTTTCCACACTGCTGTATTGCATCAATCAGGTGTTGTCCGCCGCCCCAGCAGCAGTCATTTCGAACCTGTTGTCTGTTGTTTAAGATACCCATCTATCCCCGCATTATTTGTGAACAATGCAGCCCGCCTGCGGCGCCGGTGCCGGCAAATCATTCCTGGGATCCAAAAAGCCGGGCAGCGGCCCGGCGACCGGGAGCAATTGATTTGACCGGATTTTTCTAGCTGAAAAGATATTTCAGCGCAATGAGCGCCCCCAGACCGGGCAGCCCCATCACTCCGACCACAAGAGCGCTGATTACATTCAGCCCTATGGCCAGCCCCCACAGATTTCCGGCAAAGTTGTACAGATAGATCACAACCCCGCCCAGAATTGTCCAGAGCAGGGCGCGGAAAAACAGTTTCAGCGGTTTGTAAAAGACCCGCGAGAGAACAACAATCATGATCAGACCGAACGCCGCTGCGGCTGCCATATTCCAATCCAGCCCCTCCAACATTTTAGCCACCCCCCTGATCCAGCGCAGAGTAAAGATTCAACCCTTCTTTCCTGGCCTGCTTCAGCAGGTACATATAACGCCTTTCCGCCGCTCCAAGATTGTAGATGGCATGATCGATCAGATCCGGATCGCTGATCTGATTGAATCTGTCCCTGGCATTCTCCCATTCCTGCCGGGCCTGCTCCACCAGGTCAAAATAATCTTCCTGCTGCGGCGAAACTGCCTTCTCTTCCGAGGGAAAAAAAGATGAAGATACATTCAAAAGGAAATCGGTCAGCTTTTTCAGCATGTTCCCCCTCCTCACAACACTATGCCGGGATCTTGAAAAATATTAATCCCATTCGAGGAAAGAACTATGCATGCAGGTGATGCCGGCCGGGACCGCTGCAGCGGCAACGGGTTATTATGCACGGGATCAAACAAACTAAGGGTAAAAATATGGGGGTGTCCGTGGTGTCCATGCAAGAAAGGAAGTTGTTATGCGAGGAGAAGTGTAAATTCCAGCGGGAGGGGCGCTGCATGCTGGAGCGATTGGATTTCCTGGCCCCGGTGCACGGCGCCGTCTGCTGCGATCATCTCTGGGAGGAGGAGGCACAGGTTCACGACTAGGACGGGCGCACTACATCTCTCTGCGTCCCTCCAGGGAACGGCTCAGGGTAAGGTCGTCGGCATATTCCAGGTCACCGCCCACAGGAAGGCCGAAGGCGATGCGCGTCACCCTGATCTGAAGCGGTTTGACCAGACCGGCAATGTAAGAGGCGGTAGCATCGCCTTCTACGTTTGGATTGGTCGCCACAATCAACTCTTCGGCCTCCTTTGCAGTGAGCCTCTGCAGAAGCTGCGGGAGACGGAGCTCCTCGGGCCCCAGGCCATCCAGCGGAGAGAGGGCGCCGTGCAGCACGTGGTACAGGCCGCGGTAATTGCCTGTTTGCTCCAGACGCAGAACATCACGCGGCTCCTGGACCACGCAGAAAAGCCTCTGCTCGCGGCGCGGATCACTGCAGTAGCGGCAGGGTTCCTTCTCTGTCAGACATCCACACTGGGAGCAAAATAGCAGTTTATCCTTGGCCTCGACAATGGCCCCGGCCAGGGCGGCCGCCTCTTCCCGCGGCCGCCCCAGGAGAAAAAAGGATAAACGCTGGGCCGTCTTCGGTCCAATACCCGGAAAACGACAAAATTCATCGATCAGTTTTTGCAGCGGTTCCGGATAGCTCATCGGCGGTGATTTGCTCCTTTGACGGCCCCTAGATCAGAACATCCCCGGCGGCAGATTCAGCCCGCCTGTAAGTTTCTGCATTTCGGTGCCGATCATTTCATCAACTTTTTTCAGGGCTTCGTTGACTGCCGCCAGAATCAGATCCTCAAGCATGTCGCGGTTCTCTTCGCTGAGCACCTCCGGATCGATCTGCAGCGCCAGCAGTTCTTTATGCCCGTTTGCTTCAACCCTGACCGCTCCGCCGCCGCTGGTGCCCTGCACAGTCTTTTCGCCAAGCTGCTCCTGCATCCGCTCCATTTGCGCCTGTGCCTTCTGCACCTGCTTCATAATTTTTCCCATGCCGCCCTTCATCTGCAGGCCCCCTTTTTAACTAGACCTCGAAAACCTCTCCGGTAAATAGTTTTTCCACATCCTCGAAACTGTAGGTTTCCATTTTCCCGGTGGACTCCCTGGCGGAAAGATCGCCCGGTTCTGCTGCGGAGCCGCTTTCCGGCGGCTGCCCTTCGTACTTTACTTTGATCTGCAGCTGCCGGGCCAACAGCTTTTGGCAGCTTTCCTCCACAATCCGGCGGTGATCGCTCTCCAGGATCCTGTCGCCGGCAAAATCGCCATGGTAATAGGTCAGGAGAAGCAGGTTCCCCTCCAGGGCATGCTCATAGGCCGCATTGAGATGTCCGTAAGTGGCCTTGTGCCGCGTTTTAACCTCCCTCAGAAGCTGCTCCCACCAGTCTGCATCCCTGACCCTGTCTGGAAGCTCTTTCGAAACGGCGGCTGCCGTCTCCTGCTCTGCGCGGGGTTCCGGCTCTACCGGTGCCGCAGCCGGTGATGGAGCGGCCGCTTTTACCGGCGCCGGCTTCTCTGCCGGCTTTTTGCCCGGCGGTGATTCCGCCCCGGATGTTGACCCCCCCTTGACGGCCGGCGGCTCTTCCCGGTGCAGCACGCGCATCATCCTGATCAGGGCCACCTCCAGAACGAACTGGGGGTAATGAGCGTAACGCATCTCACTGACGAGCCCGTGCAGGAGCTCAACAAGCTCCAGCAGCAAGTTACGGCGAAAGCGGCCCCGGTACTGTTCAAGGATAGCTTCAAAGCCGTAATAGCTCTCTTCAAGCTGCAGCCTGCCCGGAGTGCTGACGATGAGCAGCCTGCTGAAAAAAAAGGTTAAATCCCTGAGCAGCAGCGTCAGATCCCTGCCGCTGTAAATGATCTCCTGAAGCGTTTGCAGCCCCGCTTCCAGCTCGCCCGATGCCAGCGCCTCAACAAGTGAGCCGATGGTCTCCACACGGGTTGCTCCCGTTACCGAACGGACATGTTCCGCTGAAATCTGCTCTTCACCGTACGCACTGCATTGTTCCAGAAGCCCCAGGCCGTCTCTCATGGAACCCCCGGCCAGGCGGGCCATGAGGCGCAGAGCCTCCCCTTCAATGCGCCATCCTTCATCCATTGCCGCCTGCTGGAGCCGCTCCCCGATCTGCTCCACTGTAAGCAGGTGAAAATCAAAACGCTGGCAGCGGGAAACAACCGTCGACGGAAGCCGCGAAGGATCCGTCGTCGCCAGAATAAAGATAACCCCGGCAGGCGGTTCCTCCAGGGTTTTCAGAAAAGCATTGCAGGCCTCGTTGGTGAGCATGTGCGCCTCGTCAATTATGTAGACCTTGTAGCGGCTTTCTCCGCTGGCATAGCGGGTCCTCTCCCGCAGTTCCCGGATCTCGTCGATACCGCGGTTTGATGCCGCATCCATCTCGATCACATCCAGGGAAACACCGGCGGCGATGTTGCGGCAAGGCGGGCATTCCCCGCAGGGCTCGGGGATGGGGTAGCGATGGCAATTGACCGCGCGGGCCAGGATCTTGGCCGTGGTGGTCTTCCCCGTACCCCGCGGCCCGCAGAAGAGATAAGCATGGGCCAGCTGCCCCCGGGAGAGGGCATGACTCAGAGTGCGGGTCACATGATCCTGCCCCGTTACCTGGGCAAAAGTCAAAGGGCGCAATCGCCGGTAAAGACTGAGGTAAGCCGTCAAGAAAGGCATCTCCATTTCGGAATGAATCATTTTTGTTCAATCATACTCCCGCCCGCCATGCCCTGCGGGTGGGAAAGCGGTGCTCCGGAATCGCGGAATAAACAATATGATTATGTATGGCCGCGCACCTGCCTTTGATCTCCGCCCCCAGGCGCCGGCCGGGCAGTTGGCTCCAGCCCGGCAACCCCGTGGCACCCGCAATATCTCATTTACCGCTGCTTCCTCCCGGATCTGACGGGGTTCATGAGTTTGCGCCGCACGGGACCGGGCCTTCAACACCACTTACCCGGTGCTGACCCTGAAAGCTGCGAAACCGGGGGCAGGGTTTCAACCCCGCTATAGCGGATTGCGGGTACAGGGCACCGCTACCTCCCCGTCTAGCACGGCCAAATCATAAAAATGGCGGAGAGAGTGGGATTCGAACCCACGAGACGAGGTTTTGCCCCATCTACTCGCTTTCCAGGCGAGCGCCTTCGACCAACTCAGCCATCTCTCCACGCCAGGGCGATCCAACGGTAACCTGGACATCCCGGTTGCGTTGTCACCCATATTATACACAGATCGCTGCAGTAATTCAAGGAAACACTCCGGGTACAAACATCCGGCCCGTCGGCTTTTACAGTCTCCATCGCCGATCGTTACTTCCATCATTAACAGGTCTCCACTTGCCTGGACGATGAACGGGCAGGGGGTAGATGCCTTTGCGCGCTTAAATAGTGATAAGGGCAAAAAGGATAAGCTAAGGGGCATTCCCAACTGCCGGAAATGCCCCTGCGTTATCTTCTTTTTTAAAGATTAAAGAGGGACAACGTTTTCCGCTTGTTTCCCCCGGTCCCCTTCGACAACGTCAAAGGTAACCTCCTGGCCTTCCTCCAATGTCTTGAAACCCTCGGTCTGGATTGCGGAATAATGGACGAACACATCTCCGCCTTCCTCGGTTTCAATGAAGCCATAGCCTTTCTCCGGGTTAAACCATTTTACCTTGCCTTGCATGTTTCACAGATCTCCTTAAAGTTAATTTGAATCAAAAAGCGGAACAACGTAAACCCCTTTTACGCTTTGAAGCACAAAATCGTTTAAGTTGACCCGTCTTTTCAACACCAACTTGTACCCTACCACAACGGAAACCAAAAATCAAATATTTTCAAAGAGTTTATTAACAGTTTGATTTAAAAGGCGCACAGTTATACATGGCGCTTTTAGATGACAGGATAGTCAATCCATGATGGGGGCAATACTGATAAAGTTAAAAGAGACCGGTGGCAGGAAAACGGAGCCGACACAGAAGGCGGGCAAATCACCTGTCCCCCCTTTGCCCTGATGAAATGGCGGAGAGAGTGGGATTCGAACCCACGAGGAGGCTCAGCACCCCCTACACGATTTCGAGTCGTGCGCCTTCAACCGGACTCGGCCATCTCTCCGCTCTCTATTATACCAGCGCAACCGGCTTTGTAAAGTACAGATCCGTTCGTCATCCCCTGCGGCGACGGAAGAATTCCTGCAGCAGTGCAGCGCACGACTTTTCCAGAATGCCGCCCGTTACGACCAGGCGGTGGTTCAGCCGCTCATCCTGCACAATATTGTAAAGGGTCCCACAGGCCCCGCCCTTTGGATCGGCGGTCCCGTAGACCAGCCGCGCCACCCGCGCCTGCACCAGGGCGCCGGCGCACATGGGACAGGGTTCCAGGGTCACGTACAGGGTGCTCCCGGAGAGGCGCCATCCGCCAAGGATCTGTCCCGCTTCGCGCAGGGCCAGAATCTCTGCATGGGCCGTGGGATCCCCCAGCTCTTCGCAGCGGTTCCGGGCAGCGGCGATGATGCTCGCCCCCCTGACCAGAAGCGCCCCCACAGGTACCTCGCCACAGGAAAAAGCCTCCCGGGCCTGCTCCAGGGCCATCTCCATAAAACAGACGTCAACATGTCGATGATCCGTTTCCATGCCGCTATTATATACCATCAGCGGTAAAACCCCGCCCCTATCCCTCCCGGATCTCCCTATCCGAATAATCGACCACGATTTTCTTGCACTTTTTGCAAATCCAGGCTGCAAGAAGGAAATCCTTGATCGCGTTGTTTTCCAGCAGCACCTCGCCCTCTTTCGGGAGCAGGGAAAATTTATGCCTGCTTTTCACCCAGGCCACCCTGCGCATACCCTGCAGATAGCCCTGCTCCATCTCATCATCACAATAAGGACAGTTCATGGTCAAACCCCGCCTTCCTGTTAGGGCCAAAGCCGCCTTCCCAGGGCCCGCAAGCCCCGGGGCCATCGAACCCGTCAACGCTGACCCGGCCCGGGCGACTAGATATCAATGCCCAGGAATTTCTTGACGGCCAGCCCGATGAAGAAGGCAATAAGCGCCACGCCCAGGCTGATGCCCGCCATCTCCCCGAATCGCTTCGCAAAGGGCAGATCCTTGGCCACGCTGATATAGTAGTTGAAGATAAAAATGATCAGAATGACCGTTGCCAGCATGGTAATCAGGGCGGAGCCGTAGGCATGCTCCGGATAGAGCAGGTAGGGCAGCACCAGCAGCACCACCGTTACCAGGTAGGCCACCCCCGTGTAGAGACTGGACTTGAAAGCATGGGGGTTGCCGTCGGCCCTCTCGGCCAGGTAATTGGAGGCGGCCATGGATAGTGTGGCCGACACTCCGGTGATGATGCCCGTAAGGGCAACAAGGCGGGTGCCGGCCACGGCAAAGGTAAGGCCGGCGAGAGCGCCTGTCAGCTCCACCAGCGCATCATTGAGACCGAGCACCATGGCGCCCACATACTGAAGGCGTTCCTCATCCAGCATGTTTGCTAACTTCTCTTCATGCTGCTGTTCATCCTCAATGATCCCCGCCGCTTCAGGGATTTCCTGAAGCAGCTGCCTGTATTTTCTGCCCGTGGAGTACTCGCCCTTCTCCATGAGCTTGATCACAAAAGTATAGCCCATGAGCAGGCCGAGCAGGCCATACCAAAAAATATGCAGGCGCCGGGGTCTGACCTCCCGTCCGGTGTATTTTTTCCAGATGGCGGCATGCGCCAGTTCCTCGGCGGCGATCTGCTCCAGCACAGCCTTATTCTGCGGATCTTTCTCCCGGCCGGCCATGCGGCTGTAGATGGCATGATCGGTTATTTCGAACTGTTGGTAGCTCATGAGCAGCTTTATGGTCTGCTCCGTCAATTTTGCACCCATCTGCACGCCTCCCCTGCACTGCAAATTTGACTGCGCTATATCAGCGCAGCCCTC
>JAPXLS010000116.1:0-7168 GCA_033809435.1 Bacillota bacterium
ACCGCTGATCCTGGCTGTACCCCGTGGCGGCGTTTCCGTAGCCCTGCCGGTATGGCAGAACCTGGGCGGGGAGCTTGATCTGATCATTACCCGGAAGATCGGTGCACCAGGCCAACCCGAGCTGGCTGTGGGCGCCGTTACCGGGGAGGGTTACTTGCTGCTTAATAAAGATCTGGCCGTACAGTTGCGGCTGCCCGAAGGATATGTGGAGCGGGCTTCGAAAATGGAACAGGCCGAAATAAAGCGGCGCCTGCAGGTGTACCGGGGCCGGCGCACGCCGCCCCATATTGAAGGCAGGCTGGTAATTCTTGTAGATGACGGGGTGGCTACCGGTTTTACCTTGCGCGCCGCTTTGCAGGGGATCAAACAGAGCCGTCCGCAGGCGCTTATCCTGGCCGTTCCGGTGGGCCCGCCGGAAACACTGGATCAGCTGAGCCGGGAGGTCGATGAATTGTTCTACCTTGAGGCACCGGCCCATTTCGCTGCTGTAGGACAGTTCTATCGCGATTTCAAGCAGGTCGGCGACAGTGAAGTTGCGGCTGCCCTGCGGCAAGCCTGGTCCGCCGGCTGAAATGACGGCACCGGGGGGGCGCTTTCATCGTCCATTTCTGTAATTACCGTCCTTTTGGAGGGCAGTTGAATGCTGCATTGACTTTTTTTTAAAAAAGGTATATTTTATATGTGCCGGTGCAAAACCGGGTTCTTATCAAGAGTGGATGAGGGACGGCCCCGATGAATCCCGGCAACCGGATCACCCGAAAAGATCACGGTGCCAACTGCCGCAGGAGAGTCTGTCTTTCCTGGAAGATGAGAGGTGGCCCGAAACCTCTTCCTTGAAGAGGTTTTTATTATAAAAAGGGAGGTAGTTCTTGTGAGCCCAGGCTTCTATCGATTTACTTCAGAATCAGTTACGGAAGGCCATCCGGACAAACTGGCAGATCAGATTTCCGATGCCATCCTGGATGGGATTATTGCACGGGATCCGCTGGCCAGGGTGGCGGCCGAGACCATGGTCACCACCGGCCTGGTTTTTGTCTGCGGGGAGATCACCACAAAGTGCTATGTTGACATTCCTCATATTATCCGAGAAAAGGTTAAAGAAATCGGCTATACCAGGGCCAAGTACGGTTTTGACGGCGAAACCTGCGCCGTGGTCACTTCTATTGACGAACAGTCGCCTGACATTGCTCTGGGGGTGGATAGGGCTCTGGAGGTGAAAAAGGATCTTTCCGGTGACAGCTACGATCTTACCGGGGCCGGGGATCAGGGGATGGTTGTCGGCTATGCCTGTGACGAAACAGAGGAACTGATGCCCTTGCCCATCTCAATGGCGCATAAACTGGCCCAGCGGTTGGCCGCTGTTCGTAAAGAGGGTTTGCTCCCCTACCTGCGTCCCGACGGTAAATCCCAGGTCACGGTGGCTTACGACAATGGAAAGCCGCTGTACCTGGAGACGGTTGTGATCTCCGCACAGCACAGTGAAGAGGTATCTCTGGAGCAGATCGAGAAAGATATTATCGATCTGGTTATTGTTAAAACTGTTCCCCCGAAGCTGCTTACGGATCAAACCCGTTTTCTGGTCAATCCTACCGGCCGTTTTGTGGTGGGTGGGCCGCAGGGTGATGCAGGTTTGACGGGGCGTAAAATTATTGTTGATACTTACGGCGGCAGCGCGCTGCACGGCGGCGGCGCTTTTTCCGGCAAGGATCCGACCAAGGTCGATCGATCCGCCGCCTATGCTGCACGCCATGCCGCCAAGAATATTGTCGCTGCAGGGTTGGCTCGTAAATGCCAGCTGCAGATAGCTTATGTTATCGGGGTGGCCAAACCGGTATCTATAACAGTGGATACTTTTGGCACTGAAATCGTACCGGTGCGGCGTATTGAAGAATTCATCCGGAGGCACTTCGACCTAAGGCCGGCTGCAATTATCGAACAGTTTGACCTGCGCCGTCCCATATATCAGCAGTTGGCCGCGTACGGGCATTTTGGCCGTTCCGAGCTTGATTTACCCTGGGAAAGGCTTGACCGGGTGAGCCTGTTAAAAGAAGAGGCTAACTAGTGGGCTTTGGCGGCAGACCCCAAAGCTTTGCCGGGCGGCTCTGCATGGAGGAGATCATCTGGATAGTCTGGAGAAGTTTGAAGGAACCCTTGAAAAAATAAGATATTACAACGAGGAAAGCTCCTACCTGGTGGGAAGGCTGCGCTGCAGCAGCGGCGATGTAATTACCATCGTGGGCAATTTCCCGCCTGTGCAGGAGGGCGACAGCCTTCTTGTTTCTGGAAAATGGCAGCTCCACCGCCGGTACGGACGCCAGGTGGCGGTGGAGCGTTGGGAACGGGTGCTTCCCGTTACCGAGGCGGGGCTGAAGCGTTACCTCTCCTCGGGTCTGATCAAGGGGATCGGTCCGGTAACGGCGCAGGCTATAGTAAAGCATTTCGGGCTGGCCGCCCTGGAAGTAATGGAAGGGGAGCCGGAGCGGCTGCTGGAGGTGCCCGGCATCGGGCGGAAAAAAGCGCAGATGATCCTGGGGAGCTTTGGACAGTACCGTGAAATGCAGAATGTCCTGCTCTTTTTTCAGGAGCACGGCATTGGGGTGGGACAGGCTCTGCGTCTTTATCGCCATTACGGTCATGAAGCCATTGACCGGGTCAAGGAGAATCCCTATGCCCTTGCGGAAGAGGTGCCGGGGATCGGTTTTAAGACGGCTGATGGCATTGCCCGCCGGCTGGGACTTCCGCCTGAGTCCCCGGCCCGGGTTCGCGCAGCTCTTCTTTTTGCCCTGAGTGATGCCGCCGAGAGGGGCCATGTATATCTGCCTCAGGAAAGAATCACGGAGCGGGCCAGGGAACTGCTGACAATACCGGGCGGGTCCCTGCCGGAAATGAGGATGGCTGAACATCTTGATCATCTGTCAAAAGAGCGAAAGGTATATTGTGAACATACGGGCGACGGAAAAATCGTTTACGCAGCGCCCTACTTCCATGCCGAGCAGGGTGTGGCCCGGCGCTTAAAGAGGTTGATCACATCCCGGCGGCAGTGGTCTCCCCGGCAAAGCCGGGCGGCCCTTGATGCAGCGGCGGGAAGGGAGAGCGGGCTGACGGCAGAGCAGCGCCTGGTTCTGGAGCGGGCGTTGAGCGAGGGCGTTCTGGTGGTCACTGGCGGCCCCGGTACAGGCAAGACTACCACGATCAGGGCGCTTCTCTCCCTGTTCCACTCCTTCAATCAGGAGGTGCTCCTGGCTGCGCCCACGGGGCGGGCCGCCAAAAGAGTCAACGAGGCCACCGGGGAGGAAGCCTCCACCATTCATCGTCTTCTTGAGTACAGCTATGCTGAGGGGGAAGGTTTCCGTTTCCTGCGTCACGAAGGGCGCCCCCTGGAGGCAGACGTCCTTATTGTAGACGAGTCTTCCATGGTTGATCTTATGCTCATGAATCAGCTGCTCAAAGCAATTCCGGCGGGCTGCCGCCTGATCCTGGTCGGCGATGCCGATCAGCTTCCTGCGGTAGGCGCGGGAAATGTGCTCAGGGATATTCTTGAATCAGGAGTTGTCCCCGCCGTCCGCCTGAATCACATCTTTAGACAGGCCCGCGAGAGCCTGATCACGCTGAATGCTCACCGGATCAACCGGGGAGAGATGCCCCGCCTCAATGAGAAAAACAGGGATTTCTTTTTCGTTGATGAAACGGTTCCCGATCTGGTAGCCCAGAAAGTGGTGCGGCTCTGCTGCGAGCGGATTCCCAACTATGGACCTTTTCACCCCGTAAGGGATGTGCAGGTGATTACTCCCATGCGGCGGACTGCCGCCGGCGTGGAGCGGCTCAATGTGATGTTGCAGAAGGCTCTCAACCCCTTTGACAGGCGGAAGAGTGAAGTGACATTGCGAGGCATGACCTTCCGCGCAGGTGACAAGGTCATGCAGATCCGGAACAATTACCGGAAAGAGGTTTATAATGGTGATATCGGGTTGATTAAATCGCTGGATCTTGAAGACGGGGAGTTGACAGTGGATTTTGGTGATGCCGCCGTCCTTAGCCGTCCTGTGGTTTACGATTTCAGCGAGCTTGACGAGCTCACCCTTTCCTACGCCATTTCCGTGCATAAAAGCCAGGGCAGTGAATACCCTGTCATCATCATGCCGGTGATTACCCAGCATTACCTTCTGCTGCAGCGCAACCTGATCTATACCGGTGTTACCCGTGCCCGCAAACTTGTGGTCCTTGTGGGGACCAGGAAGGCCCTGGCCATCGCCGTGCGAAACAATCGCGCCGAGGAGCGCTTCAGCTATCTCGGCAGCCGTCTACGCGGGGCAGGTGAAGATATTGCCGGTAACGATCCCGCCGGTTCATCCTAGGGGAGCCCGGATCAGGAATGGGACCGAATTCTTTTGGCGGCTTCTTTTTCCACCGCGCTGCCTTACCTGTGAAACGCTGCTTCCCCCGCCGAAGGAAATCCCTTTATGCCGCTCCTGCGAAGAACGTTTTTCCCCGGCCGGCCTGTTCTGTCCCCGCTGTGGCCGGCTTTACGCTCTCCGGCAGTCCTGCGACTGTGAGGTAGAAACATTCCCTTTACAGGGCCTTTTCGCCATCTCCTGGTACGAAGGCGCCTGGCGGCGCATGCTCCATCGCTTCAAGTTTGAAGGCCGGCGTTCCCTGGCCCGCCCCCTGGGCCGGTGGCTGGGAGGGCTTATTGCGGCGCAGACCGATTGGGAGCCCGATCTTGTTGTTCCGGTGCCCCTGCACCGGCGCAGGCTGGCGGAGCGGGGTTACAACCAGTCTTTCCTGCTGGCTCGCTTTGCAGCGCAGGCTCTGCATATTCCGCTGCGGCCCCTGCTGATAAAAACAAAGGCCGCCCTACCCCAGAGCGGCCTTTCGTACCGGCATCGAAAAGAAAATATTCGCGGAGCTTTCGTTTTCAGGGGAGCGCCGTTGACGGAGAAAAATATCCTGCTGGTGGACGATATTTACTCCACAGGTGCTACCATGCAGGAGGCGGCAGGGACGCTGCGCAAACAGGGGGCAATGGTTTACGGCGCTGCGGCCGCTTTTACACAGCGCCTCTCCTGACCTTTTTTGCTCTTTGGCAGTACTGCAGGATTTTTACACCGCTTGGGGAATAGTATTGGTAGTAAACGGCTGACAAGGAGGATCTGCATGGAAATCAATGTTCGCGGAAAGAATATTGAAGTAACCGATGCCCTGGTAGACTACGCGCAGAAAAAGATCAAAAAACTTTCCAAGTACCTGGACCGTGCCAGGGAGGCCCAGGTGGTTATGAGCGTGATCCGGGAGGAGCATATTGTTGAGGTGACGGTAATTCTGAACGGTTTGATCCTGCGCGGAGAGGAATCAACGGGCGATATGTATGCCTCCATCGATATGGTTGTTGACAAACTGGAAAAACAGCTGGTCAAGTACAAGACCCGCTTGAGCAGATCGTTGCGCCAGCAGGGGCTCCGTGCCATCACCGAGAAGCAGTTCTCCCCCGAAGCACGGGAGGGAGCGGAGGAAGAAGCCCGGCTGGTAAAAACCAAGCGTTTTCCCTTGAAACCGATGAACATTGAAGAGGCGATCATGCAGATGGATCTGCTGGGACACGATTTCTTTGTCTTTGCCAATGCCGAAAGCGAAACCGTGAATGTCTTGTACCGGCGAAAAGACGGCGATTATGGTCTTATTGAACCGGAGTACGGCCCCTGAAAGCGGCGGGACCGCCGGCCTGATTTGCTCGATAACAGATCAGGAAAATCATCCCCCTGATATATAAAGAAGGGTTTTATGCTCATGGGTGAGGGTATCAGCGTGCTTGTATTCGAGGGGACGGCTGCAGCCAGCCCCGTCGAAGAGATGATCAATTCAGTGCGGCGGGCACTGCTGCATGACAACCTGGAAAAACTGAGCCGCATTGATGCGGTGGAGCAGGTGCTCCTGATTACGAACAATCCTGCGCTGGGAGAAATGGCCGGCTCCACCGGGGCGAAAATGATCCTGAACCGGCAGCATCCGGGTGACTTTCATTTCGGGGCCGAGCTGAAAAAACTGATTCTGGAACATTGTTTGGAAAAGGTCTTCTATCTCAGCGGTGCCGGATGCCCCCTTGTTACCGTGGCCGAGCTCGAGGATATATGCGGCAAACTGGCGAACCGCTCAAAATTTCTTTATGCGAACAATATTCAGTCTGCCGATATGGCTGCTTTTACCGTCCCGAAGAATTTTTCCGAAGCGCCCCTGGAGGCCATGGACAACAGCCTGGCCATGACGCTGCGCGACAGCTGCGGCCTGGAGCTGGAGCTGATGCCCCGGAGCCTGGGTCTGCTCTTCGATCTGGACACCCCTGCAGATCTTCTTGTTCTCGGCGCCGGTCCGTTTGCCGGGCCGCGGGCGCGCGCCCTTATCGACACCCTGGCCCTTGATTATTCAAGGTTGGAGCGGGCCAAGGCAGTGTTGAGTGAAAGTTACCGTGATCTGGCACTTATCGGCAGGGTGGGTGCCCCTGTGATCGAGCGGCTAAATGCAATATTGAAACTGAGGCTGCGGGTATTTTCTGAAGAGCGGGGCATGAAGGCGCTGGGCCGGATGGAAAGGGGCGAAGTGCACTCCCTGCTCGGATTCCTTATCGAAGAGGCCGGCCTGGAGCATTTCTTCGCCTGCCTCGCGCAAGTGGCGCACTGTGCTTTTATGGACAGCCGGGTTCTTTTTGCTCACCTCAGGTACGATTTTACGGATCGGGAGCGCTTCCTCTCCGACCTGGGTCTTTTTGAGCAGATCGAGCATCCCTGGCTGAAAGAATTTACCCGTATGGCGGTGCAGTGTCCCATACCGGTGATACTGGGCGGTCACTCCCTTGTCTCGGGCAGTCTCTGGGCACTTACCTGCGAGCTTGATCCGGCGCAACGGTGCAGGCAGCCCGGCGCTTAAAGCTGCTTTCCCTGCCCCAAGACTTCCCAGAACAGCGGGGCCTTGTTTTTATTGTTCCCCCCATGGTAAAATAAGACTGCGCTAAGGAACCGCGGGGTTCCTTTTTCAGATCAATGTTCTGTAAGAAAGAGGTGTGGTCCATGGCCGGGATCCTGCAGAAAATATTTGGCGGCTCCAATGAAAAAGAGGTGCGCCGCCTTTGGAAAATAGTCGAGCGGGTCAGTGCCCTGGAGGAGCGCATGGAGGGTCT
>JAPXLS010000117.1:0-7089 GCA_033809435.1 Bacillota bacterium
GAACAAGCTGGCTTTACCCCTGTTGCTGAACTTTTTGACATATAACACAATCCGGCTGGCCGGTGTCTCTTTCGTCGCCCTGCTGCTTATTGCCGGCGGCATCCGGCTGGCCTGGGGCAAGCCGATTCCCTCGCCGGATTCACCTGTAAAATTGCCCGAAAACAATCAACGGCCGCCGCAGAAGGCATTTGACAGGCCGGCCGAACCGGCAGCAGCGCCGCCTGAAGAGGACTGTTTACCCGGTGAAAAGCCGCAGGAGGAGGAATAGTAATGAGACAGTGGCGTGTAGGCTCCTTTTCCATGGGTTCAATCCTCATCCTTTTGGGGTTGGGACTGATTATCGATCGGCTCGGCGGAACCCCCGGAGCTTTCGAACTGGTAATCACCTGGTGGCCGCTGGCCCTGATCCTGCTGGGAATGGAGATCCTGGCGGCGGGTTTCCTCTCCGGAAATGAGAAGTTCAAGATAAAATATGACGGCTGGGCCATTCTGCTGATGATTGTCCTCTTTTTCTTCTGCCTTGGCAACTACGCCCTCTCTGCCAGCGGTGTGATCCCGCAGGTCCAGGAGGCGCTTTCCATTGCCGAGTTTACCTGCGCACTGCCGGATCAGGAGATCGATCTGGCCGGCATCAAAAAGGTAATCGTCTCCTCCCGGGAAAGCGATCTTGAATTGCAAAGCGTGCCCGGGGGGAAGTTGACCATTTTCGGGCAGGCGGACATTCGAGCCTCTTCCGCTGAAAGAGCGGAAGAGCTGGCCCGGCGGGCGGAAGCGGAAATCAGAACAGTTGGCGACACACTTTACATCAGGGCCAGCCGCGCCCCAGGGCAGGGCAACATCTTCAGATCCGATTACAGCAAAACGGGCAGGCTGATATTTGTACCGGCCGGGATTCCCCTTGAAGTCTCCTGCGCCGGATACGGAGGCAGCACCATCCTGAGACTTGATTCACTGGAGGCGCCCTGGTCCATTGACTGCGGAGGGTCTGTCCGGACCTATCTCTCCCCGGATCTTGATCTAACTCTCACCGGCCAGGCACCCTGGTCCAGGGATAACCTGACCGGCAATGCCGAATGGGTGTACACCTCAGATCCCGGCTCCGAGCATGGTGCGCGCAGCGCCACCGGGACGATCAAACTGGGGGAAGGTCGCTTGCCGCTGCTTATTTCCAGCGACGATCGTATCGAAGTAAACATCCAACCCGCCCGGTAAGCCGGTATTCTCCGGGCTGCCCGGCTGTTACCCCTTTGCATATCGAAGGATCCCGCCCCCGGGGATCCTTCTTTTACATTTTCTTCGTATCTGTCCCTCTTCTTACCTTTCTACGCTCACATTATTGCTCCGCAGATCAAGGTTTTGAAACCCAGTTTGTGAGTGATTTCCACTATGATTCGGTTGGTGAGCCCCTGTATTTTCTTCATTGCCTTTTTCATTTATTTCAGCTACGAACTTACGATCAAATTTTGCCTACAGTTCAATTTTTGTTTTAGACCTGTTTGATTCTCCACTGAACATTTTCGAAACCGTTGCCGGCAGCACAAGCAAATCTCCGGTTGTTGCCATCATGGCGTGTATTCTTTTCTATGGCGGCTATTATATTGAAAGGCGCCTTTACAAAAACAGTATTTGACCTTGGCTTGGCCAAGTAACATGCGCGGGATTTCGGGTGTCCCCTTGACTTCACTCCAAAAATACCCTAACCTAGTGCCATGTCCACCAGATATGTTTTGCTTGGAAATCCCCCCCGCCCCCCTTCAGATAAGGTTTGGGGGCAGAGCTATGCTTGCAGGTCTGTCCCCATCGGGATGGGGAGCCGCGTGCTCCAAAGGAGGAGTTGTTATGAACAGGGATTACCGGGATATGGATGAGTTTACCGCCTCCATCCAGGCCATTTTCCCCAAGCTGATGCACTATCTCGGCGCCGAGGAGAACCGGGAACTGACCGGGCTGGGAATCACACCGGGCCAGATCAACGCTCTTCTGGTCCTCTATTTCAACAATGACCTGACCATGGGCGAACTGAGCGCTGAAATCTGCCTGGCCGAGAGCGCAGCCACACGCCTGGTGAACCGGCTGGTCAACCTCAACCTGGTCAAACGGCGCGGCGATGAGAAAGACAGGCGGGTGGTCCGGGTCAATCTGACCTCCTACGGAAGGCAGCTGGCCCGCCTTGTTTTTGAAAGGCGCGCTTTCCGCTTCAACAACCTGGCCGAACACCTGACCGAGGAGGAGCGGGAGAATCTGATCATCTCCCTGCAGGCGGTGATGCGCGTGTTCGACCAGCTGGAGAAACAGGACAGATTAACACCCGGCCAGGAGGTCCGTTCCCTCTAGGGAACAACTTATAGAGCCTTTCAAACCGGGCAGCCATCCTTGCTGTATGCGAAACGAGGTCTCCAATTGGACAAAGAACTGCAGGCGGTTCAGCCGGAAGCGGTCTCCCTGTTGACCATATTTCTTGTATTCTTGAAAGTGGGGGCCTTTACTTTCGGAGGCGGCTACGCCATGCTGCCGATCATCCAGCAGGAGGTGGTTGCCAACCGCAAATGGATCGGGGAAAGCCTCTTCTTTGATATGCTCATTGTGGCCCAGAGCATCCCCGGCGCCATCGCCCTGAACAGCGCCATCCAGATCGGCATGCACCTGCGCGGCATTGCCGGCGGGAGCCTGGCCGCACTGGGGGTAATGATTCCTTCAGTGGCGGTCATTCTGGCCCTGGCCGCCTTTTTCCTGCCGCTTTTCCAGGATAATATCTATGTTCAGGCTGTCTTTTATGGCCTCCGTCCTGCCGTTGTCGCCCTCATCGCCGCCGCGGTCATCAATCTGGGCCGCAGTATTCTGGGCAACCGGCGCAGTTTCTTCCTGGCGGGAGCGCTGCTGGCGGCGGCGCTGTTGCTGAGAATTCATCCCATAGCCATTTTGCTGGCCGGAGGGGCGGCCGGTTTAATAATTTTCAGGGAAAAGGCGGTCTAGCATGGCTTATTTTTTATCCCTGTACAGGACCTTTCTAAAAATCGGCCTCTTCACCATTGGCGGCGGTTATGCCATGATTCCATTGATGGAGCGTGAAATAATTACCGGCCAGGGCTGGCTTACAGCAGCTGAATTTTTGGATATCGTGGCCATCGCCGAAGTAACCCCGGGGCCGCTGGCCATAAATGCCGCCACCTTTATCGGCTACCGCTTGGGCGGCTTCGGCGGATCACTGCTCGCCACCCTTGGCGTGATCACCCCCTCGCTGGTAATCCTGCTTCTTTTCGGCGCTTTCCTGAACAGGTCAATCCTCGACCCCCGCGCGGATCGCTTCCTCCGGGGCTTGCGTCCGGCTCTGGTGGCCCTCATCGCCCTGGCGGTGATTACACTTGGCCGGGCAGCGCTCATCGATGCCCCAACTATTCTCATTGCCGCCGGCCTCTTCACCCTGAGCGTGCTCTGCCCCCGGCTGAACCCCCTTTATCTCATCGGCGCAGGGGCGCTTTTGGGCTTGATTTTTTACCCATACCAGCCCTAGGTAAAATTCAGGTACTATTTTTTCCATAGCCCGGAGACAGAAATCTTTTTAGTTGGAGCTAAAAATGATATAATGACATTCAGTAAAGTTGCATAAAGGCAGTGTACACTCCGAACCTGCTCACCTAAAGCAAAGGCCAGGGTGAAAGGTCGTGGGCCAGGGGAGAAATCCCCCCGCCTCCCGCGTTTGGAAAGGAGATCAGCCGCTAAAAGGCCGTGTATCCGCGAATAGGGGGCGCGGCTTTTTATTAAGAAGGTGAAGCTGATGAAGTTGATGCGAGTGACAAATCCCCAGGTCGTTCTGGAACTTATTCAAGAACACTTTCAGCCCCTTGCCGCCGAAACGGCGACCCTTGACCGGGCGGGGGGGCGGGTTCTTGCCGGAACGGTTCGTGCCGGTGAGGATCTGCCCGGTTTTGACCGCTCCACCGTGGACGGCTATGCTGTTATTGCCAGGGACAGTTTCGGCGCCCAGGAAGGACTGCCCGCCGTTTTTGAGTACGCCGGTGAAATTCTGATGGGCCGGGCGGCCCCGGCCATGGAAAGAGGCCGCTGCTTTCTGATCCACACCGGAGGAATGCTTCCCGAGGGCGCAGATGCAGTGATCATGCTTGAAGACACGGAGGTTCTGGAAAATCAAGTGCATGTTTTTCGCCAGGCGGCCCCCGGTGAAAATGTCATCCACAGGGGAGAAGACCTGTGCAAGGGTGAAACTGCGCTTGGCCCGGGCACACTGCTGCGAGCGCCGGAAATCGGACTTCTCGCGGCCCTGGGCGCAGGTGAGGTAAAAGTTTATCGCAAACCGCTGATGGGGCTGCTCTCCTCTGGGGATGAGCTTGTACCCTACAAGACCGGGATCCTGCCCCAAGGCAAGATCCGCGACAGCAACAGTCCCTCCCTGGCCTACCTGGGGGTAAAATACGGTGCGCAGGTCCTCGTAAATGACATTCTCTCCGATTCCTATCCCCTCTTTCTGGAAAAAAGCAGGGATCTGCTCAGCAAGGTCGACTTTCTGGTATTCTCCGGCGGCAGCTCGGTGGGAACGCGTGACTTTACCGCCCGCACGATGCAGGCCCTGGGCGACCCCGGGCTGCTCGTCGAGGGCATCTCCGTCAAACCGGGCAAACCGACACTCCTGGCAAATTGCAGCGGTAAACCGGTTCTGGGGCTGCCGGGCCACCCCATTTCGGCCCTGATGATCTTCTCTGTTTTCGGGGCGGCCATAATGGAACGGCTCTCCGGCAGGGAGCCGCGCCGCTATCACCCGGCGGTGCAAGCCATTCTGACACGCAACCTTCCTTCGCGCAGCGGGCGAACGGACTATGTGCGCGTGAAACTGGAGCAGGATAGCGGCAAGATTCTTGCAGTGCCGGTGTTCGGCCGCTCGGGAATGCTGCGCACATTCACCGAAGCCGGCGGTTTTTTGATCATCCCCGAGGAAAAGGAAGGCCTCCTCGAGGGCGAAACGGTAGATGTTTTTACCTGGGAATAGCGGGGACAGCAGCGCCTGGCCGGCAGAAAAGGATGTGGGGATATGCAAAAAATTTACCTGAGCAATATTCCGCGGCAGGAAGCGCGGCAAAAGTTTCTCGGGGGCGCCCGGATTGCCCGCCGCGTAGAAAACATCAAGACGGGCGCATCACTGGGACGGGTTACTGCAGAGGCTCTTTTTGCCCGGCTCTCCATGCCTGGGGACCATGCCGCAGCCATGGACGGTTTCGCTGTGCAGGCCGAGCGCACCTTCAGCGCAAACGATCAGAATCCGCTTCAGCTAACCCCTGAGGAATGCCTGCCCGTTGACACGGGTGATCCGCTGCCTCCCGGCTTCGACGCCGTGATCATGGTGGAAGAGGTCCAACCCGTTGCCGGAGGCGGTATCGAGATCCTGGCCCCGGCCACGCCCTGGCAGCATGTCCGCCCCGTCGGTGAAGATGTGGTGTCCGGCGAACTTTTGCTGCCGGCCTTTCACCGGCTTCGCCCGCCCGATCTGGGTGTGCTCCTGGCAGGGGGAATTATGGAAGTTCCAGTTCTGGCCAAACCGGGAGTAACGATCATTCCCACAGGGACAGAATTGATTCCACCCGAGGAAAAACGATGCAGGGGGGACATCCCCGACTTCAACAGCACCGTTGTTGCCGCCTATCTGGAGCAGTGGGGCGCTGCAGCGAGAATTTACCCCATCATTCCCGACGATCGGGACAGGTTGGAGAAGGCTGCCGCAGAGGCGGCAGCAAAAAGCGACCTGGTCATCATCATTGCCGGCTCCTCCGCCGGTCGGGAAGATTACACGGTGCACGTGATGGAGGCGCTGGGTGAGGTTTTTGTACACGGTATCGGTACGCGTCCCGGCAAGCCGACCATCCTCGGGCAGATCGCGGGAAAGCCGGCGGTGGGGCTGCCGGGTTATCCCGTCTCCGCCTATCTCAGCCTGGAATGGTTTGTCCGTCCGCTGATCTGCCGCACACTGGGACAGGCCGAGCCGGCCAGGGAGAGACTTGCCGTCAAACTGGGCCGGCGCGTTGTTTCAGAGATAGGTGTTGAGGAGTACGTGCGCATGGCCGTGGGCTGCGTTGACGATCATTTTGTAGCCAACCCCCTGGAGCGGGGCGCCGGAGTAACCATGTCGCTGGTCAGGGCGGACGGAATGCTGGTCATACCGCCTGAATCCCTGGGCTTTGAGCGGGGAGAAACTGCCGAGCTGGAACTCTTCCGCCCTGCGGCGGAGCTGCAGGGCAACCTTCTTGCCGCCGGCAGCCACGACCTGATCATCGATCTGCTGGCCACTGCCCTGAAAGAGCGGGGCACCGGCCTGACGCTCTCCTCGGCGCACCTGGGCAGCATGGGCGGCATTGCCGCCATCGGCAACGGCCAGGCCCACCTGGCCGGGGTGCACCTGTTTGATCCCGAAACCGGGGATTACAACAGCCCTTACATCAAACGGCTGCTGCCCGGCCGCGATCTCTGCCTGGTCAACCTCGCTTACCGGATGCAGGGCTGGATCGTGCCACCGGGTAATCCGGATAATGTCGGCGGTATTGCCGACCTTGCCGCAAAAAAACTTGGTTTTGTCAACCGTCAAAAAGGCGCCGGCACCCGTCTCCTCTTTGATTATCAGCTGGACCGGGCGGGGCTGGAACCCGCCGACATTTACGGGTACGAGCGGGAAGAGCATACGCACCTCGGTGTAGCCGCCTCCGTGGCTGCCGGATCGGCCCGGGCCGGGTTGGGAATCTTGCCCGCCGCCCGCGCCTTCGGGCTTGATTTTGTGCCGCTCTGCGAAGAGCGCTATGATTTGCTGATGAGCACATCATTTTACCACTCGGCAGCAGGTAAGGTTATTTTGGAGCTCATTACAGATTCCGCTTTTCAGCAAAGAGTTGAAGCGCTGGGCGGTTACAGCATGCGCAACACCGGCAAACTGATGACCTGATGGGCTGTGGTTTAGAGACCATAATGCATCAAGCTGTAGTTTTGCAGAGATCTCGAGCGGGGGAAGGGGATAATATGACTCTGACTGATCTTTACGGGCGCAGGCATGATTATTTACGGATTTCGGTAACGGACCGCTGCAACCTGCGC
>JAPXLS010000118.1:0-7040 GCA_033809435.1 Bacillota bacterium
AAACTGTTCGAAGGCCAGGGCCGCAATGGGAAGGTTTTAATAGGGCACCCAGCTTTTCAGGTTGGGCGCTGTATCATCTTTTTATTGCAGCCGGCCCTGCTGCCTGCTAATTTTCGTTGATGAAAACTAGGCCATCATCGCTGATTGTAACTTTGTAGCCCTCCACCGGACCAGGTCCAATGGTTGCTCCCTTTCTTTCAAAACCCCGCACACCTGTTAACCGCCGCGGGATCTTGAAAGGTTCACTTACCCATAAAAAATTTCATGGATACCGGCATCTCCATGCCGTATTATCCCATGAACGCTATTTTTGTCAGCGCAGGGCGACCCTGAAAAGGGCGGCTCAATCCTGAACCCAAGGGCAGCCAGTTAGCAGGTAACCAGGGTTAGTTGTAGAAATATCCGATGATAGGGCGCACTGGCAGAAAGTGATATGTACATAAGGGAGGTTGATCGCGGTGAGTGATCGTCAGCAGGGAATACCAATATTATTAGCTGACAGCAAAAGCCGGGGAACCCGCCTGATTCAAATACCCTTTGGCTCGCCCCCCTTTTGCGAAGATAGGCTGCAAATTCTGCTTGCAGAACATCCTGAACTGATTCCGGTAGAGGAGATTGAACCGGCTTTTAACCCTCTTGTATTTGTAGGTAGAGAGGTGGAAACCGGTTCGGGACCTTTGGATCTTCTCTATGTCTCACCCTCGGGCTACTTGACCCTGGTGGAGACGAAACTCTGGGAAAACCCGGAAGCCCGCCGTACGGCAGTTGCCCAGATTATTGATTACGCTGCGGGGCTTTCCCGGCTCTCTTTCGATGAACTGAATACAGCAACAAGAAGGTCGCTGGACAGCAGCGGGGCAGCCAGGGGACAGGATCTTTTGGATGTCATGAAAAACGCCGAGGGAGATTTTGACGAAGTATCCTTTATTGATCACGTATCACGTAATCTGGCCCGCGGTTACTTTTTGTTGCTTATTGTTGGCAACGGGATCCGGGAAGGCGCTGAAAGAATGGCTGATTATCTGCAGAAGTCGCCGGGGTTGCACTTTTCACTGGCATTGGTAGAGTTGGCTCTTTACAGAACAGACCCGGAAAAAGAGTTTCCCCTGTACGTCCAGCCGAGGACCATTGCCAGGTCCGTTGAGCTGGTGCGGGCAGTGGTGGATATCAAAGTTCCGGGTGATTTCGAAGTGGGCGTGACCATACCTACAAAAAAGGAAGAGGAAGCTGGAAGAACCAGGAGAAAGCTCACCGAAGAAATATTCTATGATCAGCTGGCAGAAAACACCTCGACCGAAAGGGCAAAACAGGTTCGATTGTTGATACTAAAGCTTTTGGAGATGGGAGCGATTACCGTTTGGGGTGCACGCAGCGTTTCGATACGCTATCCCGATCCTGGAGAAAGTGGCTACTATTTTACAATGATAGTCTTTACAACAGGCGGATCCTTTTATCTTGGATGGCTGGATCGCTTGCATGACCCCGGCGGCTATGACAAAAGCATCGCCCTTCGCTATAGAAATTGTGTTGCTCAACTGGTGGGCGTGGCCGAAAAAGAGAATTATGACCTGGATATATCTCCTGTGCAGAAACTGCTGGATCAAAAGGATGATTTCATAAACTGCGTTAGGGATTTTATCAATTCCCTGAATAGCGCGGGAAGGCCTCTGGGCAGGTAAGGCAACGTGTGTGATATATGCGTCCCCTGGAGGATTATCCGCATGCCTTCGTCCTGGCCTGCATCATGGATCGGCAAATTCAGGCAACGAGAGCATGGCTGATCCCCTACATAGGCCGAAATAGGTGCAAGCCCGAGAACCCGAAATGCGGCGACTGCTATATGAATGAACTTTGCGCAACCGCTTTGCAGGGTGCAGATGGCTGACTCGGAATAACCATTTTTGGGATATAGGCGGTCATATTCTGCAAAGTTTGAAAGGTTGGCAGTGGCCTGGCTGAGTTGAAAAAATATTAATAGACGATGCGAAATAGATATATGACAGGGCAGACAAGGAAATGCAACAAGGCTTCTACAGACGCTTTCTGAAGCAGGGGGTCTGAATACAGCGATTAAAGGAGGAAGCGGTAAAATGCCGCTGGAACTCGGAGTTTGGAGAATCGATGCGGGCGTCAAACCTGTAGAATTTGGTGCTCTGGATCTAGAAAAACGGCTGGAGGAAATTCTAGACAAAAATATTGAAATCGCCTCACCAAATTGGTTCGTCATCGGTCGACAGGTAAGAACATCGCATGGCGGGATCATCGATCTTCTTGCAATGGATCGGGATGCGAACCTTATTGTCCTTGAGCTGAAGAGGGATAGGACCCCCAGAGACATTATTGCACAGTTGCTTGACTACGGTTCCTGGGTCGTAGGTCTTGATGTTGATAATATAATCCAGATCTTTGAGGAATATCAGAAAAAGTGGGTGAAACAAAAGAATATATCCATTAATGATGCTTTTGTAAACCAGTTCAGGATTCCCTTACCTGAAGAAATGAATCTGGCACATGAGTTGGTAGTAGTATCAGCTAGCTTGGACAGTGCTTCCGAACGTGTCGTGCGTTATTTGGCTGACGAATATGGCGTGCGTATCAATGCGGTGTACTTCCGGATATTCAAAGACGGGGATCGCGAGTACATAAGCCGGGCCTGGTTTCGGGATCCGGCAGAAATAACTAATGGATCGCAGAATGATGCAACCTCCGGCGAATGGAACGGTGAATACTATGTGTCGTTCGGGTATCCCCTGGATGTCGTCCGAGACGGGCTCGCCAGGGGCTACATAGTTGCGGGCGGAGGTTCCTGGTACTCCAGAACATTGGAAATACTCGAACCGGGATCCCGGATTTGGGTAAATGTGCCTGGGATTGGTTATGTCGGAGTTGGAAAAGTTACTTCATCAATGGTATCTGTAGACAAATTCCGTGTTCGCGATAATGAAGGTGGTAAGAGGGCTATTATCCAGGTATCCGAGCCTGCGAGATCTTTAAACCGTGAGGCTGATAATCCTGAAATCACAGACTATCTTGTGGCCGTCGACTGGTTGAAAACAGTAGATCCTGAGAAGGCGATTAAAGAAAAAGGTTTCTTCGGTAATCAAAATTCGGTGGCCCGACCGCGTGCTGCAAAATGGGACTATACAGTTAAGCGATTAAGGAGCCGCTTTGGGATCAATTAGCGGCAAAGTTGACATAATTTATGGCGAGGGTTTGTGGGAGGGAGTTCCATGTTCTACGGTTTTCTGATGGGGTTGCCGCTTGGTTTGCTGACCGCATGGCTATTTCTGCGCACCCGCGAGCGGGAGGCGTACGAGAAGGGGCGCAGAGAAATAGAGGTTGTGCTGGCCCGGCAGCGGGCAGCCGCGGAAGCCGGTGAAAGGCAGCTTCAAGAGCTGCGTGATTTCGCCGGTAAACTGGAAAGCGATCTGGCGCTAAGGGACGAAGCGCTTAAAGATGAAATAGCCGGCAGGGCTGCCGCCGAGCAAAAAAACACACGTATCCGGGGGCTGGAGAACCTGGTTGGGGAGCTGCAGCAAAAGGAGCTGGATTACAAGGCAAAGCTGGCCGGGCTGGAGGCCCGCCTTGCTGAAGAGCGCAGGTTGAACAGCGAAAAACTGGCCCTGCTGAACGAAGCTCAACTGAAGCTGTCCGATGCTTTCAAGGCCCTTTCCGCCGAGGCTTTAAAGAGCAACAATCAATCTTTCATGGATCTGGCCAGGGCCACGCTGGAGAGCTATCAGCAGGGAGCCAGGGGCGATCTCGAGAAGCGCCAGCAGGCCATCAATGAACTGGTCAAACCTCTTCAGGAATCGCTGGAGAGAGTTGACAGCAAGATTGTGGAGTTGGACAAGGCCCGGCAGTCGGCTTACAGCGGTCTGGAGGAGCAGATCAAGCAACTTGCCGCTACGGGCGGGCAGCTCCAACAGGAGACGAGCCGCCTGGTCACGGCCCTGCGCAAACCTACCGTGCGGGGACGGTGGGGGGAGATCCAGCTGAAAAGGGTTGTGGAGATAGCGGGCATGCTGCCTTACTGTGATTTCAGTGAACAGGTCACCGTTGATGCCGAAGAGGGCCGGTTAAGACCGGACATGGTCATCAATTTGCCGGGCGGCAAACATATTGTTGTGGATTATAGAGGATCAGGAATGAATAGCCGAAAACAGCCCAGATCAGGGAGGTCCATTTTGGCAGCACCTCGACAAGCAACACGGTGATCCCGGCCATAAGCCAGATGGCAGGGGTATAGGCGAGGGCAGATTTCAGCATGGCGCCGAGAGCCAGTCCTCCTCCCGCCGTTGCCCACAGGCCTGCGGGGAGCAATAGCTGCAGGAGTATACTATCGGCAGCGGCCTGTATGGTCTTCAAGTATTTCATGGTTTATGTGGTCCGGGATGGCTATATTTACATCCTTTCAGGCAGTGCCATGGCTGAAGATTTTGACGCAGTGCTGCCGGATTTTGAGGCCTTTGCAGGCACGCTCCGGTTCGAATAGGGCCCAACTAGGCGAAGAAGCAAAAGGACATTTCGCTTTTTGAAATGTCCTTTCTGTTTACACCGCCGGGCTGTGCTACGGTGGATTGGACAGTTATTGCCATTCCAACGGATCAATGAGCCGTTCGGCATGGCGAATCTTCTCTTTGCCACAATATGGGGCGTCCTGCCTACCGTTCGGATCTGCATGCAGCGGGTCCCGGTTTATCCGGATCAACTGCCCGGTTAACTCTTTTAAAGGGGGCCGATGATATGCCCTATTGTTCACACCGCGGTGAAAATTTGAGTGAAGATGATCGATACTGCCCCATATGCGGGCAGCAGACATCGGAAAGTTTTGGACTGGATCTGGGCATGAAAATCGTCATTATAGCGGCTGCAGCGCTCATCCTGGCATTTATGATCATGATTTCAACCGCCTGAAAGGATACCGTGATCGGTTATTGGGATAGCGATGATTCAGTTGTTGTATTTTCCAAAGGCGGTCGCAGCCGGTTAACAATCCTGAGATGCCCGACCGCGAAATTAACAGCGATTACCTATCAGGATTGGCAAAGATAGGTTCTCTCCCCCTCCTTGACAGAATAGGTCTAGCGCGTTAAACTGTCTTTAGGTCTAATAGGTTAGACCACATCTGGGAGGTGAATCCGTGGAGAACGTGAAACTCTTTGATGCTGAGTATCGCTTTATGAATCTGGTGTGGGAGCATGAGCCCATCAATTCGACGGAGCTGGTCAGGCTCTGCCTGAGGGAGGTGGGCTGGAAAAAGTCCACGACTTACTCCATGCTCAAGCGCCTCTCCGGGCGCGGTATCGTCAAAAATGAGGATGCCGTCGTCACGGCTCTGACGAAGCGGGAAGAAGTGCAAAAGTACGAAAGCGAGGCCCTTCTGGATAAGGCCTTTGACGGGTCGCTGCCTTCATTTATCACCGCCTTTTTAAGCGACAAGAAGCTGTCGAAGGAGGAAGCGGCGGAAATTGTGGCCATGATCGAGGAGGCGAGCAGATGAGCGGGTTATTCATTGCCGTCCTGAATATGAGCTTTACAGCGAGCTTTGTGATCCTGGCGGTCATGCTTATCCGCCTGCCGCTTAAAAGGGCGCCCCGGGTTTTTTCGTACGCGCTCTGGGCCGTCGTCTTTTTCCGGCTGATCTGTCCAGTTGTCCTGGAAGTGCCGGTGAGGATAAATCCCATTTTTCCCCAAGCTATCCCGCAGGATATTGTCTATGCTCCCTCTCCAGCCATTCACAGCGGGCTGCCCCTGCTGAACAGCACGGTGAACGAGCTCATGGAGAGCGCTCTGCCGCCTGTCGCCCCGGAAAGCAGCGTCAACCCGGTGCAGCTGATCCTGGAGGCCGGTGCCTATCTCTGGCTGGCCGGGGTCTTCGCCCTGCTGATCTATGCGGCGTTCAGCTATATGCGCATCAGGCGGGGCGTGGGCTGGGCGGTCCATATAAAAGAGAACATATTTGAAACAGAATGCATTAAAACTCCCTTCGTCCTCGGCTTTGTGCGGCCCCGGATCTACATACCCTCCGGCCTTTCGGCCGGGGAACTGGGCTACATCCTGAAGCACGAACAGGCCCATATCAGGCGCCTGGACCATCTCGTCAAGCCCCTTGCCTTTTTGATAACGGCGGTTCACTGGTTCAATCCCCTGGCCTGGTTTGCCTATTACTTGCTCGTTCAGGACATGGAGCTTTCCGCCGATGAAATTGTGATCAGAGCAGCGGGATCCGATATCCGCGGGGATTACAGCAGATCGCTGTATGCCCTGTCGGCCCGAAACAGCGGGCTGCTCAGCCCCCTGGCCTTCGGTGAAGCGGGGGTGAAGGGGCGGATCCGCAATGTGCTGCGTTTCAAGAAGCCGGCCCGGTGGGTGAGTGCCGCCGCGGCGGTGATCGTTTGCGCCGCCGGCCTGGCCCTGGCCACCAGCGCCTGCAGCCCTGTGTTGGGCCCCTCCGACCCTGACGATCCCGCCTCGCTCTGCGGGAATTATATTTTTGATAAGCTGATCTACATGAGCCCGCTCAGTTCTTACATGCCCTCCGGTGAGATGAAGGAGTATTACCATCTCTCTAATAGCATGCTCACCATCGTCAAGGAGGAGGGTGTGCGGCAGTATGTGGCCATCTCCCTGGATGAAAAGAGGCCCCTGGATCGGCAGGAATTCACGGATCTGTTTTATGAAGGGTTAGACAAGCCCGATCTATCCAGATACAGGGACTGCTGGGAGTACCGGCTCTGTGAAAACGAAAACGGCAGCAGTTACCGCCTCTATGTGCTGGATCGAGATATCTGGCTGGCCCGGTTATTTTCCAATGTGCAGATGTGGAGCATCTACAAGATCAAGGGATACAGCGGTGCGCTGCCCTCAGCGGCCTATAATGCAGATCCCGCCTTCTATGAATGGAGCGGCACCATTTCCATGCCTATCCCCGCGCCCCCCGGGGCAACTGACTTTTTCCAATCCGCCGGCGACGGAGCGGTGGACTGTCGCGGGTGCAGCAAGCAGGACCTGGATCAGTACATACAACTGCTTCAGGA
>JAPXLS010000119.1:0-7000 GCA_033809435.1 Bacillota bacterium
CATGGCCCGGGGTGCGAAATTCTAAGGCAGATTAATAAATCATACGGTTAAAATATTTTACGAAGGGGGGTAAACAATAATGGGGAAGACGGCTATTGTTTATGCGACCCTGACCAGGCATTCCAAAAAAATTGCAGAAGCTATGGGCAGGGTCCTGGGGATCAAAGCCGAAAACGTATCGGCCTGTCCCCTGCTGGAAAACATGGATTTGCTCTTTATTGTCGGTGGTATCTATGGGGGCAAAAGCCTGCCGGCGCTTTTGAATTATGTGGGGGCTCTGGAAGCCGCCAGTGTTAAAAAAGCAGTGCTGGTGACCTCTTCCGCAAGAGAGCAGAAACAGGATCATGTCCGCAGGCTGTTGCAAGAAAAAGGCATTGAGGTGCTGGATGAATTCACCTGCCCCGGCAGTTTTTTGTTTATCAGCCACGGGCGCCCCAACAAGGAAGATTTACAGCAGGCAGCCGGTTTCGCCTTAAGGTTGGCGGAAAGGATAAATGGTGAATAGACTGTTCAAGTCAAGGGGACGGCAGACTGTGACTTTGACTCATTATTTCTAACGGGTTTATCGGTGGTAACCTTAAACGCCCAGGGACCATGGAGAGAGATGGGGGATGGTGACCCTGACCCTTGGACAGGTTCTTTGGTGAGTCAAAGTCACCGTCCCCGTGACTCATTAATTCATAGCCCCAGTATGGCCACGCTGCAGACGTTCTGGTGCGGGACTCCGCCGAGGTTGTGAGTCAGGCCCAGGCGGGCGTCCTTGACCAGGCGATCTTCGGGCCAGCGCTGCAGCAGTTGGCTGTAGATCTCGAAGATCATGCGCAGTCCCGAGGCGCCGATGGGATGGCCGAAGCATTTAAGCCCGCCGTCGCTCTGGCAGGGCAGCTCGCCGTCCAGATCGTAGAAGCCGCTCAAAACATCATCAGGCGCTCCGCCGGGAGGCGAGATGCCCAGATCCTCCATGGTCACCATCTCGGTGATGGAGAAGCAGTCATGCACCTCCATCAAGTCTATCTCTTCGCGGGGATTGCTGATGCCGGCTTCCTCGTAAGCCCGTTTTGCCGCTGCACGGGTAGTCATAAGATGAGCCCCATCCCAGCGGTGATAGGCGCCCTCTTCGCCGGAGCTGACGGCAATCTGCAGTGCTTTAACCAGCACCACCTCCCGGTCTGGATGCAGCTTGCGTGCTATTTCGGGCGTGGTCACAATGGCCATGGCTGCTCCGTCGCTGACGCCGCAGCAGTCAAAAAGCCCCAAAGGAAAGGCGACAAAGGGCGAAGAGCAGATCTGCTCTTCGCTGACGGCGCGCCTGAGGTGGGCCCGCGGATTTTTTGCGCCGTTCTGGTGGCTCTTCCAGGAAATATGGGTGATTGCCTCTTTGATCTTATCCATGGGCACACCATAGTTCGCAGCATAGGCCGTGGCCAGTTGGGCGAAAAGGCCCGGCGCAGTGGCATTGGGGGAAATTAAACGGGTGAGCTGGCCGAAGATGGGGGAGTCGGGCAGTCCGCCGTAGCCCACATCCTTAAGCTTTTCCACGCCTGCGGCGAGTGCAATATCATAAGCCCCGGAAGCTACGGCATAGCAGGCACCGCGGAAGGCTTCGGTTCCCGATGCGCAGAAGTTTTCCACTCTGGTGACGGGAATGAAAGGCAGGTGCAGGGTGGAGGCCAGGTAACAGCCGCCCTTGCCGATGTTGACTTCATCAATATGATTGCCGATCCAGGCTGCCTGGATTTCCTTGCCTTCGATTCCGGCGTCGGCAAGGCATTCACGGTAAGCATCCAGCAGTAGATCGCTCGAGTCGAGCGCCCAGTGTTCGCCAAAAACGGTGCAGCCCATTCCCAAAATGGCTACTTTATCACAAATTCCTGAAGCCATCTAGGACACCTCCTCTGTTGCCGGGACAGCTTTCCAAAAATAGAAAGTCGTGTCTCGTTTGGGGTCATAGTATTTGATCCTGAAAGTGAATTCCACTGCTTTGCCCACCTGAAGGTCTTCAAGGGTGCAGTCGGTAAATTCAAACATGCCCCGCCCTCCCCCGTTGAAATCGACATTGCCGTAAATGGCCGGAGGATTGATCGATGCAGCGAGCATATCCGAGGTATAGCTGACGATCTTGCCGCCTTTATCAGAAAGGTTGAGCGGCTCCATTTCGTCCATTGCCCCGCAGTCTGGATTGACACAAACCCGCTGTGGCGGATACTGCTGTGTGCCGCAGGCCAGGCAGCGGCTGCCCTGCAGCCCCAGGATGGCTTTGCGGCTGCGCCAGACCATGGACCAGCGCGTCACCTGCTCTTCCTCGCCGCGAAGGCCCAGATCAACAGGGACCATTTTCCGCCAGGTGAGATATTTGTTATAATTATCCAGCTCAGCCCGGTGAGCAAGGGTGTCGGAGAAAGGCTTCCTGTTTTTGAAGCTGTCAATTTCCGGAGTAACCTCGAAATACAGCGCATCGCAGCCGTTGCCGTAGCTGACGAGAAGCAGCTTGTCGCCTGGAGAGGCTTCCTCCAGCGCCTTGCAGAGCATGAGCAGCGGATGTGCCGTGCCCGTATCACCGCTTTCCTGCAACAGATCATCTTCCACCTGCGCCGGATCCAGGCCCAGTTTTTTGTTGATATTTCTGCGAGCTGCCCCGTAGTAGCAGGGGTAGATGACTTTGGCAAAATCGGAGGGTTTCAGATCGTGACGCCGGCAAAGGGCGGTTACCGCCTCGGGTATAAATTGTTCGTAGCCCATATCTCTCACCCAGCGGTCCTCCCACTGCCGGTTGTAAAGTGTGCCGGCGCCGCGTAATTGATCGACAAAATCACAGGAAAGCGAATAAGAATCCCTGAAAAGGGCGATGGGCTTTCCAGTGCCGACAAGCACTGCAGCAGCGCCGTCGCCGAAAACCATCTCCTGCAAAGAGCCCACCTTGCCGAGACGGCAGTCAGCGGCGCAGGTTAACGCCTGCCTATCGCCATTTGCAGCGCTGTATTCCAGTGCCGCCAGCAGCGCACTGCTGCCGGCCTTCAGGGCGCCCTCGAAGTCTGCGCTGCGAATTTCTTCGGGAGTGCAGAGTGCTCCGGCGATGATGTTGGCGCACTGCCGTTCTCTGTAGGGTGCCGTGGTGGTGGCAAAGTAAAGCGAACCGAGTTTGTTCGGGCTGAACCCCTGCAGGCAGCGCTTTCCTGCAGCTGCAGCCATGGTTACTGCATCTTCGTCAAAGCCGGCCACCGCTTTTTCTCCCGCCGCATTCATGATCAAAGCTGGATTCAGCCATCCCATGGCGCTGAAGATGCTCATCCGGTTGAGGCGGAAAAGAGGGAGATAAGAGGCGCAGGAAATAATACCGATCATGTGTCAGTCCCCCTGTTCATGGATTTAGCCAGACGGAGGCGTTGGTCAGGCAGTACTCACCCCGTTCTGCGGTTTTGGAGCGAATAATGATCTGATCAGGTTTTTCCTGCCACATCTCCGTCACGATATTTTCACCGGGAAAGACATGCCTTGAAAATCGAACTTTCATCGCTTTAAATCTCGAGGAGTCGTTGTTTCCGTAAGCGCGGAGTACGGCCCGGCAGGCAAAGCCCATGGTACACAGCCCGTGCAATATGGGTTTGGGAAAGCCTCCCATGGCTGCGAAAGCGGGATCTGCATGAAGGGGATTGAAATCACCCGACAGGCGGTACAGCAGCGCCTGCTGCGGCAGTGTTTGCAGTGAAAGGGTTTTATCCGGCTCCCGCTGCGGCGGAATAAAGCCGGGATCGGGCCCTTTTTCTCCTCCGAAGCCGCCTTCGCCGCGGATGAATACGCCGACCCGGTTCAGGAAAAGCGGTTCACCCTTTTCATCTCTGGTAACGACCTCGATCTCGACCAGGGCGCCCTTGCCCTTGTCATAGAGAGCATTAATTCTGGGGTACGAGGTCAACTTGCCCCCTTCGGGAATGGGTCTGTACAGCTCCAGGTACTGTTCCCCATGCAGCAGCATGGCCAGGTTGATGTCCACACCTTCCAGATCCATGATGCCGGCCAGCGCCGGGAAAGGTGGGACAACTCCGAATGTAGGCAGGACCTTGAGATCGCTTTCGTAAACAAAGTTCAGCTCATCTTCTTCGGAACCGGCGCCGATGCCGAGAGCGTAAAGGATAACGTCGCGGTTGTCGTAGGTATATTCCAGGGGCTCCAACTCTTTACCAACGATTTGCGGATCGATGGGCATATTGCTCCCTCCTTTGTTGCTCCAATTTTTTAAACGGTCATCCTGGAAAGAACGTACCCGGTTTGCTCCATTGCAGAGCCGTATTCGCGACCGCCCTCCAGGGATTTGATCTCTTCGATTTTTCCAGCAACCATATCCGGTGTGATTCCGGATGATGTATCAAAAAAGACGCCGGGTCCCTCGATTACCGCTGCCCGGCTGAAATAACCGCCACCGGCGGTAAAGATCTTGCCGCTTTCTTTAAATTCTTCGGAGCACATGTAGACTACCATGGGGGCGACAAATTCCGGTTTGACCCTATCCACGATGTCCTGTGGCATCACCGTTGCCGTCAAACGGGTCCCGGCAGTGGGCACGATTGTATTTGCCAGTACCCCGTAGCGAGCACCTTCCTGGCAAACGCAATTCATCAAGCCCACGATACCCATCTTTGCGGCGCCATAGTTTGTCTGTCCAAAGTTGCCGTAGACACCAGCCGCTGAAGCTGTGGAAACGATTCTGCCGTAACCCCTTTCGCGCATATGTCCAAAGGCTGCTTTCGTACAGAAATATGTTCCGTTCAGGTGGACCTCCATAACTTTCAGATAATCGGCGATCTCCATCTTGAGCAAACTCTTATCCCGGAGAATACCTGCATTGTTAATCAGAATATCGATTCTGCCGTAATTGTCGACGGCTGTCTGAATGATCCTTTGGGCGCTTTCCCATTCGGAGACGCTTTCGTAGTTGGCGATGGCTTCTCCTCCTGCCGCCTTGATCTGATCAACTACTTTTTGCGCAGCTGTACTGTCGGAGCCTTCACCGTCAAAAGTACCGCCAAGATCGTTTACAACCACCCTGGCGCCGCGGCCGGCCAGCAGGAGGGCATAGGCTCTACCCAGCCCTCCACCGGCGCCTGTAATGACCGCCACCTTTCCATCAAATCGAAGCTCAGACATAAAAACAACTCCTTTCTGATAATCTTCATATAGTTTACAATATATTCGCCATATAATCAATATTCGAAACCAATTAGATAATTAACGCTATTAGACGCATTTTGTTGTGGAGCGTTGAGTTCTTTCTCGAGGAGCAGTAAGCATTCTATCCTGTTGCTGTTGTAGATCGTACCCTTAAAAAAGAGGAAAGACAACAAACCTTATCGAAATAAGCTTCTGATGATTTATACCGCTGTTAATAAACCGGGCGTTTATGTGTCATAGAAAAACAAGGGAGGCTGAGAGAGTGAAGGAGGTAGCCGTTGTCAGCGCTGTGAGGACGGCAGTGGGTACATTTGGCGGTTCTCTGCGAGATGTCCCGGCTGTAGATCTGGGCAGTATCGCCATCAAGGCAGCTTTGGAAAGAGCCCATCTTGCCCCTGAAGAGGTGGAAGAGGTATTGATGGGGTGTGTTCTACAGGGTGGTTTGGGGCAGAGTGTGGCCAGGCAGGCGGCAATAAAAGCCGGTATTCCGGCAGAGATCCCCTCAACCACTGTGAACAAGGTCTGCGGCTCGGGTCTGAAAACTATTGCAGCAGCAGCTACTGCAATCCGCGCTGGCGAAGCCGACATTATTGTAGCGGGTGGAACCGAGAACATGAGCGCAACAGCCTATGCCCTGCAGGGGGCGCGCTGGGGATTGCGCATGGGCGACGCCAGGACAGTCGATATGATGATCAAGGATGGCCTATGGTGTGCCTTCGGAAACTACCACATGGGTATTACCGCCGAAAATATTGCCGAAAGGTTCGGTTTTACCCGGGAAATGCAAGATGAATTTTCCTTGGGAAGCCAGGAGAAAGCTCAAGCTGCCATTGAAAGCGGACGCTTCAAGGATGAAATAGTCCCCGTGGCTGTCCCACAGAGGAAAGGCGATCCGAAAATATTTGAAGTAGATGAACACCCGCGCAAGACTTCTCTTGAAGCCCTGGCTGGTCTGCGTCCCGCTTTCAAGAAAGACGGTACAGTTACTGCGGGAAATGCTTCAGGGATAAATGACAGTGCCGCTGCAGTAGTGGTGATGAGCCTGGAGAAAGCTGAAGAAAAGGGCCTTGAACCGATGGCCTTTATTCGCAGCTATGCTTCTGCAGGTGTTGATCCAGCGATCATGGGCACCGGACCTGTACCGGCGAGCCGTAAGGCATTGCAGAAGGCCGGGTGGACTGTCAACGATCTCGACCTTGTAGAAGCCAATGAAGCTTTTGCCACGCAGGCGCTCTATGTTCTCAGAGAACTCGAATTTGATCCTGATATAGTCAACGTAAACGGAGGGGCTATTGCCCTGGGCCATCCCATTGGCGCCAGTGGTGCCCGTATTTTTGTAACCCTGCTTTATGAAATGAAGAAGCGGAGCGCCCGCCGCGGTCTGGCCACCCTCTGCATCGGAGGCGGCCAGGGCATCGCCTGCACCGTGGAAATGCCTTGATAATCGCCTGCAGATAGTTTAAGGAGGGGAACCGCCGTCCCCTCCTTATACATCAAATTCGTAGGCGTTATCTGTATATTAGGGGCTCTTTTGGAGGCGGAGCATAGAGATCCTTTTTACAATTGCCAAAGCAGCGTGTGGTTTAACCTGAACAAAACCTGGTTTTGCCATTCCATCCAACTCTTCGACATACAATGATTCCCTTGTTATTATCTGTTTATCCCATGCAATCGAATATTATGTTTCAATATTTAGTTTTTATGTAGAATAATTGTATTATATGTGTTTCGATATATATGTATTATGGTAACATGTGCAAATTTTACCTTAGTATGAAGGAGTAATGGAAAATGTGTCGAAATAAGAACTATAATTTCTTCCGGGGTGAAAAAT
>JAPXLS010000120.1:0-6970 GCA_033809435.1 Bacillota bacterium
ATGCCGCATCGGGCGCCCAACCATCTGCCCCGATCTCCCTGGCAAAGTCAGCCGTCACCGGGGCGCCGCCCACGATTACCTTCACCGAATCCCGCAGGCCCTCTTCTTTCAGCAGCTCAATGGTATCTTTCATCGCCAGCATGGTGGTGGTCAAAAGCGCGCTCATGGCCAGGACATCGGGCTTATGCTCCCGCACCGCTGCGGCAAACTTGTCCGCCGCAATATCCACTCCCATGTTGACCACGGTCATGCCGCCGCTTTCCATCATCATCCCCACCAGGTTCTTGCCGATATCGTGCAGATCGCCGGCCACGGTGCCGATGATCACCTTGCCCGCCGAGGGGATATCGCCCTCCACGATGAGGGGCCTGACCAGCTCCATCCCGGCTTTCATGGCTCTGGCGGCAACCATGACCTCCGGAACGTACATCTCGCCGGCCTTGAAACGCTGCCCCACCACATTCATCCCCTTGATCAGGCCGCTGTTGATAATCTCCACAGGCGCCACCCCCCCATCAATGGCCTGCCTGGTCAACTCCGCCACCCCGGCATCATCGCCTGCGATGACGCCGCTGCTGATTCTCTCCAATTCAGCCATAATTGTTCCTCCTGTAACTTATTTGGTTGTAACTAAATATAAAAGGAGGAAAGCAGATAAAAGTTGTTTGCAGTGCTGAAGCGTATGGTCCGACACATGGATGCTTTCCTCCTCCATGCCCTTAATCCACCTGATTTTTGGAACAGTTTTATGCCTTAACGCTCTCCCCTTTACCGATCAACACACTCTTCTCCAGGCCCAGAGCCTCTGCGTCCTTCTTGAAAGACTTGAAGAGACAGTAGATCATCAGCAACATAACCAGCATAAAGGGAAAACCACCCACCACCGAAGCTGTCTGCAGCGAACTGAGCCCGCTTCCCGCACCGGTTATGAGCAGAAGTGCGGCGATGGCTCCCTCCAGCACCCCCCAGGTAAAGCGTAGGTACTGGGGAGGGTTGGGGTTGCCGTTTGAGGTGAGCATGGCATTGACATAGGAAGCCGAGTCAGACGAGGTGACAAAGAATATGGCTACGGAGAGCATGGCCACCGGAATCAACAGCTGCGGCAGCGGAAAATTTTGCAGCATGGCAAAGAATCCGGCCGCAGAGTCCACAGATACAGCCTCGGCGATGCCCCCCGAGCCGAAATGTTCGATGTACAGAGCAGATCCGCCGAATATACTGAACCAGACCATGCTGACGCCCGTCGGGATGAAGAGAACACCGGTGATGAACTGCCGCAGTGTCCGCCCCTTGGAGATACGGGCAATGAAGGTGCCCACAAAGGGCGCCCAGGCAATCCACCAGGCCCAGTAGAAAACAGTCCATCCGGTGATCCAGCCCTCGGTCCCCTCGATCATGGGGTCGAGCCGGAAGGACATGGAGATGATATTCTGCAGATAATCTCCGGTGGCATGCCCAAGCAGATTTAAGATAAAGACGGTGGGCCCGATGACAAAGATCAGAACCATTAACAGCGTGGCAATGTAGACATTGAGCGTGCTCAGGTTCTTGATGCCCCTGTCGATACCACTCATGGTCGAGGCTACCGCCCCGGCGGTAAAGACAACTGTAAGCGTCACCCACAGCCAGGTGGTGCTGGGGATGCCGAAGAGCGATTCCAGACCCGAACCGACCTGCATCGCCCCCAGGCCCAGGGAAGTGGCCATGCCGAAAAGGGTGGCAAATACGGCAATCACATTGACCACGATACCCCAGCCGCGGTAGATCCCCTCCTGCCCCAGCACCGGCTCCAGGGTGGAGCTGAGCATCATGGGCAGTCCTTTGCGGTATGCAAAGTAGGCCAGAGCGGCGCCGACAACGGCATAGATAGCCCAGGGATGCAGCCCCCAATGGAAGAATGAAGCGCGCATGGCCAGGTGGGCCGCGCCTGCAGTGCCCGCTTCGCCAAAGGGCGGCCACATGTAGTGATTGATGGGCTCCGAAACGCCCCAGAAAAGAAGGCCAATACCCATACCACAACTGAAAAGCATGGCGAACCAGACAAAGTTGGAGTATTCCGGCTCATCGTCATCCTTGCCCAGTTTTATTTTGCCGTAGGGACTAACCATCACAAAGATGATCACTATTATAAAAGCACTTGCCCCCAGGATAAAGGACCAACCCAGATTGTTGGTCATGAAGCTGAATACTTTGTTGGTATATTCGCCGAACTTGCCCGGCGCCGCAATACCGGCTGCCAAAAAGGCCAGGCAGATGACCAGGGAAACCCAGAAAGTTTTCTTCGCAGATTGTTCCTTGCTCTTGTCCAATACAGTTCCTCCTCGTTTAGATTTTTTAACTTAATTGGACTGCCAGGGATTAAGACCAATCCCTTACTGCTTTGGGCTGCCGCCGGTTAGAAGTGTGATGGCCATGATTGCTGCATTTTCAATTTGATCCAACGGCAACAGGTAGATTAAGGGCCTCGCTGTAATACAATAAATTATCACGCAATTCTCATGCCACAAATTAAACAGGGCTGGAACAAGGCGGTCGACGCGGGCCGGTCCGTTGGGTGCTCTCCCATTTTTTATTTGGATTAATCAGAAAAAAGGAGTTATTTGAAGCAAACAAAAGCATTCCTGGCCGGTCAGGGCATATCTGAAGTTATCCCCTTTTCAGCCCTTTCATAAAGTTTAAACCGCTGATCAATGGCAAATAATGATGGAACTATCTCACAAAAGAGATAATCATTGGTGACAATACATCCGCAAACAGTGAAGCCATTTTTTCGATCCGCCCGGCTTGCCTGCTGCCGGATAATGGGCATCAATTCTTAATTTGAGATTTTTCCCGGGACATATATTGAGCACCCGGCCTTTGCAGCTTGCAGAAAAAGGAGCGTGGAAGGGTTTTGTCATTATGAGACGAATTTATCATTTTGAGAACCATTCATCCCATACTGCTTGAGCTTTCGATAAAGGGTGGCCCGGCTGATTCCCAACATCTTTGCGGCCATCTCCTTCCCCTGAGTGGTCTCCCCGTATCTGTGAAGTGCCCTTGCAATTGCTTTTTTCTCAAGATAGGCCAGGGATAAGGATTGATGGGTTTCTTCATTTTCCCGATGGTTCAGTATTTTCACCGGCAGGCTTCCGGGAGTGATCTCTGCACCCGTCTCGATATTGACGGCATACTCAACGGCATTGGCCAGTTCCCTGGTGTTCCCGGGCCAGGGGTAACCGATCAAGATTTCCCGGGTTCGCTCACCAAAGCGCCTGACAGGCTTGTTCAGCTGCACTGTGTAAAGATCAAGAAAGTAATTCATTAACAGTGAAATATCCTCTTTCCTCTCCCGCAAAGGGGGTATGGTGAAGGGAATTACATTGATCCGGTAATAAAGGTCTTTGCGAAAAGAACCTTCTTCAATAAGCTTTTCAAGCTCCTGGTTGGTCGCTGCGATTATGCGCACATCGATCCCCCGGGGATTGACTCCGCCAACCCTTTCAATCCTTTTCGTTTCAAGCACCTGCAATAGCTTGGTTTGCGAATCCAGCGGCATATCGCCTATTTCATCGAGAAACAGGGTGCCCTCATGAGCCAGTTCAAACTTGCCCGGTTTACCGCCCTTCCTGGCTCCGGTGAAAGCCCCCTCCTCGTACCCGAACAACTCCGATTCAATCAGAGTCGCCGGTATGGCCGCGCAGTTGATCGTTATAAAGGGTTTATTCCTGCGGTGACTTTGCTCATGAATGGCCCGGGCGAACATACTCTTCCCAGTACCTGTTTCACCACGGATCATGATGGTTGAATCAGTATTGGCCACCCGTTTCATTCTTTTCTTTATCCCTGTAAGTTCATCGCTGGTCCCCTTGATCGCCTCAAAGGTATCATTTTTTTCTTCACCGATGATCTTTTTTGCTATTATCGTCAGATCTTCCTTCTTTCGAAAAGATACAACCGCGCCGGTAATTCTATCCCCCTCGTGCATCAGCGTAATGTTGCCGAGAAGCAGCAGCGTCTGACCACTTCCATTTACATACCGCAGCTTGCGCTCGTAATAGCAGTTTTTGTTGCTATTCTCATCGATTAGCACCTTTGGATCAAAGTCCTGGAACAGCGCTTTGACATGCCGGCTGCGCATATCTCTCTCCAGGCCAAGAATATTCTTTGCCGACTGGTTAACATTGAGAATCATCCCCTCTGCATCGATGGCAATGATCCCTTCATGCAGTGAATTGACCAGCGCCTTGAATTGGCCGGCCAGCCGGCCCACTTTCTCCTCCATCGTCCTCTGGTTGAGGGTGATAGCAATAAAATTGCATAGGTTATGCAAAAATTCCAACATTTTATCATATTCATCGATCAATTTCTGTCTCTGCCTGGCATTCAATGCCAGCAGAGAAAAGGAGCCTATTCTATTGCCGAGATAGGTAATGGGACACATAATAAAGGCAAGCACTTCGCAGTTTTCAAAGTTGCCGCACTCCAGGCATAGACAGCTGTTTTCGGTATCGCTGACAAAGATGCACTCTTCACGGGGGGAAGCGATCATTTTGTTGGTCATGCAGCCCTCTTCGTACACAAACCCGACCTGCTTTTCAAAATATCCTGTTCCCGCAATTACCTCCAGGTTCTTATCAATAACACCCAGCTCGATGTCAACCACCGAGGCAAAAGCTGCAGTGACCTGCTGCAGGAATGGTCCAATTTGTTTCAGCTCTTTCACCGCCAGGTTCCCCTCCGTTTTTTTATTGATGCGGTAGTGCTCCGGCAAGTCCGAACACCCTTTGGTAATCCAACTCCGGCAGGATCTGCCATTTAAGCGATCCTGGCGGTGCCTCCAATATCAGAAATAGAGCAGCTCATTTCCGCATTTTTCAAGAAATACCGTGAAATCGGCATAGGATAGTGTAACCGTTGCAGTATTGATATTGGGGTGAAAGTTGATCTTTCCCCCTCTTTTCAGGCTCTTATCCAGAACTACAATCACTTCTTTATTCCGATCATTGATCAGCCCAAAGGGTGATACAGCACCCGTTTCAAGGCCCAGGAACCGTTTCAGCCTTTCGGGAGAAGCAAAGCTGAGCCTGCCCGCGCCCGTTTTATCCGCCAGCTCCTTTAGATTAACTTTTTTTGATTGCTCCATCACAACCAGGTAGTGGCGGCTCCCTTTATTATTTCTCAGGAAAAGATTCTTGCAGTGCGTGCCTTCGATATCCTTCCAGTACTGCGCCGCTTCTTCTACCGTGTAAACCGGTGGGTGTTCATGGCGCACAAAGACGATCCCATTAGCTTTAAGAAAATCATAGAGTTTCGTTTCAGCCTCGACGGTCATCTCCTCACCCTTCTCCAGAGATTTCTTTTTTTCAAGCAGCCTTGGAATATTGCTAAATATCAAACACGCAAAATAATGGTAACATGATAAAAAGTGCTCTGTCAAACAACAACCCCCGGTAAGATTTCGTCGTGAGTGAGCCGATCCCCTTCGGTAAGATTATACGTGAGTGATCGCAGGTTCTTGACAGGATATTGGTTAAAAGCTAAAATGTTAACTGTTTACCGAAAAGGGCCGGACCCCTTCCAACAGGGGCAATCCCTGGGATGTCTGGTACTGTGCGGGGAGCTGGAAAATGAACAGAAAATTGAAGGACAGTCTGGTACGCTCAATTTTTCGCTTTAAAAAGGTGGGCTTTCAGTTTCCGCCGGGAAGCAATCTCCGCATGGGAGAGCTGTTTGTAATGCGGCGGATCGCTGAAAATGCACTCGATTCGGACGACAATGTGTACGCGGCCGATATCCAGAACGGACTGCACGTGACCAGGCCGGCTGTCTCGCAGATGCTCAATTCCCTGGAGGACAAGGGCTATATCTGCAGGGAGATCGATGAACGGGATCGCCGCAGGTTGATCATCACCCTTACGCCCAGGGGCGAAAGCATCCTGAAGGCGATGAAAGAACATGCTGATCAGGTGATCGCTGAAACCATTCTTCGCTTCGGTGAGGAGAATACCGCCCTGCTGATCAGCCTGCTCAATCGCTTTGCGGACATTTCCGATGAATTGAAATCCGAGACCCTGGCGGCCAAAGGGGTGATGCAGGATGACTAGGCTTGCCCGGTATGTTAAGCCATTTGTACTTGGAATGGCCGCAGTGCTTTTACTTTTATTTGTGCAGGCTGTCTGTGATCTGAACCTGCCGAACTACATGTCCAGGATCGTGAACGTCGGCATTCAGCAGCAGGGCATCGAGAAGGGTGCACCCGACGCCATTACAGGGGAAGGCTACGCTTTTATCACCACCTTCATGACAGATCAGGAAAGGGCCCTGGTGGAAGCCGCCTACACCCCAAAATCAGGGGCCGACAGAAGCGGGGATGGGAGGCCCTACGAAGATATCTATCCTGCCGCCGCATCAAGGGAGATCTATGTCCTGGAGAGCGGCATTGACGATGACTCCGGGTCCGGGCTGGATCTGACATTCGGGACAGCTGCCTGGACCATGATCAATGTGCTGAAATCGCTTGCCGGGGAAGATGGAAATGGCGGGGATATGGAATCCATGGATATGCAGAGCGCCGATATAACCCTGCTTTACGGGATGCAGCCGGTGCTGGAGCAGCTGCCCCGGCAGGTTTTCGATACCGCCCGGCAGCAGGCGCTGTCCATGGATCACTCACTTCTGATGCAGAGCGGCACCATGCTGACGGGTGTTTTCTACCGGGAGCTGGGCATGAACCTGGCCGCATATCAAAGGGGCTATATCACCAGGGTGGGCCTGTTCATGCTTCTCATCGCCCTGGGCGGAGGGCTGGCCACTGTCCTGGTCGGCCTCATCGCCTCCCGCATCGCCGCCGCCGTGGCCAGAAATCTGCGCTACGATATCTTCCAGAAGATCGGCAGCTTCTCACAGGGGGAACATGATCGTTTTTCCACCGCCTCCCTCATTACCCGCTCCACCAATGATGTGATCCAGATCCAGATGCTGCTGACCT
>JAPXLS010000121.1:0-6964 GCA_033809435.1 Bacillota bacterium
CCCCCCTAATTTAAAATAACATGCCAAAAAGGATTCACGTTATTTTATCCAGAAATAAAAAATTAAATAAATTAATCTGACCGTAAAACCGATAAATTAAATATAAATAAAGTGCTCTATAACAGGATGGGCTCACAACCAGGGTGGATGGGCTCACAACCAAGGTTGATGGGCTGACAACCAGGGTGGATGGGCTCACAACCAGGGTTGATGGGCTCACAACCAAGGTTGATGGGCTGACAACCAGGGTGGATGGGCTCACAACCAGGGTTGATGGGCTGACAACCAAGGTCGATGGGCTGACAACGAAGGTGGATGGGCTGACGCGTGACATGGCCGAAGTTAAAGCTGATCTGCAGTTCACCAAGGAAACCGTTGTTAGAATCGAAAACGAACATGGCCAAAAGCTCGGCGCCCTGCTGAACGGGTATAAACTTCATGAAGAAAGACTGGACAGGCACGAAGAAATTATTTCGAAGAAATATTAACCGGCAATAATTATATACACCCTGCAAATGAACTCTTGAGGTCGGACCATCCATAAGCTATTACCCTGCATTCAAAACCGGCCAGGCCGATGATCCTTTCGGCAATCCTTTTTCCATCATGCCGCTCATAGAATCCGGCAGCCCCCTCGTTGCCTTTCAGAACCCAGATGACCATGGAATCAAGCTCTGTTTCGATCATTCTTTGCACGGCGGTCTTGAGCAGCAAGGCACCCAGCCCTCTTCCCTGGAAGGATTCCAAAACATAGATCGCATAGATCTCGCCCCCATAATCCATGCCGGCGTCCCTGGTCGGACCGCCCACCACGTATCCAACGGGCCCATCCTTCTCCGCAGCAACAAATGCATAACTCTGACTGGACTTATCCCTTTCTCTGAACACCTGCTCCCACTTGTTCTCGCTTTGCCGGTATGACAGGCGATCAATGATCTCCGGCGGCAGCAAGCCGCAGTATGTACTTTTCCAGGTATCCACCTGAATCCTGGCCAGTTTTTTGCCGTCGGCAGGCTGAGCCTCCCTGATCATCACCCCGCCCTCCCGTCACAGTGCCGCTCCGGGGACCATTGGGAATATTATCAACAGCGTTTAAAGCAACACAAAGTAATATTTCAAGACCTGACCCCCGCCTGCGCCTGGGGTTAGATGCTGAAAAAGGCGAAGAGGCGGCCAAAATCAATTCCGGCCACCATGCGATCCCGGTACAGCTCCTGGAGCTCGCGGTTGGCCTCCTCCAGGTGGGGCGACCTGATGCCGTACGAAATGGAAAGATATGTCTCCATGCAGGCGGCCAGTTGATCGCAAGCCCTGATAATCTCTCCGTCCAGCGGGGCATAGCGGTCTTCATTGTAGTGTTCGCTGATCTCGTCGGAGGAGACATGATGAACCCGCCCCTCCCTGATGATCTTGCCGGTGAATTCGTCCTCGGTGAAGTATTTGATTTCGCGGTGCCAGGCGGCCGGCAGCAAGGGGTAGATCCGCTCCTCCATCTGGCGCTGTTCAATATCCTTGACCAGTTCTTCAAGGCCTTCCACGGAACGCTTTACCGGCGATATGATATCGCGGGTCAGCACCTCGGGCAAGTCGTGAAAAAGTCCGCCCAGAAAATTGTACTTCTTCCGCTGTTCCACCGCCCCGATCTCCAGAGAGCAGAAGTACGACAAAGCCGCCACAATAAGCATGTGCCCCAGCACGGAGGTCTTCGGCAGGCGAGGCGTCTGGGCCCATCTCTGCTGGAAGCGAAGCTGGCCGACCATGTCCAGGAAGTGGCCGGTTTTCTTGTTCAGGTTCAGCTTCTGCACCCCGACAAGGTCATAGTGCTCCTCAAGCTGGTTCTCGATGTCCCGCTTCGTCTCTTCAAGGCCGAAGATGCCCGCATTGAGATGATAAATGAGCTTGAATTCCCACTCCGTGGCCAGGTAGTGAGCGGCCCGGAGCAGCTTCCGCTCCAATGTATTTTCCTCATTTTTCAGCAGGCGGTGCTCCATCCTTCCCAAAAAACCGCCCTCCAGGGAGGCCAGCCGGTGGCGCAATTTTTCGAGAACCCATTCATTGAGCTGCGCTCCCTTCTCGGCCATGAGCCGGTGAAAGACCGGCGGCTTGATATCGGTCAGCACGATGCGGTGCAGGTACTCGAAGAGAAAACCCTCGATGAGGGCGCACCAGTCCACCGCGGCGCCGCGGTCGGTCTCCTCGAAGCGTCCAAGCACGTAAGCGTAGATCATCTTGTGAGCCTGCTTATCCAGTTCGCTAAAGTGCTCGGGCCGGTTGTGATCATTCCAACGCTGGATGCTGGCCGCCTCGAACATCAGCTCGAGAAGTTCACCGGTGATCATCCCTTCCCCTCCCTCTCGCTCTCCTTTGCCCTAGTTTTCGCTGAGTCCGGCAGTTTTTCCTGCCGGGAAAGAAAATACCCCTTTTCAAAAGGGGTATGAATCAAGATGTTCTATCTCCAGGCCTGGCTATCTAGAGAATGATGGCAATGAGACCGCCGCTGCCCTCGTTAATGATCTTTTCCAGGGTCTCCTGAAGCTTCTCCTGCGCATTCGGCGGCATGTTCCCCAGCTTGCCGGTAATGCCGTCCTGAACCAGTTCATGGAGGGATTTGCCGAAGATCTGCGATTCCCAGAGTTTCTCAGGGCTCTCTTCAAATTCTTCCAGAAGATAGCTGACCAGCTCCTCGCTCTGCCTCTCCGAGCCCACTACCGGGGAGATCTCCGAGTTGACATCCACTCTGACAATATGCAGCGAGGGGGCGCTGGCCCGCAGCCTGACCCCGAAGCGACCACCCTGACGGATAATTTCCGGCTCATCGAGGACCATCTCTTCCAGGGCCGGGGGGACAATGCCGTAGCCCGTCTCCGAAACCTGGTACAGCGCCTCTGCCAGCTTGTCGTATTCCCGCTTGGCCATGGAGTAGTCCTTGACGATGCGCATGATGTCGGCATCGCCCGCAATCTCTTCGCCGCAGTATTCGGCCAGGACCTGCTCGAACATGCCGGGCAGGGTTTCCAGCAGGATGTCGGCTTCTCCCGTTCCCAGGTTGATCTGACGCAGGACGGCGCTCTCTACAAAGTCGTATTCCTGGAATTTTTCCAGCATTCCGTGGACATCGCGCACCCTGTTTACGACGGCCAGGTTTTCATTGATGCAGTCATCGAATTTTTCTTTTAGCCAGTGAGTCTGCTCCAGCACCTCCACCCAGGGGGGCACGCTGACCACCACGTCGTGAACGGGAAATTCGTACAGAGCCTCTTCCAGCACCTGATCCAGGTCTGCCTGGCTGAGCTCGAGGCAGTTCAGGACAACGACAGGCACATCATATTTAAGGGTGAGCTCCTCCTGAAGAGCTGCCGACTCCGCGCTGTAGGGTTCGACGGCATTGAGCAGAATGACAAAGGGTTTGCCCAGCGCTTTAAGCTCCTCGATAACCCTCTCTTCGGCCTCTACATAGTTTTCCCGCGGAATTTCAGCGATGGAGCCGTCGGTTGTTACCACTATGCCGATGGTTGAATGATCGGCAATCACCTTCCGTGTGCCAAGTTCGGCAGCTTCCTCAAAGGGAATATCGTAGTCAAACCAGGGGGTCGAGACCATGCGCGGACCCTCTTCGTCCTCGTAGCCCGAGGCCCCTTCAACGGTATAGCCCACACAGTCGACAAGCCGGACGCGCAGGTTGATAGTATCGTTCACGGTAATCTCTACAGCTTCGTCGGGCACGAATTTCGGTTCGGTGGTCATGATGGTCTTGCCGGCGCTTCCCTGGGGCAGTTCATCGCGGGCCCGCTCCAGCTCCAGCGGATCTTCTATCTTCGGTATGACAAATAGCTCCATGAATTTGCGAATAAAGGTTGACTTGCCCGTCCGGACCGGTCCGACGATGCCCAGGTAGATATCGCCTCCGGTACGCTCTACCAGATCGCTAAAAAGGTCAAATTCCACTGTTCATCCCTCCTTTGCTTTGCAATGTTAACTGCCCTTCTCCCTTTGGGAAGAGTACAGCAATCTAACAATATATATATGTTTTACCGGGGGCATTATTACCTGGAAGATAAAAAAGGGTGGAGCAGAAAGTTTGGAAGCTGTTTGATGCAGCGGCAGCTCTTGTGGTTGCCCGGGTGGACACAGGGTCTGCCCCCGCCGGTGACGTTCCCGGTTTCAGGATCTATGTGGGGGCAAACCTTGCGGGTGCCCTGTCTTTGATGCGGGCGCTCGGGACAGCGGTGAGTCAAATCCTCCGTCCCCTTGACTCACTTGACTCAAGAACAGTCCGGTGGCTCGCTCTCGGCCTTTCTGGCGCGCTGCATGAGCCTTTCAACCGCTTTTTGAGGCAGTTCGCCCTCAAAGAGGACGCGGTATATTTCCGTCGTGATGGGCATCTCGATGCCCAGTTCCCGGGCGAGTTCCGCAGCGGCGCGGGTGGTGTTGACGCCCTCGGCAACGGTGCGCATCCCGGCGGCGATCTCGCCCCAGCGCATCCCCTGCCCCAGCTTGCAACCCACGGCACGATTGCGGCTGTGCAGGCTGCTGCAGGTGACATAGAGGTCGCCCAGTCCGGCCAGTCCGGCAAAGGTGCCGGCGCGGGCGCCCAGGGCTCTTCCCAGGCGCGTCATCTCTGCCAGGCCGCGCGTTACCAGCGCCGCCTTGGCATTGTCGCCCAGCTTCAGCCCGTCCACCATCCCCGCGCCCAGGGCGATGATATTTTTCAGGGCCCCTCCCAGCTCCACACCGGGCAAATCCTCATTGGTATAGACCCGGAAGTAAGGAGTCATCAGCGCCTCCTGAACCCGGCGCGCTGTCTCGTGATTTCTGGAGGCGGCCACAGTGGCCGAGGGCAGGCCCCGTGAAACCTCCTCGGCATGGTTGGGGCCGGAGATGACGGCAATTCCCCGGTGCAGCTCTTCCGGGAGCTCTTCCTGCAAAATCTGCGAAAGGCGTTTCTTGCCCGGATCTTCCAGGCCCTTTGCCGCATTCACTATCGCAGCGTCCGGCGACAGGCAGGGTGCTGCGGCAGCGGCAACGGTGCGCAGCCCCTGCGAGGGGACGGCAAAGACGACCAACTTTTTGCCGCGCAGTGCCTCCTCCAGATCCAGCACGGGCCGGATTGTCTCCCGCAGTTTAACACCGGGCAGGTAGTCCTCGTTTACCCGCTTCAGGATGATATTCTTGTACACATCCTGGCTGCGCATCCAGATGCTGACCTGAAAACCCTTGCTTGCCAGAAGAACGGCCAGAGCCGTCCCCCAACCGCCCGCACCGATTACAGCGGCTTCCATCATCGCTCCTCCCCGCCGGCGGGGGCGGATTTTTGGCCGAATTTGGACTCGCTCCCGGAAAGAAGTCTTTTTATGTTTTCGCCGTGCCTGGCAATTACCAGCAGCGCCATGACCGCTCCGAATATGATGTACAGCGGCTCGAATCCATAAAGATAGAACAGCAGGGGGACCGAAAGGGCCCCCAGAATGGAACCCAGGGAAACATAGCGGGTCAGGGCGATGACGATGACAGCGAGCAGGACGGCGGAGGCGCAGACATAACCGGACAGGGGTATGAGCAGGCCAATGCCGGTGGCGGCGCCCTTGCCCCCCCTGAATTTTAAGAAGATGGGAAAACAGTGGCCAACGAGAACGGCCAGGGCGGCGGCAAGGACAAAGACAGGGTCGCAGCCCAGGGCCCGCGCCGCCAGGACGGCGGCCGTCCCCTTGCCGGCGTCGAGCAGCAGCACGGGCAGCGCGGCGCGCCAGCCGAGCAGGCGGAGCACATTGGTGGCACCGATGTTTCCGCTGCCGTGGCGGCGGATATCGGAGACCTTGAAGAGTTTTCCGAGTATGAAGCCAAAGGGTACGGAGCCGAGGAGATAGGCGGCCCCCACTGCCGGGTAACACATACTGATCAGTCCTCCTTTTCCCGGCGCGGTCTGATCTTGAGGCGCAGGGGAACACCGCTGAAGTCAAAGGCTTCGCGGAGCCTGTTTTCAAGGTAGCGCCGGTAAGAAAAATGCATGAATTGGGGATTGTTTACAAAGAATGTAAAGGTGGGCGGCTTCACCGCCACCTGGGCCGCGTAGTAGATCTTGAGACGCTTCCCCTTGTGCGAGGGTGGCGGGTTGACGGCCTGGGCATCGCTGACCAGCTCATTGAGCAGCGATGTGGGCACCCGCCTGTACAGCTCCTGCCGGACCCCGTCAAAGAGGGGGAAGAGCTGCTGCACCCGGCTGCCGGTAAGGGCGGAGATGAAGGTGACGGGAGCGTAGGGTGCAAAGGAAAAGGCGCGGGAAATCTTCTCGAGCCATTCCCGCCGGGCCTCCCGGCGCTCCCCGATGAGATCCCATTTGTTCACGGCGAAGATGAGCCCCCTGCCGGCCTCATCGATATATCCGGCCAGTTTCTGGTCCTGCTCGGCAATGCCCTCTTCCGCATCGAGCAGCAGGAGGGCCAGGTCGGCGCGCTCCACCGCCTTGAGCGAGCGCAGCACGCTGTAGTATTCAACGGCCTCCTTGACCCTGCTCTTGCGGCGCACCCCGGCGGTGTCGATGATGGTGTAGGCGATGCCGTCGCGGTTGAAAAGGGTGTCCACCGCATCGCGGGTTGTGCCCGGCACATCGCTGACGATGACGCGCTCCCGCCCCAGGATGGTGTTCAGCAGCTGTGATTTGCCGGTATTGGGCCGGCCCACAAGGGCCACCTTGACGGTATCGTCTCCGCCGGCGGGGGCGGCGCCCCGCCCTTCTTCGGGAAGGAGTTCGCAGATGCGATCGAGCAGGTCGCCGGTACCGCGCCCGTGGGCTGCGGAAAGGGGCAGCGGATCGCCCATGCCCAGGCCGTAGAAGGAGGCAACCTCTCCGGCGGCCCCGGGATGATCGATCTTGTTCACGGCGAGGACAACGGGTTTGCCGCTGCGCCGCAGCAGCCCGGCGATCTCCCGGTCCAGGGGCAGGGGGCCCTGGCGCCCGTCAAGGAGA
>JAPXLS010000122.1:0-6892 GCA_033809435.1 Bacillota bacterium
CCTCTGCAGGGTGCCATCACACCCTTCGCCCGGTAACGCAGGCGCTGCGTCGGAAGCTACACGGCCCGAAGCCTTTCGCCCCGCCCTCTGCGGCCCATTTGTCCACCCCATCACCGGCCGGTTCTCACCTGCTCCGGCTCTCTGCGCGGCTGGCAGTGGTTTTACTCCCGCTTCATCGGTTTAAAAAAACTTATCACACCTGCGCTTCCCTGTCAACCCCAAAATAAATTTCTGTAAAATAATTTTTATCTGGGGGTTTTGCAATGATCCACGCCGGCAAAGGACAGTGCTGCTGCATTATCGGGGGCGCAGCAGCAGCAGGGAGAGATCGGGCGGGTTGAAGATACGGACAGGGATCACCGAATTGCCCAGGCCCCGGCTGACATGCATGGTTGTCTTCCCGGAGCGATAGAGACCGCCGGAGTACCTGGGAAAAAAAGTTAGATCGGGTGAGAGAATTCCACCCAGCAGGGGCAGCCGCACCACGCCGCCGTGAATATGCCCGGCGCAGACCAGATCTGCGCCCCAGGTCACATATTCACGAAAATATTTCGGGTTGTGCGCCAGCAGGATCGTGACCTCATCGTCTCTCGGCCGTCCAATGGATTCCACAATAAACTGCGCCTCGAGCTCTGCACCATCCCAGGAGTCCAGCATGTCATGGCTGCTGTAGTGATGAAGTGCTGCGGTGAAGCCGTACAGGCCGAAAGTGGTGCCGCCTTTTTTGATCTCCACCCGCTCGTTGTCTAGCAGGATCCCACCGGCCTCGCGGAGCCGCCTGGTGAAGTCATGATATCTTTCCGTTCCCTGCGTTCCTCTCACAATCTGCTCGTGATTGCCCAGCGAGCAGTAGATCGGATAAAGCCCCTTCAATTCGTAGAGAAGGTTGATAAAGGCGCTGCCGTCGTCATTTTGAGAATTCATCATATCGCCGGAGGTGAAGATCAGGTCCGGATCCAGCGCTTCAATGGCCCTGGCCAGATCTTCATTGTGCCATCCAAATTCTTTTCCATGCAGATCGCTGATGTGAACAATCCTCAGACCTTCATGCTCTTCAGGCAGCCTGTCAAGGGGGATCTGGAACCGGGAGACCCTGATCCTGTTGCCGCCGGTGTACAGGGAGATCATCAGTACGGCGGCTCCGGCGATAGCGATATAGAAGACAGCTTTAAGGATACTTCTGAACATACCATTCGATCCCCATTTAATTTCTGCGGCGCTGCGGCGTTGCGGCATGACTTCCATGTCCGGAGCTGCCGCTGACAATATAATCCACGCTCTGTTGCAGCAGGATAAATGTGCAGCATGCAGAAAGTTGTTTTAAATGCAGGACATGCATTCAGGCGAAGCAAACATCTTTTAACCAGTATTATATACTATTTGGGGAAGAGGGTTTTTCAAATATGCGGGGCAAACGAGGCTGTTTAACCGGTTTGACTGTTTTGCTGACGGTGGGCCTGGCAGCGCTGGCTGCCGCCCTGATTATAAATGTTCATGTCAAGGCATCGACTGAAGGAAAAATCCTTGCCCCCGATGAGGCAATTTCGGTGAATGCCGATTGCATCCTCATCCTGGGGGCGGGAGTCAGGGAGGGCGGTAAAGCCACTCCCATGCTTGAAGACAGGCTTGCACAGGGCATCGAGCTGTATAACGAGGGTTCATCCGACAGGCTGCTGATGAGCGGCGATCATGGCCGCAAGGGATATGATGAGGTAAATGTGATGAAACAGTTTGCCATGGACAGGGGGATTGCCTCGGAGCATATTTTTATGGATCATGCCGGTTTTTCTACATATGAGAGTCTGTACCGCGCAGGAGAAATTTTCAAGGCAGATAAAATCATTATCGTGACCCAAAAGTACCACCTTTATCGTGCGCTGTACATTGCCGGCAAACTTGGGCTCGAGGCTTATGGAGTCCCCTCCGATCCAAGACGGTACGCCGGCCAGGGGCTCAGGGATCTGAGAGAGGTGGCGGCAAGGGTAAAGGACTTTTTTATCGTGAAGATCAAGCCCGAGCCCACTTTCCTTGGAGAAATAATCCCGATAAGCGGTAATGGAGATCGGACCAACGACTAAAGCGGCGCCGGCTGTGCAGAAACAGCAGATAACCGATATATCATTTCGGCTGCATCCGGATCGCTCCATCCAGGCGTATGGTGGTGCCGTTGAGCAGCGGGTTTTCCACGATCTGCCGCACCAACAGGGCGAACTCCGCGGGATAGCCCAGCCGCTGCGGGAATGGGACCATTTTACCCAGGGCCTCCCTGACATTATCGGGCATGCCCATGAGCATGGGTGTTTCCATGATCCCCGGGGCGATGGTCACCACCCTGATGCCATGCGCCGCCAGTTCCCGGGCTATGGGCAGCGTGAAGCCAACGAGCCCGCCCTTGGAGGCGCTGTAAGCGGCCTGGCCGATCTGTCCCTCGAAAGCAGCTGCAGAGGCGGTATTGATGATCACCCCGCGCTCCCCGTCGGCCCGTGGTTCGTTGAGGGCCATTTTCGCCGCCGCCAACCGCAGCACATTGAAGCTGCCCACCAGGTTAACCTGGATTACCTTGTTGAAAAGGGAGAGATCGTGCGGCCCCTTTTTACCGAGAACCTTGGCCGCAGGGCCAATTCCGGCGCAGTTGACCACAATGTTGATCTCGCCAAAACTGCCGGCAACAGTATCCAGGCTTCTCTGCACACTTTCCTCACCGGTTATGTCGGCCTCCAGAAACATGACGGCATCACCCAACTCGCCGGCAAGCGCGCTGCCTTTGACCGTATCCAGGTCAAAAATGGCCGCCCGCCCCCCCGCTGCGAGAACGCTGCGGACCACGGCTTCTCCCAGGCCTGAAGCCCCGCCTGTAACCACGGCAGTACAACCCTTGAATTCCATGGATTAACACCCCTCCCGAACATTGACTGATCCCATTTTACCCTGTCTCCCGTTGGAAGGCAACTTTTCCCATGAAAGGCAGGGCCCGGATACGGTCCGGGAGTTTGCCGATAGTGACAGGTTTGATCTTGGACTATAATCCGTTACATGGTATATTTAGAAAGCTAGCGAAAAATCATGATTCGGCGTACAGGACATTTGCCATAGGGACAGCAGCTTATAAAAATCCGGTTTCACCTACCACCCGGTAACCATTGCAGGTAGCAGTCCTGTTAAATCTGGATGCCTCTATTCAAGGGCGGCTGCAGAACCGGACAGGGGGATATGATGATTGGAGAACTGTGGGTGCTTCTTCTAACGATTGCCGAAGATTCTTTTATTCAGGTTACTGTTTTTGTCGGAGCCGTTCTCCTGCTCTTTGGCTATATAGATTATAAACAGCAGGGAGCATTTGTCGAGGCCATTGCCAGATCAAAAAAATACCAGCCCCTCATCGGCTCTCTTCTGGGCATCATCCCCGGCTGTGGAGGTTCGATCCTGGTCATGCCCCTGTACATAAAGGGCAGTGTAACCTTCGGCACCGTTGTGGCCACTCTCATTGCCACTGCAGGAGATTCGGCCTTTGTCACATTGACCCAGGCTCCCCGCAAGTTTGCCCTGATCACAGCGATCTGTTTTATCGTAGGTGCGGTTACCGGCTATGCCGTTGACTATTACAGGATGGGGGAATGGGTCAGGAAAAGATCGGCTAAAAAGCTGCCGGTTAATCTGGAAAAAGAACATGAAAAAGCGGAAGCCCTGCTGGACGGCATCTACTGTGATGCCCCCCTTGACTGCCGTTCCAGCAGCCTGAGGCATATCGGGCACGAAGAGGGTGATGAAGTAGATATGGCTTTGCATCATGCCGTGCCTCTGGACCCCAACAGACTCGGGTACAGGATCACCCACAGACTTTATATTCTGTTCTGGGCAGTGATAGCTGCAGGATTTGTCCTGGGCGTTTTGGATCTGATGCAATTCGATCCGGCTCACCTTCCGGGTCTGTCCGGCGCCGGCCTTCCGGTCGGAGTGGCGGGCACCCTGGTTACGCTGCTGTACATGATATTTTCCAAAAAATCAGTCCAGGCCCAGACACACGAGGATGCGGAGCATAAGCTCTTTTCCCTGAAAGAAACCCTGATCCATAATGCGCAGGAAACCGCCTTTGTCGGTACCTGGGTCTTTGCCGCCTATCTGGTTTTCGGGCTGGTAGTACATTTTGCCGGCGGTGAACAGGTCGTGGTGGCGGCCATGGCTTCAACAGGTCTGGCATCTGTTGTTCTGGGTGTTCTGATTGGCATCATTCCCGGCTGCGGGCCGCAGGTCATATTTGTTTCCCTGTATCTGAAAGGGATGTTTCCCTTTGCAGCGCTGCTGGCGAACGCTATTTCCCAGGATGGAGATGCACTCTTCCCCCTCCTTGCCATGGATCGAAAGGCGGCATTCTGGGCCACCGTGGTGAATACGATTGTGGCGGCGGCAGTGGGGACGGCTTATTATTTCATCGAACGGAAATTCTGAGAGCCTGGCGGGTAAAAGATGTGTCTATAAATTACCCCATCGATATTCATAATAAAAGGAATTGATCCGGTGCGCATAAGATCTGCTCCAGCGGCAATAGTTTATCTTTTGCTTCTTGCATTGGCCATTTTTGGGTGGGGCCTGCGGAGCTGCAGCGATGCAGAAACTTTGCTCGAACCCGGTGCTTTTCCCGGCGGTTCGACCGGTCAGGAAAATGAAAGTGAGCCTCCACCGGGCCGGCTTGCGGTTCATTTTATTGATGTGGGCCAGGGCGATGCCATATTTATTCAAACACCCACCCGGAATATACTTATCGACGGCGGAGAACGCGGCCCCGCAGCGGCCGATTATCTGCAATCCCTGGGCGTGCACGGCCTTGATCTGGTTGTCGGGACCCATCCCCACTCAGATCATATCGGGGGGTTGATAAATATTTTGCAGCTCTTACCGGTGAAAGAAATAGTCGACCCCGGCGTGGTGCACAGCACAAAAACCTTTGAAGACTATCTGATTCTTATCGATGAAAAGGAAATCAAGTATACCGTGGGCCGGGCCGGGATGATACGGGAATTTGGCGACGGGTCCGCCATGGAAATTTTGCATCCCCTGTCATCTTCTTTTTCCAGGCTCAATGATGCCAGCATCGTAGCCAGGTTAACATTTGGCCGGATTAGCTTTCTTTTTGTCGGCGATGCGGAAGGCGCTGCGGAAAAGGAGATTCTTGGGCGCAGCTGTACCCTGGCAAGCACGATTTTGAAAGTGGGCCACCATGGCAGCAGAGCAAGCAGCAGCCTGGCCTTTCTTGAGGCGGTTAAACCTGAGGCTGCGGTGATCATGTGTGGGAACGACAACAGCTACGGTTATCCGCACGGGGAGGTTCTGAGCAGGCTTGCCCGTACAGGAGCGGATCTTTACCGGACGGATAAACAGGGAACAATTATCGTGGAGACTGATGGGGAGACTTACCGGGTCAACAAACAGCCTTTTGGGGGGGATGAGGGCTGAAAGCGATAGTGGATCGATTTGAGGGCGGTTATGCAGTACTGCTTTTTGGCGATGCGGAGATCAGGGTGGATCTGCCGCAAGTTTTGCTGCCTCCCGGCACCGGGGAAGGCAGCCTGCTGCGGGTCAGTTTGGTACTTGAGCCGGAGGAGGAAGGCGAACGGAGGGATAGAATAGAGGATCTTCTCGGTAAACTCAAAGATAAAAGCAAGTAGGTCCATGTCGATCCCACTATCCGGATCCCCAGGAAGGCGGTAACTACTCCATACAGCACTTCCTTCTGGTGCAGATATAGTTGCCCCTGAGCTTTGAAAGGTCATGCCCTTCGTGCGCCAGCAGCTTTTCTCTCAGATAGCCGGCACCGGTTCTGCAAATCCCGATTCCCTTCTGAGGGAGAACCCGGTGGGTGGGCAAAAAATAGGAGACAGGGTTTTTGGCAACGGCGCTGCCCACGGCCTGGGCGGCTCCCGGCTTTCCGAGCTCCTCTGCGATGCCTTTGTAAGTTGTGATTTTACCGGGCTCGACCTTGCTGACTGATTCAAAAACACTTTGCTGGAAAGCAGTAAAATCACTTAAATCCAGGGGCATCTCATGCCTGCCTGTTTCCAGAAAGCCGGCGGTTTCCTGGATGAGCAATTTTGCCATGGGATCCTGTTCCCGCCCCTCGTCAAAAGATCTCAGGTCCATGGACCGGGTACCCCGGTTCCCTTTCAGGGAAAGATATGTTAGCCCCGAGGCGGAAAAAGTCACACTAAGTGTATCTGTTTCCAAAAAATCGATGATGTCATCCAGTGTCATCGCCGGTAGCCACCCTGCTTCCCTTTTTTATTCCTGCAGAAAGGGCTTCTGTCTATTTCATTATTTCCCGGGTGTCGTCAATGATTCCTGACTCTTTTCTCCATTACAAACCCTCCGGGTCACGGAATTCCGGATTGTTTACACTGTCAGCAGATTATTTGAAGGCAACGGGTCAAGTATCCGCAAAACGATCTTGCCTGCTGCAGCAATATATTTGCCTTTTTGGTAGAATGGTTGCAGGAGTGCGGGAGGTTTAGCGGCCCGGGCAGATCTATATTTTGTATATCCCTGCATGGAAGAAAGGACTGTCGGAAAGGGGGAGGAAGACTTCAACGATGAAACGTCAGATTATCAAAATCGATCCCGAAAAATGCGATGGCTGCGGTCTCTGTGTCAAAGCCTGCGCCGAGGGAGCGCTGCAGCTTGTCGACGGCAAAGCCAAACTGGTTTCGGAGTCTTATTGCGATGGACTCGGCGCTTGTTTGCCTGAATGCCCCACCGGAGCCATAACCATTGAAGAGAGGAGGGCGGCTCCCTTTGATGAGGCGGCGGTGCAAATATACCTGAAAAAGAAGGAGGCCGGCGGGGATGGAGCCCGGGCAGACGCAGCCTGCCCTGTGGCTAACCTTGATTGTGGCTGCAGCGG
>JAPXLS010000123.1:0-6849 GCA_033809435.1 Bacillota bacterium
AGCAGGGTCAGCCTCTGACCCAGAACATCGTGTGCCCGCATTTTCGCCTTCTGGGTTTCCCTCTCCCGGCTGAGGATATGGAGCCTGGCGAGAGTCCTGTCCAGCTCTTCGCCCTTGTTGATCAGCTCACTCTCCTGACGCTGCAGCTGCACCGTCAGCGCCCACCGCCGGGTGATATCCGTGGCCGCAAGCTGCATGTAGCTCTTTCTGCCCATCTTCAGTTCGGTCCGGGTGAACATCCAGGCGCTCTCATCGGGCAACAGGTAAACGATCTGCCCTTCAAGCTCCGCCTTCCGGCAGCCCCCCTGCACCTTGCCGGAGGCCAGCCGCTCGTAGAAATGATTTCCATTGCGATAGATCCTGCCCAATATCCTCTGCATCAGCCACTGCATCCGCGCATTGGAAAGCATGATGAATCCATCGGTCTCGCTGAACAGAAGGCCGGTATGCAGGGAGTCGATCATGTTTTTCACGGAGAGAGCCGAAATGTTTGTGGTGATCTCCCTGTAGCGCAGGATAGAGATGTAGATGCTGCGGGCCAGATAGAAAAGCACGGAGGCCACAAGGATGCAGGCAAAAGCGCTGCCCGAGACAGTTTCCACCGGTGGAAGCGTCAAGGCCGAGGCCGGGAGCAGAAGCAGGGGCTGCGGCCTTTTGGTCATCGCCGCGACAGCAGCGGCCATAAACGAGAGGGCCGCGAAAATGGAGATGCGCAAGGCGCCGTATCCCGTGGGTGCGATGAGGCTGTCCGCATAGCACTGCATCACCTGCCCGTGCAGCAGGGAGCAGGCCAGGACCTGGAGCAGCACGAAGAGCTCCAGAACACTCTCGGGCAACTGGCTGCGGCCGCTGCGGTGCCGGGTGAAGCTCAGAACGGCGGCCAGTGTTTGAAGCAGCACCGTCAAGGCGATAAAAAAGGTCAAAAGAAGTCGCGCAGCAGGGGGCCAGGCGTAAAACTCAGCCACCGGCCCCACCCCCTTGAGGAAAAGCCAGGCTGAGGCCGGCCGCCCCCTCCAGGTCTTTGGCCGTAAATACGCCGCCGGCCGCCGCGATGGCCGCAAGCAGATCTGTTTTCGGTTCGAAATGGAGCGCCTCCTCGGGCAGAAGCAGCCGCAAGGCGAGCATTTCCTTTTCGGAGCCCAGATGTACGAGCATGCGTAAATATGCTCCCTGCACCGCCTCATCGACGGCAGCATAGAAAAAATCATAGAAAAGGATCGCCTGCCGCACGGGAATGGTGCTTTCTATTTCACTGACGACAGCTATTTTCACGTCGCCATGGGCGGCCATCTCGGCCAGCTCATCCATGCAGGCCCGCAGTTCGGCCGCCGGCAGGGCTCCTGTTTCCCGTTCCCGGAAAAAAAGATTGCTCCGCCGCTTCATATAACAGAGCAGAAGGGCAATCCGGGCGGTCTCCCTGGGCCGGCTGCCGGCGGTGGCGGTGTCCAGTCCCTCGATCATGGCGGTCAGCCGGAGGATATGCACCGAGATCTCTTTTTCCAGCTCAACCATCAGCTCTACCTTGGCCCTTTCCTCCTCAAGGGCCTGCTTGATCTTCCCTTCCTCGGCAAGCACGGCGTTGGCCGCCGCCAGCCGGCGCACCGATTCCTCGATTTCACCGTGCAGGCGGTTCAGACTGCTGATATCCTCCTGCCACAGCGCAGAGCCCCCCACCAGGGAGGTGGCGAAAAGCAGGGTGTCCTGATCCCGCTCCACGGGCTGCGGATGGGAGGCCAGGGCGCTTTGGAGCAGGACAGGATCGACCTGCCCGGCAGCCGCGGAGGAGAGGGCAACCGCCCCCGTACGATCGACAATCTGCATGTTGAGCGGTGAATTGGTAAAGAGCCGGACATATTTCGTGTTCACCGGCACCAGGCCGGAGCGCATAAAGACCTCCACAAAAAGAAGGGTGAACAGGCCCACGGTCATGGTGTAGTCACTCTCCCAGGCAATGGGAACGCGCGTGGTGTAGCCGACGGTATAAAGCGCCAGGAAAACGCAAAAGGCCAGAGAAACATAGATCCCACTTTTGCGCAGGCCCCGGCCGCTCTTCACTATCAGTATGACGACGGCAACGATAACCTGAAGGGCCCAGGTCACCGTGACAAGGAAAAAAGCCGGGCCATAGCTGTAATCTTCGGGCCAGTTGGGGTTGTGCAGATCGATGCGGAACACCCAGTTATGCAGGTCATTTGTAAAAATAAGGGTAAAAAGCATACCATTGATTCCCGCCAGAACGCGCAGCCATTTCGGCGGCTCCAGCCGCTCCTCGGGCTTGTCGATCGCCCAGGCCAGCCACAGCAGCACCAGCGGCAGCGCCAGCTGGAACAGATAATAACTGTACCACAGGTAGCGGTTGAAGGCGTCGGTGTTTACCGTCTGGTATTTGATCAGGCGCACCGTGATCCAGCCCAGCAGAACGGCTCCCGTGACCAGCACCGTCTTCTGCACCCCTTTTTGCATGGCCCGCCGCACGAAGAAGGCCACCCATGTAACAACAAGTATCATGTAAATAAGCGCAAAAAGCTGGTGTTCCCGGCCATCTGCAGAGGTGTAATGGCGGAGATTTAAAACATTTCGCTGGAAAATACGCGAGGCATCCTGCAAAACAGTGTTCAATTGCGCGTAATCGGCTATGGCGGCAGCGCTGGCGTAATCCGCTGCAGCCGGATAAAGGGCATCATCGCAGGCTCCATCGAGGAGACGAAAGCCGGCCAAGAGCAAAAACGGCTCCACTTCGTCGGAAAAACGCAGCTCCCGCCTGGCCAGCAGGCCCTTTTGGTAAGTCAGAGTGCCTTCGACCGGCACGATGGCTTCCAGGTTCCGTCCGCTTCTGATGAGCGCCGCAGCCTGGTAATCGTAGCAGATCACGATGGGGGCGTCGAGCGTTCTCAGGGCCAGCCGTTTTTCGCCATGCAGCCTTTCCAGCAGGCCGGCCGCTTTTTTCAGCGTGAAGCCGGCGCCCTCCAGGCCATAGGCCATGGCGGCCATCAAGAAATGCCCGTCGGGATATCTGTCGGAATAGCCGATGGTCTCACTGACAGCAGGCAGATCGCTCCAGCTGACGATAGGGGTCCCGGTCCTGTCGCGGTCTACCGCAATGACCACCGTGGCCAGATAATGCGGATACCAGTACCCGGCCAGGCCGCGCTCCAGCGCCGGTACTGCCTGCGCGTCAAAGGCCTACACTTCACTGCCTGCATCGAGAAAGGAGAGCGCTGTGTGGTTCCCCTTTTTTGAAACAGCTCTGTACGATGGAAGTGCTTCTGAAATGATTTCGGAATAGCCTGATAGTTCGTCATTGTCGTATACGATGGTGCGCTCTTTGCTGCGTGATGCACAGCCGCAGAGAGAAAGGGAAAGCGAACAGAATATCGCCCATGCCAGAACCGTACATATGTAGCTAGAGGTTCCTTTTCCCAAGCAGATACACCACCTCCACGCATACTCGCCCTGATTATATCATACACAGGAATCCATAAAGCCGCGTTTACCCCCGTGGCGGTATGGAACGGAAATTGAAGTCCTCATCCTTTTTTGTCATTCCGGCAGGAATACCTTGACTGCTGAAGAACCATAGCAAATTGAACAGGTTACAGAAGCGATGGTATTTACACATCCGGGTAGCTGTTTCCAGAAAAGATCAAGTGAAAGGGCGCCGGGGAAAACAGGGCCATTGCCCATGTATGCGTAGAATCCGATGCCGGCGTTCGGGTGAGGTGGATCAAGATGAAGGTGACTGGCAGTTTTTCTGTAAAAGCAATCGCGGTGGCGGCAGTGATCATCCTGAGTGCCTTTGTCCTTGTTTCGTGCCATTCCGGTTCTCTGAATTCAAAGGGTGATCGGGACCTTTCCGGGCAAACCCTGGTCCGGGAGGATGAGGAAGGGCTGGTGGCGGTCCGCATTGAAGAGGGTGAGGCCGCCATATCCTTTGACCTGGAAAAGTGGGATCAGCTCCACCGGATGAGCGATCAGATCGAGTCATTCTACCCCGGCAGTGAAATGGTGGAGGGCGAGTTCCCCATAGAAAACGAGTCCGGGGCAGTCAGGGATGCCCTTGTCGCCAAGGTGCCGGGCATCCCCGTTTTTACCTATTTCGATTTTGTCGTACCCACGGTTTTCCTGCTGATGGAGGACGGCACGGTGGAATGGCTCTCTGCCTTTCCCCCCTTAAGCGATGACGCTGTGCAGGGCTATCAAAGTTACCGGCTGCCCTGGATCAAGGATGTCCTGTCCCTTTCTTACGAGGCTGAAAGCGAGGGCATGGGCGACATGACCGTCTTTGCCGAAGATGCGGCAGGGCTGCACTATGATCTGCAGATAGCCTGCAACCTGGCCTTTTTGCCCGGCCACAGCTGGGAATGCACGCTGCTCCATCCCGATGAGTATACCGGGGAGTACATGGCGTTTTTGACCCTGGAGGAGGATGGCGAGGCTGTTCTGGTCAAGGGGCTCCGGGAAAGCGAAGCTGACGAGATTTTCAGGGGCCGCTACCAGGTCTCCCTTGATGAGGAGGCCTCCCTGGGCTACCGGGCCGGGATCATCCTTTTTGATCTGTCGCTGGATTACTCTGTCTGGGAAAACGGAGGGGCTGATGACAGCCATGGCCAGCTCTACGGCTCCTATTTCGCTGAACCCGGCGAGGGCGGCCACAGCTTTATCTTGTGGTTATCCGATGGCGATCCTTTCCATGAGGGTATGGAGGAATATACCTTCTTTTTGGGATACGTCCCGGACTCCAGCGTTCTCCGGGAACTCAGCATCGATGAATTAAGCGAACACTTCCTCTCCCGCGTCCCCGGGGCCAGGGAGGCCATTGAAGAGAGGGGGATGGCCCTCCTTTTTGAGGATGAACCCGTGGAAATAGAGGAGGTTGGTTCATGCCGCGGCCTCTGGCTGGGCACCGGCAGCCCCGACTACTTTGTCAGGGAGATATTCTACGCTGTGGATGAAGAGGGCCGCATCTACGAATATGAAGTTGTATCCGACAGCTGGACACTCGTTGCCCCCTAGCTGCCAGGGGCTCCCGGCAAGGTTGCCGGGCACTTTTAAATTTTTGTGCCTGGCGCAGGAGTAAGCCGACCGGCGGCGAATTTTTGCAGCAGGAACAATCGACCGCTGACGGAGCCGCTGCTTGAGGGGGGAAAACAACAATGATGAATTACAAAAAACCTGCATTCTGGACTATCGCTGCGGCTGTTCTTATCTGCGCTGTCACCCTTGTTTACTTTGCGGCGAACCACCGGGCAGGCGCTCCCGTAGAGGCCGATTCTACAACGGAGGCTCTCAATTACAAAAAACTGCCGGTGCTCGATGAGTCCAGGGCGGCGCAGCCCGCCATGACGGGTGAAGCAGCGGGCATCACACAAGGGTTTTACAGAGCGAGTGACAACACCGGTACCGATATATGGGATTATTTCGCTTACGGTAATGCCGGTAACGATGAGGAATACTGCTCGTACATCGTCATTGGCGGCATCAAATATGACCTGGGCTTTGTGAGCTACGGGGTTGGCGGTACGGATAAAAATTACTTGCTCAAAAATTACGGACTGAAAAGTACAGATATAAAATGGGATACACCGATTTACCAGTTGAACAGGGCCTTCGGCCTTGACGCCATGACTACATCCTATCTGACCATCGAGAAGGGCATACCCTGTATTATTTTTGACACTTCCGGCTGGGGTGAACAATATGACCTGGACGGCGACGGCACACTTGAAACGGTTTCAAATATCGGAGCCGGGACCGCGCCGGATTATGTGATCTATGAGTGGGAGCAGAGCTCCGGGAGCATAGGGACCATCCGGCTGACGAAGGTTTTGGACTGCGATGTCGTAACCTACCTGGCCGATGAAAACCTGTTCCATGCAGCCAATTGGGACGTGACCGCAGCAAGATATGTACCGGCGCCGGCATATGGCTACAGAGACGGCAAGCTGATCCCCCGGAAATAACCAATGGGGTCAGGTCTTGAAATGCCACATATCCATAATTAACCAGGACTGTTTAACACGTTTGCATCTTCTACATACCCCATTGTGTGGCTTTTCAAGACCTGGCCCCGGCTTTGACGGCTTCAACAATAACACCGTCCACCGTCAGCCGCCGCCTTGACATTTTACGGGTCGTGAATTACTATAATGATGTTGGAAAAGCAAAAGGCAACCGGCGGGGCGTGGCGCAGTTTGGTAGCGCGCTTGACTGGGGGTCAAGAGGTCGCAGGTTCAAATCCTGTCGCTCCGACCAACAAAACCCTGGATTATGGCTAGGATCCAGGGTTTTTTGGGGTCAGGTCTTGAAAAGAAGGATAGAAATAAATGATCGGGGTTGGTCAAACCTTCCAAATGATATTGTTACATGTCTACATCTTTTTTGTAGCAGATACCAACTTTTTGTTGTATCATAGAGCCTGGAGGGCAGTTTTTTGATCCGCCGGCACCTTGATTCCGGGGTGGAAAAAGGAGGCTTCCATCATGGACAACAACGAATTCCAGAAGTTAGTTTTGGAACGTTTGGATTTGCTCGATCCTGTGGCTTCCCAGGTGGCCAGACTGACAACACAGGTCGATGGGCTGACGCGTGACATGGCCGAAGTTAAAGCTGATCTGCAGTTCACCAAGGAAACCGTTGTTAGAATCGAAAACGAACATGGCCAAAAGCTCGGCGCCCTGCTGAACGGATATAAACTTCATGAAGAAAGACTGGACAGGCACGAAGAAATTATTTCGAAGAAATATTAACCGGAATCTAATGTCTAATGGGGTCAGGTCTTGAAAAGAAGGATAGAAATAAATGACCGGGGTTGGTCAAACCTTCCAAATGATATTGTTACATGTCACATCT
>JAPXLS010000124.1:0-6632 GCA_033809435.1 Bacillota bacterium
TTCAAAGCGACCCGAGGCGATCTCGGTGGTGATCACATAGTCGGGCTGGGGATCGATGTCGCCGAAGTACCTGGCCGCGGGCAGGGGAACGGACTGCCTGAGCGGCTCCGCCGTATCGCTGTAGGTAAAGGGGCCCATTTTCCGGCCGGGCCGGCGCTTCCGCCAGGTCCAGCCCGCACGGCGGGGCCGGTACCCGGACAGATCTTTCAGAATCTCTTGAACATCCATCTTCTTGTCTGCATCAAGCTGCAGTTTCTTTTGCTCTTCTCCACCCGTCACCGGCTTTCACCTCCAAGGAGCGCGGCCAGTTCATCCCAGCCCTTTCCGCCGGCCAGTTCCCGCCCGGCCGGAATATAGTCCAGGCCTTTGCTCTCTGCATATTTGAGCAGAACAGCGCCCACGCCCCGGCCGAGCAGGCCTCTTTTTTCCGCCGCCGAGACAATGGCCCCCGCTTCCAGGCTGGAGAAGCCCATCCGCAAAAGTACGGAACGCTCGATGGAAGGCGAGGTATGGGTGCGCGCCAGTTCGGCCAGGGGCTCCACGATCTCGCGGGCCAGGGCCCAGAATCTGTCCTTGAGCTCCGCATCGGACAGCCGGGCCAGCGATGTGCGCGCCTTTTCAAAATCAGGTCTCTGCTGCATTTATGCTGATCCCTCCCAGTTCTTTTAATGTTGCGGCTACAAAAGCCTCCGTCTTTCCCGTTTCCGCAGCCAGAAATGTGAGCTCCGCTGCGTTTATCTCCGCCACGCCGCTTCTTTCCACCGCATTTCTGATCAGGGAGCGGCGCATTCTGTCCAGATCCATCTCCACCACGCCCAGCTGCGAAAAGTGCTCGGGGATGACGATGGCCTGGCCGGGTCTGTTTTCCCGGGGATCCCCCCGTTTCACGGTGATGCCGTTGTTCCTGGCAAAGTCCAGCTGGGCCCCGGGGTGCTTGCCCGCCCCGGTGTACTCCGTCTCCTGGACCACCACGATCTCATCTGCGGGCAGTTCGCGGGCCAGGGGGATGGCCGCCGCCAGGGAAGTGTTCCCGGCTGGGCCCCTTTCCAGACCCTCCACCTGGGCCAGGGCCTCGGTCACATAGAAGACCTCGCCCTGGGTCACGGTGACATAGCGGTCCAGGTAGCGCAGCGGGCGGGCCGCATTCCGGGGCACATCGGTCCGGTCGGGCCAGGTGGCAAAGGGGACGCCGAAGCCGGTATGGCCGGTGGTGAAGGATTTCCGGTTGAAGTCGATGTCCGAGGCCATGTGCAGGCCGGAGAGGTCCACGCTGACCCCGATGATTTTGGAATCACCGGCCCCCGCCTGCCGGGCTCCCCGGGCCGTGCCGGTGACGTTGCCGCCGCCGGCATGGGTCACGATGATGTAGGCAGGGTCCTTGCCGCAGCGCTCCCGGACCTGCTCCACAAGTTCATAGCCCAGGGTCTCCACGCCGGAGATGCCGAAGGGGCTGTACAGAGAGGCATTAAAAAACCCCGTCTCCTCGAGAAGGATCAGGGCCAGGTAGAAGAGTTCGGGGCCCACGCTCAATCGGACCACCTCGGCACCGTAGGCCTCGCACTTCCTCGATTTCTCGATGATCTCGGGCTGGCCCACCCGGCGGGAGTCGAAAACCTCCTGGACGATGATGCAGCGCAGGTTGCGCATGGCCGCCTGGGAGGCCACCGCAGCGCCGTAGTTGCCGCTGGTGGCGGCCAGGACGCCCGGGTAGCCCAGTTTGGCGGCATGGTACACCGATACGCCGGCCCTCCTGTCCTTGAAGCTGCCCGAGGGGTTGGCCGCCTCATCCTTGACCATGATCCGGGCCCCGTATCCCCTGGGCGAAGACTGCCGGACCAGGCGGGTGATATTTTCAAGCTCCAGCAGGGGGGTATTGCCCACGCCCGTCTCGCTCTGGATGCGCCGGACTTCCTCCAGCGAATAGCCGGCCTTGCGCATCATCTCTTCGTAGTCAAAGGCAATTCTTGTCTGGATGAATTCGTCGTATTCTATGCCCAGGGCCCGCTGCATGATCTCACCGCGGCGCCCCATCACTGCTTTGTAGGACAGATCGCGCGGCATCAGCGGCCCCCCTTTCCCAGCATGGCCCGCAGCTCCGCACCGATGGCGGAGAGTTCCGGCACCGCCGGGCCGAATGTATGCCCGTAACCGGGATTGATCCCCGTCAGGGTTCCCCTGACCCTGCGGCCCGCAGGGGTACGGATCTCCACCTCCCGGCCCAACTCCCCGGCGCCGAGGGCCCAGCCGTTCAAGCGGCATTCCAGGGGTACTTTCCCGGTTTCAGGGGGCAGGTCCCCGGGACGCGAGGCAGGGTCCAGAACAAGGAAATGGATCTCCACCCAGGCGCCTTCGCGGCATTTTTCTGCCATGATGATCACCTCACAGGTTTATGTTATGGCTCACAACTGTGGATGGGGATGAAACCCCCGTACAGGGGCGAGCACAGCTCGCCCCGGCTCACAACTGCGGATGAAAAATATGGACTTTTTGCTTATCTGTCGATCAGTCCGGGCAAGGCCCGCGGTACGGGCAGATCGGCCATGGTCACCAGCCCCCGGGGGCCGTTTATGACCAGGGGGATCATGTTCACGGCAATGGCCATGGTGCCGCTGCCGCCCGGTATTTCCGGTTCAATGGCCAGCTTGAGCGGCGGATCTCCCTCTATGGTGATGTAGTCGCCCGTCCTGACTCCCTCGGCCTCGGGGCAGATCTGCTGGGGATGCTCCAGGAAGATGACTTCCTTGCCGCCGGCGTAGGCCCTGGCGGTATGGCGGCATCCGGCCACCTCTCCCGGGGCCACCTGCACATATTTCGTTTGACGTTCAACTTTGGAGATGATGGGCTCCCTCTCTTCAACGATCTCTTCGATCTCCCAGCCCAGCGCCCTGCCGATGAGCATGACCGACTGGCTGAAGCCCACATGCCCCACGATCTCGCCGGAATCAAGGCCGGCGGCAAATTCACCGGGGGCAACGCCCACGCCCTGTGTCTGCATGACCGTGGGGCCGAAGGGGGCAAGGTTGTTCACCCGCTTGCCGTGGATATGGCGCACACCCCGGCAAACGCCGGTAAGGGCGATGATCAGGGTGTCCAGGATAAAGCCGGGGTTGATCCCCGTCCCCAGAACGGTATTGCCCTGCTTGCGGGCCAGGCGGTCAATCTCAACGGCAAGGTCCTCCGAGGCGGCCCAGGGATAGGCCATCTCCTCGGCAATGGTGATCACATCGGCATTTTTCCCCAGGGCGTATTTGATGTGCGGAAACACATCCTTGACAAAGGAGGCCGTGGCCACCAGCGCCAGATCGGGGTGGCAACCGAATGCTTGGGCGGGATCGTCAGTCACTCTTACCCCGACGGGAGCGGAGCCGATGATCTCACCCAGGTCCCGGCCGACCTTGTCCGGATCCTGATCTATTACTGCAACAAGACGCAGATTTTCTTTTGCCGGCAGCATTTCCGCCATGCCGCTGCCCATGGCGCCCAAACCCCAGAGCAATACTTTAATCTCGGACATGAGCCAACCCCTTTCTTTGCATGGATGTACAAGGTGTTACATTATTAATTCTTGAGCGACCGGATAATTCCTTCCAGCCCCGCAGGCCCGTTCTCTTCAAAGCGGCTCTGCCCGATCCCGGCCCCACCGCGCAGGAAAGGTGCCGCCCTGTTGGCATAAGGTTGACATTTTTAGGGGCAGGGGATACCCCCCTGCCGGGCCCCGCTAGGGTTCCTCCCTCTCCAGGGGCAGGCTCATGCAGCGGGGGCCGCCCCTCCCGCGGACCAGTTCAGAGCCGTCAATCTCGATGACCTCGACACCGTGCTTTCGCAGTGTCTTGTTCGTTGTTTCGTTGCGATCGTAGCAGATAACGGTGCCCGGTTTAACAGCCAGCGTATTGTTGCTGTCATTCCACTGTTCCCGGGCGGCAGTGATCTCATCATCTGCCGATGGACAGATGATTTCCACCTGCTTCAAACCCAGAGCCTTGCACAGGGCCTCCTGCAGGCTCAGACCTCCGGAAACGGAAACCCTTCCCTTGCCGCCCCGCTCAAGCCAGTAAACGTAAATGTCATCCCTTACCCCGGGATACATCAGGAACTTGTCCCTGTCGACCATGGTAAAAACGGTATCCAGGTGCATGTAGGCCCTTCTGGAGGGTATTTGAACAACCACGATTTGTTTGATCATTTCTTTTTCCACAAGATAATTATGAGCCACCCATTCGACCGCTTCTTCGGTGGTCCGTTCGCTGTGGCCGATCATCAAGCTCTCTTTGTTGAGAACCATGACATCTCCGCCCTCGATGCCAAAAGGTATTTCCCTCTCCGAGGTCAGCTCCAGGCCTTCAAATAGAGGGTGGCAGCGGCAGATAAAGCGAATCAGGGATGTTTCGCGCCTGCGGGCGGGCAAAAACATGGTGCTTATTTGCATTTTTTTGCCAATCATGGCGCCGTGATCCCTGGTAAAGTACATATTGGGCAGGGGCGCCAGGTAAAAAGGATAGCTGTCTACAGTGAGATCCCCGAAAGTTATGTACTCTTTTAGATGCTTGATCTCATGTTTCCGCAGCCCGGCAATCATGGTCGAGGCCAGCTTGACAGGTTCCATTTCGTTCAGAAAATTGTACACGGGATCAGCTGTTTCGAGCATCCCGGCCTCATCGAGCAGGCTGCCCAGTTGTTTTCTGATCAGATCGCTTTTAGTACCGGCATCCTTCAAAATTTCCGAAAGCAATTGGCTTACATAAAAAACCTCAACCCCCTGCTGCCGCAGGACGCCGGCAAAATTGTCATGCTCAACTCTCGCCTTGGCCAACCATGGTATCTCGTCAAAAAGAAGCTCGTTCAGATAGCGGGGGGTTAAATTAAGCAGCTCTTCACCGGGACGGTGCAGTATGACTTTTTTTAACGGTCCTACCTCGGACCAGGCTTGCAATGGTTTTTTCACCCTAAGCCCTCCCTCGTATTATTATTCCTTCACCATATGATCAACATGGAATCAATTAAGGAACGGGGGACGCTGCTCTAACCATCCCACAGCACAACCGTGGGTACTGGACTGCGGCAATCACTTCCGGATACCGGCATAAAAGGGGTGGAAAAACTATTGATAATTGATTATTCGGTTACTCCCAGCCTGCCCTTCATTCGCGACTTTTTCTTAACACCGCCCTTCCCCGCATGCTCCGTAACAGCTGTTGCAGGCTGTGCCAGAAGTCTATCATTTCCCGACTGTTCCATATTGTCTGACATTTGTTGCAGCTTGCATCCGTTTTTTTAATTGTAGATCATCAATTCAGCCTTTGTCAAATACCCTGTCGAGAAAAAGCGAAGAAAAGGAAGCCGGCAGGAGAGGTGTTGCGCTCTTTTGTCGAAATGGCCATTTTCATCTGAATTCAGACGTCTCAAGCGGCAATTCAGGCTGCAAGAGGTGTTTAACACACCCAAAGCCACACACCAAAGCCGCAGTCCGCTTCGTCCGCCTCCCCTTGCGCCGCCGGGGAGAGGGCGGTTATAATGACATTGATGCAGAATAGCGAACTTTCCGCCACCATCTTCAATATTCAGCCCATGTCCACGGAAGACGGCCCGGGTATCCGCAGCACCGTCTTCATGAAGGGCTGCCCCCTGGCCTGCCTCTGGTGTCAGAACCCGGAGGGCCTTTCCCCGCAGCCGCAGCTGGTCCACGAACCGGTGCGCTGTATCGGCTGTGACAGCTGCCTGCAAAACTGCCCCCGGGGAGCGCTGAGCAGGAGTGAGCAGGGCCTTATTTTCGGCGCTTCCTGCCGCCTCTGCCTGCGCTGTGCAGATAACTGCCCGGCCCGGGCCATCCGCCTCTTTGGAGAGCGGGTGAAACTCGGCGAACTGGTGAAGAAACTGCTCCGGGATAAGCCCTTCTACGATCATTCCGGCGGCGGGGTCACCTTTTCAGGCGGGGAGTGCCTGCTGCAGCACCGCTTCCTGCAGGCGGCCCTGGCGGCACTCAGAACTGAAGGCATCCATGTCTGTATAGATACCTCGGGCCATGCCGCGCCGGAAATATTCCAGGCTGTGGCCCGGGAGGCGGATCTTGTTCTCTACGATCTGAAAATCATGGACGACGCGAGGCACAGGCTCTTCACCGGCGTTTCGAACAAGCTCATCCTGGAGAACGCCCGCTGGCTGGGCGCCTCGGCGATCCCCTTCTGGATCCGGGTGCCCGTTGTGCCCGGTTACACCGACAGCGAGGAGAATATAGCGGCCATGGCACATTTTATCGGAACCCACCTTGCCGCCGTAGAGCGGGTCGACCTGCTGGGCTACAATGATCTGTGCCTCTCCGACTATGCCCGCCTGCATCTGGATTACAAACTCGAGGGGGTACCCCGTGTCACCGGGGCTGGCATGCTGAAACTGCAGAAAATGATCAAGGCAAGCGGCGCCCGCCAGGTAACCATATCCAATTACACCTGAACCCTACCGGGTACAGGCCCGCGCCTGCCGGCGGCTGGAAAAGCGGCCGGGCCGAGCTGTTCCAGAAACCTCTCGGCATCGACAGGTACATCCACATCAAGACTGCGGGCCAACTTTTCAGCCAGCATCCGGCCAAGCCGGCTTCTTCTTTCCTGCTCCAGGCTGTGGCGCCGCTCCAGGTAATC
>JAPXLS010000125.1:0-6630 GCA_033809435.1 Bacillota bacterium
TAGGGGAATAGCCCAGACTTTCGGTTATAATTGCGAGGTCGTTTTGGTCGATACATCTCACCCCGACAATGCTGTAATAGCGATCGAGAACAACCATATCTCCGGAAGGAATATTGGAGATCCGATGAATGATCTTGAAACGTACTTTATCAAATCAGACCTTTTTAACAGTATCGATGTCGTCTCTAATTATAAAACTGAATCCAGGAGCGGGGCGAAACTTAAGACAACAACCATTTTTATCCGGGACAGCAGAAACAAAATTATCGGCTTGCTTTCGCTCAATTACAATCTAGGCGATCTCTATGAAATTAAAAAGAAGATCGAAAATTTCTGCATCATTCATGATAGTGTGGATCACAAAGGTATCATCAAGCAAAACGAAGGTTTTTTATGCAACACACTGGAAGATCTTCTGGATAAATTGTTTAATGAGGCCAAATCCAGAATCGGCAAACCTATCAGCAGCATGAATAAGGAAGACAAGATTGAAATTGTCCGCTATCTAAACAGCAAACAGTTTTTCTTGGTTAAAGGAGCCATCGAAGACGTTGCTGAGAGACTGGGGGTTACACGCTATACCGTTTACAACTATCTGTCAGAAGTAAAAGCACAGGAAGACCTGAAAAAGATTTAGCTCTTTTTTCTGATCACGGCTGCCGGCCCCACAGTTGCAGCCGTGATCCCATTCTGCATCAATGAACTGCCTTCAGTCGCTTATCTCGATCGCCTCGGTAGGGCATTCTTCGGCAGCTTCCCGGCAGCAATCCCACATCTCTTCGGGGATCTCCTTGACCGTGACAAAGGCCCTCTCATCTCCCAGCTGGAATATTTCGGGGCAGAGGTCGGCGCATAATCCACAAAAAATGCATTCCTCGTTGACGTACGCTTCCATTCCTTTCTCTCCTTCCTGAACAAAATTCATGGCCTTAATATAGCCACCGGAGGGAGAGAGTATACCGGAGATTTACATTAAATCCGGATTATCCCCCTTGAATTGGGCTATCCCTCTTCGTCAGGACCATCCTTCAGCTTCACACAGATCTCCTCCAATTCAAGTTGTGCCTGGATCAGCACATTTTCAGAAACGGTGGTCATCACTTTTGCCTTCCGCACCATCTCCAATGCATCGGCGATCTTCGCACTGACACTGACAATTGACTGCTCTGTCTGCTCATCTTGCGGGTGACTGTTCTCAGTTCCCAAAGGAGCCCCTCCTGTACTTGAAAGATGCAAACTTCATTTTAAGGGAATAACCCTTATTAGTCAATAAGGGATAACCCCTTGAGGCATAATATACAAGGTGACCGCCATGTACAAGAGAATCAGAAATATGCGAGAAGACAAGGATCTGACCCAGGAACAGATGGCCGAGTATTTATGCGTTCACCAGACAACATACTCCGATTACGAACTGGGAAATCTGAATATCCCGGTCCCCATCCTGGACAAGATAGCCACCCTGTTCGAAACCAGCGTGGATTATCTGCTGGAGCGAACGGATGAGAAGAAACCTTACCCCGAAAAAAAATAGACCGTCAATGGCAAAAAAATTTGGATCCCGCGCTGAAAGGCCGGCGGCCATTACATACCGCCCCTTCCGGATGCTTCTGCACCCGTTTATCTGTTCTTCAAGGAGTAGCCCAGCGAGAGATCCAGCGAGGACGACGCCAGGTACTTGCCGTTGCAGAAACCCAGCGGCTGCCATTCATTGTAGTTGATCCGTCCGCCCTCGCCGAGGATCCCCTTACCGGCGTAAGCGGCGATCACCTTTCCGATAAAAAGGGTATGGCTGGGCAGCTCAACAGTCTGCTCCACCATGCATTCCAGGTTTACGGGGCATTCTTCGATCATGGGGGCATATTCAAGGGAGCCCTGCACCGCTGTCAGCCCGAAGCTCCTGAATTTATCCACCTCCCTGCCGCTGACGGTGCCGCATCTGTCGGCCAGCTCCACCTGACCGCCTGCGCATAAGTTGATTACAAATTCCCCTGTCTCCGCGATCATCCCGTGAGAGAGCCGGGAGGGACGGATGGAGATTGAAACCATGGGCGGCAGGGAATTGACTACCCCGACCCAGGCAAGCGTGATGATGTTGTGTTTGCCCGCCGCATTGCCACAGGAGATCAGCGCTGCCGGAACGGGACCCAGGAGCGCCTGGGGAGAGAGCTTTTCTTTACTCATCTTCATTTCATCCTCCTTTTTTTGCATGATCGCCCCAAACAGAATATCCCGCCCGCCGCGGCCAGGGCCGGAAGGGTTTGCCCTCGATATCGACGAGCGGCCTGGGAGGATCTTTTTTTTGCGTGGCCAGCGAAACAGCGATCATGATCAGTAGGGAAAAGGCAAATGCCGGTATCGAGCCGATGTACACGGCATCCCAGAGAGCCCAGTCCATGTACACGGCGCCCTCCTCCACCACACCGGTATTGGCGGCCATGGTCAGATGGCGCATCAGGTAGATCACCGCACCCGCCCAGGAAACAAGACCGCCCAGCAGGGCGGCAACAGCCCCGCTCTGGTTGCACTTTCTCCAGAAATAACCCGCGGCAAAGGGGGCGAAAAGCCCCACCAGTATGAGCGACCAGGTGATTACCGCAAGCATGTAGATGGTCTGGGCATACAGAGCAATGAGCAGGGAGCCCAGGGCAATCAGGGGAATGCAGTACCGCGTCACTTTAAGGACCAGCTCCGGGTCCGCGCCGGGTTTTAAGTAGCGCAGCACATTGCGACCCACCACCGAGGCGGCGGCCAGCAAGGCGCTGTCGGAGCTCGACATGAGCGCCGCCACCAGGGCTATGGCGAAGATTACCGTCAAAAAGGGGGGCAGGTATCTTATGGCCAGGAAAGGCAGGATCATCTCCGTCTCCTCGATGGTCAGCCCCGGATCCAGCTCATACATGATCGAGCCCAACAGGACCGGCGCCATGCCCACCACAAGATAGAGGAGGGCGGCAATGGCTGCACCGCCGGAGGCCACCCTCTCGTTTTTGGCCGCCAGCAGCCGCTGGGCCAGATCCTGTGAGGGAATATCGCCCAGACCCGTGGAGAGCCAGGCGCCCAGGTAGTAGAACCATCCAGGCAGGCCGAAATAACCCATGTAGCCATGTTCGCCTGTGGGCTGGAGGGCCGCTGCAGGAAGCTGCGCCCGGTTGCCCGCATGGCTGAACAGGTGGCTCCAGCCCCCGGCCAGGGGGACAATGACCAGGAGCAGGGCGGCCACGCCGGCAATGATGAAAATTGTCTGCAAAAAGTCCGTTACCGTTACCGACCACATGCCTCCCTGGCAGGTGTAGATAATCAGAACGGTGCAGGAAAGGATGATGCCCCAGATCAGCGGTATGCCGGCAAAGATCTGCAGGGCCACCCCGAAGGCCACGAGCTGCCCCCCGATCCAGCCGATTTCCGCAACCAGCTGGACCAGCGACGCCAGCAAGCCCATTTTTTTGCCGTAACGCAGATCGAAAAAATCGACAATGGTAAAATAGCCCCCCCGCCGCATGAGGCGGCCGAAGATCAGCGCCGTCAGCAGGAGGGAAAGGGTTGAACCCCAGGGATCAAAAATAACACCCTGATTGCCGAAGAGGTAGGATTGAGCCGCCGCGCCCATGAGGGTGCCGCCGCAGAACCAGGTTGCAAATAGAGTGCCCGCAGTCAACAGCAGGGGAAGGCGCCTGCCGGCGATGATGAAATCGTCGCTGCTCCGGATCTGCTTCCGGCTCCACCAGCCCACCGCAAGCATGAGCAGCATGTACAGGGCCAGACCGGTTATAACCATATGTGTATGCTGGAAAGAATCCTGTGTCAGCGGCATGAACCTCCCCGGCGGCAAGGCAACGCCTTCTCCGCACCCTGATAAAGCATCTTTTACATTTTAGCACAGATCACGGCGCCGGCATAAGCAGTCAGGGCAAAAAAATAGAGTAATTCATTTCTAAATTACTCTATTTTCACCTTGACCGCTAAGGATCTACCGGGGAAAGGTTTTCGATTTTTTCGCCAGATGCTCCAGCAGATAGGGGTTGAGCACCTTGATATAGGTGCCTTTCATCCCCAGAGAGCGGGATTCGATGACCCCGGCGCTCTCGAATTTGCGCAGCGCATTGACGATGACCGAGCGGGTTATCCCCAGCTGATCGGCAATTTTGCTGGCCACCAGAAGCCCCTCGTCTCCGCCGAGCTCCTCGAATATATGCTCCACCGCCTCCAGTTCGGAATAGGAGAGTGTGGCAATGGCCAGCTGGACAACAGCCTTGCTGCGGGCTTCTTCCTCGATCTTTTCCGCCTTGGCCCTCAGTACTTCCATGCCCACAACGGTGGCGCCCGTTTCGGCAAGAACGAGGTCCTCGGCGTCAAAGAGATCGTTGAACCGGGCCAGGAGCAGCGTGCCGAGACGCTTTCCACCGCCCACAATGGGGATGACGGAGATGATCTTGTCCGTGAAAATGCAGCGTTCGGCCTCGAGGAATACGCAGTCATTCGATTTCTGGCGCAGGTTCACCCGCGATTCCTCGCTCCGCAGAAGGAACTTGTTGTAATACTCGGGGAAGCGTCCCTCCTTCAAGACATTGTTGATCATCAGCTCACACTCGAATTCGTCCACTAGAGCGTAGCCCAGGATCTCTCCCTGGCGGTCAGCAAGGTAGATGTTCGCATGGATCACATTTTTAAGAACTTCGGCAACATCTGTAAAATCAACATGCTGACCAGCTGTTTTCTGTAGAATTTTGTTGATGCGACGGGTCTTCTCAAGCAGGGGAGAAGAAATCACATCTTTCACCTACCTTCTTTTCATTTTAGAGGATATATTTACTTAAGTCTTTATTTTTAACAATTTTGAGTAATTTATTCCTGACATACCCCCTATCGATGATTATTTCTCTGGTGTCGTGGTCCGGCAATTCATATGAGATCTCTTCCAGGACTTTCTCCATAATTGTGTGAAGGCGGCGGGCGCCGATATTCTCCATCTCCTGGTTAAGCTCGCAGGCCACACGGGCAATCTCCTCGATTGCCTCCGGGGTGAAAGTTAAACTGATCCCTTCCGTCTCCATGAGAGCGATGTACTGTTTCAGCAAAGCATTGTTCGGTTCGGTCAGAATTCGCTTGAAATCCTCTTCCGAAAGGCTTTTCAGCTCCACCCTGATGGGAAAACGCCCCTGCAGCTCGGGAATCAAATCCGACGGTTTGCTCATATGAAAGGCTCCGGCGGCAATAAAGAGCACATGGTCCGTTTTTACCGGACCGTACTTCGTCACCACCGTTGACCCTTCGACTATAGGCAGGATATCCCGCTGCACTCCCTCCCGGGAGACATCCGGCCCGGCGGCATATCCTTCCTTTCCCGCGATCTTGTCAATTTCATCAATAAAGATAATCCCAAGTTGTTCCGCCTTGTCCACGGCCTCGGATATGACTGCATCCATATCGATAAGCCTCTGCGCCTCCTCTTGCTTCAAGATTTTCCGGGCTTCGGACACGGTTACCTTCTTTTTGATCTTCTTTGAAGGCATTATATTACCCAGGATATCCTGTAGATTTACTCCCATTTCCTCCATCCCCTGCCCGGTAAATATCTCGAGCATGGGCGGCCTCCGATCATCTATTTCTATCTCCACGTACTGCTCTTCCAGATCACCTTTTTTCAGCTTTCCGGAAACCAGGGTCCGCTCCTCCTGCGCCAGGCGCAGGCGTTCCTGGAAACCGGCCTCATCGGCGTTTGTCTCTTCGGATGGGGGCTGCGCCGGGGAAAACAGAAATCCCAGGGGATTGAGCTGGCGTCGCTTTTTCCGGGGCAGGGGGGCCAGAAGCTCCACCAGCCTCTCCTCCGCGGCGCGGGCTGCCTGACTCTCCACCTTCTCCATCCTCTCGCCCTGCACGATCCTTATCGCCGTCTCCACGAGATCGCGGATCATGGCCTCCACATCGCGCCCCACATATCCGACTTCGGTAAACTTGGTCGCCTCGACCTTGACAAAAGGGGCGTTCACCAGGCGGGCCAGCCGGCGGGCTATCTCGGTTTTTCCCACACCCGTGGGCCCGATCATGATTATATTTTTCGGTATAATCTCTTCCTGCAGTTCTCCCGTCAGCTGCTTGCGCCGGTAGCGGTTGCGCAGCGCTATGGCCACGCACCGTTTGGCCTCTTCCTGGCCGATAATAAAACGATCCAGCTCGGCCACGATCCGGCGGGGGGTTAAATTGTCTCCGCTCATTTCCTTGCCAACCCCTCTACTCTACAATTCTTCCACTATGATGCGATCATTGGTATAGATACAGATTTCAGAAGCGATCTTCATGGACTGGTACACAATGTCGCGAAGCTCAAGATCGCTGTTTCTCGACAGCGCCCTGGCCGCGGCAAGGGCATAGGGCGCGCCCGAACCGACGGCGGCAATATTGTCGTCGGGCTCGATGACCTCGCCGGTGCCGGAGATGAGCAGCAGCGCCTCGCTGCTGGCGGCCAGCAGCATCGCTTCAAGCCTTCTCAGGACCCGGTCGGTTCGCCACTCCTTGGCCAGCTCCACCGACGCCCGGATCAGGTTGCCCTGATAGCTTTCCAGCTTCGCCTCCAGCTTTTCGCAGAGGGTCAGGGCATCGGCCACGGAACCGGCATAGCCGGCAATAATT
>JAPXLS010000126.1:0-6621 GCA_033809435.1 Bacillota bacterium
GTTCCAGAAACCTCTCGGCATCGACAGGTACATCCACATCAAGACTGCGGGCCAACTTTTCAGCCAGCATCCGGCCAAGCCGGCTTCTTCTTTCCTGCTCCAGGCTGTGGCGCCGCTCCAGGTAATCTGCGAGGAGCTCCATCTCCGCCGTGGAAAGGCGGCGCGACACACCGAGCAGATCCCGGCTTTCGCTGCGCGGGCCCGGAGCCCGGCCCGGCTCCACCGCCGGAGCCAGGGGAAAGGCGGCCCGCGGTTCCTTGACCACGATGGTTCCGGCTACAATATCTCCCACCCTTTTTTCACGTTTGCTGACAAAGATGGAAATCAGACCCACCGCACAGGCTCCCGGAAGCGCATCCACGATGCGCATGATATTGCGCAGAAGGGAGACGCCAAAGCTGACGGGGCGGCCGTCCTCGCGGACCACCTTGATCTGCAACGCTTTCTTGCCCGGCGTCTGCCCGTGCCAGATGAGCTCGAATATGATAAAATAGCCCCAGCGGATGGCAAACAGGATCAGAACCGCCGCAGCGAGGATCAGTACTGTAAAGGTCTCGTCCAGGAGCATGAAGGCCAAGAATAGAAAAAGAATAACAACGGCTGCGGACAGAAGGCCGGTGATGAGAGAGTCCAGCACAAAGGCCAGCATGCGGTTGCCCATGCCGGCCAGTGAAAGGGTCAGGCCGATATTCTCCGCACCGTCAACAGCTACACCCTGCTCCAGCGAGAAGCCGCTTTTCTCCACCATATTCATCCTTTCATCATGGGCCGGAGGCGCTTTGCTGTGAACCTGAACAATTTTATCCTGAAACGCGAAGAAACATGGCGCAGGCTGCAGTCAATCCTGACCCGGGTGGAAAGGGATGGACTGAAAAGACTGGCTGAGAGCGAACTGGATGATCTGGTCAAGCTCTACCGCCAGGCCTCCTCCGATCTCAACTACCTGCAAACCCACCATCGTGAAAGCCGATACACCGCCTACCTGAACAACCTTCTCAGCCGCTGCCATACATATATTCAAGTCGAGGGAGACCCTTTCCTGCCGCGACTGAAACGTTTTCTGGCCATCGAATTTCCCGCCCTGTTGCGGCGGGAAAAACTGCTCTTTCTCCTTTGCACAGCCCTCTTCATGGCGGCTTTCTGTTTTGCCTACTTTACCATCAGTCTTGAAGCCCCCTGGTCGGAGAGTATCCTGGATCCCGAGACAAGGGTCTCCTGGGAGGAAAACGCCGCGGGCATGAGCGATGAGGGGGCGGTTATCCCCGCAGCCCTGGGGCCGCTATTTGCCGGACATATTGTGACGAACAATATCCAGGTCGCCTTCATGGCCTTTGCCGGCGGGATCATCTGCGGTCTGGGCACCGTGTATGTGCTGGTCATGAACGGTATTCTGCTCGGCGCCCTCGCCGCCATATTCGCCCTGCAGGGACGCTCTCTTCTTTTCTGGGCCTTTATCTTGCCCCACGGGATCATGGAGCTCACCGCCATTTTTATCTCCGCCGCCGCCGGGCTGGCCCTGGGCCGCGCCCTGCTGCTGCCGGGCGATTACAGGCGCACGGATTCCCTGCGCCTGGGCAGCCGCAACGCCGCCCGCCTGCTCGGCGGGACCATACCGCTGTTTTTTCTGGCCGCCGCCATCGAGAGTTTTTTTACCCCCTCCGCCCTCCCCATACCGGCAAAGCTGGCCTTCGCCGGTTTCAGCGCTGCGGCCCTGGCTCTCTATTTTCTGACCAACCGGGGCGGATTGAAAAAGCGATCCCGGCAGAATATTGACACATCGCAGGCGCTGCCCCGGTGGAGAGCGGTACATTGATGCAAGCGCCCGTTACTAGAGTCCCGATCTGCCCTTGATGGCGAGATAACGACCCACCAGCTGCGCCGGATCCGCCCCCGGCGGCAGCTCCAGAACCTCCACACCGCCCTTGCGCAAAAAAGCGATGCCCTGCTCTCTCTCCAGCAGGTACTGTTCGACCACAGCCTTGCGGTACACATCACCGGTACACCTGATTTCGGCCGATGCCGCTGCAGTCAGATAATTGTCGCCCACCAGGGCAAAAAGTAGAAGATGCCTCCTGCTCAGCGCCAGGGCGCTCTCGATGAGCCCGGCCGAGGCCCGGCTGTCAACAAGATCTGTAAACACACAGATAAGACTCCTTTTTTTCTGCCGGTGGGCCAGGTAGCTGAAGGCGGCACCATAGTCAGGTTCCACCCGCCGCGGCTGCAGGCGGTACAGGGTGCCGGCAATTTTGCCTGTCTGTCCCGGGCGCGACTCCGGCGGCAGGTAGGCGCAGATAGACTCCGCAAAAGCCATCGCCCCGACCCTGTCCCCCGAGAGCAGGGCGGCATGGCCCAGCTGCAGCCCGGCGTGAAGAGCGTGGTCCAGCTTGTTCAGCGAACCGCTCTCTGTGAGCATCATTCGCCCCGCCTCGAATACCAGGAGCAGGTTCTGGCTTTTCTCCACCTGATACTGGTTGCTGATCAGCCTTTGGCTCCGCGCGCTTGCTTTCCAGTTGATCTGGCGCCAGTCGTCATCGGGCACATATTCCCGCAAGCACTCAAATTCGGTACCCATGCTGACGAGACGCGAGCGGCGCAGCCCCGGCTGGTCAAGTATGGAAGACGGGATAAACAATTCGCGCCTGGAAAACAGATTCAGGCGGGGATAAACTTTGACGGAGGCGCAATCGGGGATGAAAGCATACTGCCTGATCACCAGTCCCATGAAACCGCGGCAGCGCATATTGAACCGTCCAAAGATGAAATCGCCCCGCCGTTCGGGAATAACCCGATAGGAGGCGCCATATTTTCGTCCGCCCTTTTCCTGCAGGGGGAGCAGCCGGGGTGCCGCTGAAAAATGTTCCGGCGGCTCATCCTTGCCCTGCAGCCGCAGCGCTCTTTTTCCCTTTCCTTTGATCCGCACTTCCACAACCACATCTGCCCTTTCGTTCACCGCAAGGACAGCATCGACAGATCTTTGTACGACAATATCCCCCGGCGGCGGCAGCATTGTAAAATCCAGGACAATGGCGAGCAGCAGGATCAGGTTGAAGGTGACGGCGACGGCAGGATAGGGAAAGAAGTAAAGCAGGACAGCGCCGGCTCCGGCCAGGGCCAGGGCCGGCGGGGCGGGCAGAGGCAGCTTCATCGCGGAACCTTTACCCGGGCCAGGATTCCCTCGAGAATATCATCATTGGTCAGCCCCTCCACCTCGGCCTCGGGGACAGGGACAAGGCGGTGGCGCAGAACAGGCTTGCACATCTCCTTGACCTCGTCAGGCGTGACGAAATTCTTTCCCCGCAGCGCCGCCAGAATCCGCGAGGCGGTGAGCAGGTGAATGGCCGCCCTGGGGCTGGCCCCCAGGTACAGATCCCTTTCATTGCGCGTGGCCGCGATCACATCAAGGATGTACTCCCCGACGGCCTCCTCCACCGTCACGCTGCCGATCTCCTCCGCCGCCTCCTGCAGCAGGTTCTCCTTTCCCGGGAGCTGCAGATCCGCCCTTTCCAGATCGTGCAGCGGTCTTCCCGCCGCATAGCTCTCCAGAATCTCCTTCTCCCTTTTCCGTTCCGGGTAGCCGATGATCACCTTGAACATGAAACGGTCCAACTGCGCCTCGGGCAGGGGATAGGTCCCCTGGTGTTCCAGCGGATTCTGGGTGGCAAAGACAACAAAGGGCTGGGGCAGCGGCCGGCTCACACCGTCAATGGTCACCTGCCTCTCCTCCATGGCCTCGATAAGCGCCGCCTGGGTTTTCGGCGGAGTGCGGTTGATCTCGTCGGCCAGCAATATATTGGTAAAAATGGGCCCCTGCTTGAAATAGAAGTCGCTGCCCTCACGGTTGAAAACATTGGTTCCGGTGATATCGGAAGGCATCAGATCGGGGGTAAACTGGATCCGCTGAAAGCGGTACCCCAGCTGGCGAGCCAACGCCCTCACCAGCAGAGTTTTGCCTGTCCCCGGTACCCCTTCAAGCAAGACATGCCCCCCGGCAAGAAAGGCCGCCACCACCTGGGTGAGCACCTCCGCCTGCCCGATAATGACCTTTCCCATCTCCGAAGTGATACGGTCATGGAAGAAACGTGCACTATTCATACGTTGAACTCCTCCCGGTAGCGATCCAGCCGCCGCGACATCTCGAGCAGCTCCGCTGCGGTAATTTTTTCTCCTCCTGACACTGCTTCAAAGCGCCCGAATTCTCTCTCCAGCTCCTGCCGGTTCAGCCCCGCAGCCCGCTCTCCCAGCCTCGCTATCTCGGCGGGCCCCGGATCATGGCCCAGGCGGTATTTTCGGATCAGGCGCCTTTTCAACCCGGCATAGAGATAGGCAAAAGGCGCTTTTCTGGCCCCGGCCTTTCTGTAGATGGCCGCCGCGGCGGCAATGGTATGGGAAAGAGCATGCGGCGACGGCTCCGGCAGCGGCCGCGGGGCAGCAAAACGCCGGCCCAGTGTAATCAGGAGCAGGAGCGTGAACAGGGCCAGTTGCAGGGCGGGCCAGGTGAGGCAGCCGGCAAAGCCCCTTCCCGCTGAGGGGGAGCGGGCAGGCCGCTCCCTGCCGAAACCGTGATGGTATTCGTCGATTAGAACATCAAGGGGTCCGCTGAAAGCGCCGGCAGTGTTCAGCAGGAATATGAGATTGTCTCCACGTCTCAGCGCTTCATTGGTAATCATCCCGGCGTCGGTGATGACAATGACCTCGCCCTCTCCGGCTGCCTTGAAAAGTATAAAGCTGTTTTTGTCATCCCCGGCAAGAAGAACACCGCCGCTTCCCGCAGCGAATGTGGCACCGGTCCGGAATTCCAGGCGGCTTACCCCTTCCAGAAAGGCGTGGGATGAGTCAGGCTCTATCCGCAACGGCTTCGAGGAGCGGTGAGTTGCTTCAAGCTCCAGATCAAAGGCTTCGTAAAGGGCGGATTGTTCCATGCCCAGCAGGACCAGGCGGTTGCCCTGTCCGACCCAGTCCCGCAAGGCTCTCGCCTCCGCCGGCAATGGAGGACGCCGCCCGGGCTCCACAATAAAAAGAACCTCTCCGGCTCCATCCGCCGGAAGCATGGTCAGCGGACAGTCCCAGCGCTGCACGGGATGACCGCTCTCCTCCAGGAGCAGATAGAAAGCCTTGCATCCCTGCGGCAGAGTGCTGTGACTGGAAAAGGGGCGCCCCCGCCCGCCGCTCTCCCAGATCAGGACAGCTGCAGCGGCTGTCCCTGCAGCCAGCAGGACGAAGGCGGCAATAGCGAGCAAAACGCTTTTTAGCTTCTCTTTCACTGTCCCCTCTCCAGTATTGCGGCATAGAGTTTTAAACTGCGATCATAATCCTCACGGCGGCAGCGGCTGCGGCCGTACCAGATCTTTTCGTACAAAGAGAACAGCTCCGCCGCCACCGGACGGGCCGAAAAGAACTGCAGCTGCCGCAGGTACTCACCGTTGGTCCGCGAATAGTGATATTCCAGGGCGCCCTCCTCATCGAGCTGCAGCAGCAAGGCCAGGAGGAGCAGGCGGATCGCCTCCTTGTGGCTCCCCTTCCCGGCTGCCTCGCGAGAAGCGGCCAGGGCCGCGCGCGGCGTGCCCTTGCCTCCCTGCAAAGCAGATTCGCCGCTCCCTGCAGCCGTTGCAAGGCTGTGGCGCCGCATGATCCAGATGAGCAGTCCAGTAAAGACCGCCAAGGCCGCGAGACTGATGATCAGGGCGGCGGCCAGCCCGGGCCCGGAAATGAACCCGGGCAGTTTTGCCTTGATCGCCGCAGCCAGGCGCTGCAGCAGACTTTCTTCCGCACCGGCAAACTCTTCCCGGCTCAATATCTCGGCCAGCAGCTCCCTGGCCCGCTCCTGGGCATGCATATGAGCTTCAACCCCTTCATGAAGGAGGGAGACAAGAATACAAGATCAGAAAAGGACAGATAAACAGGCAGCCGTTAAAATGCAGTCAAAGCATACTCTCGATCCTGCTTTCCAGGTCGATTCCCTCCCGGCGGGCCCGCAGGTCGTGGTAAAGAAGGGTAAGTGCGATAATGGGAACCGGGGCAACGGCAAGGCCCAGAAAACTTGAAAACAGAGACAGGACCATAAACCAGATACTGTTATCAACCTGTAAATACATGAGCAGCATTGCCCCCAGGGTAGCCGGTGTACTAACCACACCGACGACAAAATAGCTCAGCAGCCCCATCACCAGGAAAACCAGGATTACCCGCCCCAGATCCCTGAGCACCATGGACCAGCTCCGCGAAAGGGACCCCCAGATGCTCTCGCCCTCGATCACCATCACCTGCGTGACCAGGGAGAAGGCCAGGCTCAAAAAAAGAGCGGGCAGAAACAAGGCCAGCGCTCCCATGAAAATGATCACTGCAATCACAATGCCCAGCGCCAGCAGCCGGAGCCAGTTCCACCGGCCGAAAATTGAACGAAATACATCGGCCAGGGCTCTCTCCTCCCCCCGCATGGTCCCGGTGACAATGCTGACCACGCCCGCGGCGGTAAGCGGCTTCAGTGCTTGCTGCAAAATAAAGTAAACGCCCAGAATCAGGTAGGAACGCAGCAGTGTATCAAAACCGAAACCGGTTTGCCCCGGTGACCCCATCAAAGGCCAGCCCAGTGCTCTGTTGTAGTAATAGCTGTAAAGCAGGGAC
>JAPXLS010000127.1:0-6614 GCA_033809435.1 Bacillota bacterium
CCCGAATGGAGCGGGCAAAACCACCCTGTTCAATCTCTTTACCGGTCATTATAACCCCACGGGCGGAAATATCTATTTCAACAATGAGAAGATCAACGGGTTGAAACCGTACCAGATCACCCCCAGAGGCATTGCCCGGACCTTCCAAAATATTCGCCTTTTCGGCCAGATGAGCGTGCTGGACAATGTTCTCATCGGTCAGCACTGCCGGACCGGGGCCGGCCTGTTCAGCACAGTTCTTAGAACGCATGCCTTCAAAAAGGAAGAGACCCGGGCCCGTGAAACAGCGCTGATGATGCTCTCCTTTGTCCAGCTGGAAGAAAAGAAAGAGGAGCTGGCCCACAATCTCTCCTACGGAGAACAGCGGCGCCTTGAAATTGCGCGGGCCCTGGCCACGGATCCCGCCCTGCTCCTGCTCGATGAGCCTGCCGCAGGGATGAATCCCCAGGAGAGCATTACCCTGATGGAGCTGGTCAGGCAGATTCGGGACAGAATGGGAAAAACCATTCTGCTGATAGAACATGACATGAAAGTGGTCATGGGAATTTCCGAACGGGTTGCAGTCTTGAATTACGGCAAAAAGATTGCCGAGGGTACACCCCATGAGGTGCAGAACAATAAAGAAGTGATCAAGGCTTACCTGGGCGAAAGCGCCTGAGCCTTCCCATGTGAAGGGAGATAAAAAGCTTGCTGAGAATAGAAAACCTCTCTACCGGCTATGGCAATATCCGTGCACTCCATCAGATCAATATCACCGTCAGCGAGGGAGAAATTGTTACACTTATCGGCTCCAATGGTGTGGGGAAAACTACAACCCTTAAAACCATCTCCGGATTGATGAGACCGGAAGAGGGCAGCATCAGCTTTGTTGGTTGCGATATTTCCCGCACCCCGCCGCACAAGATCGTGGAAATGGGCATTTCCCATGTCCCCGAGGGAAGAAATGTTTTCCCCCGCCTCACCGTACGGGAAAATCTGGAGATGGGCGCCTATACCCGCAAAGACAAGGATGCCATCAGGAAAGACTTTGCACAGGTCATGGATACATTTCCGCAGCTGGCCCTGCGGGAGAAACAAAGCGCCGGCACCCTGAGCGGTGGAGAGCAGCAGATGCTGGCCATGGGCCGGGCCCTCATGTCGAAACCGCGCCTGCTGCTGCTGGACGAACCCTCCATGGGCCTGGCTCCCCTTGTTGTTCTGGGTATATTTGAAATAATCGCCGAGATCAACCGCCAGGGAACCACCATCCTGCTGGTGGAACAGAACGCCCAGATCGCCCTGCGCACCGCCCACCGCGGCTACGTCATGGAAACAGGGCGCATCGTCCTGAGCGATTCTGCCCGGGCCCTGCTGCAAAACGATCAAGTCCGCAAGGCTTATCTTGGAGAATAATTTCTAGCTTTCAAACCGCAAGGCTGCGGCCGTCAACTATCCCCCCGGCGGCCACGACCGGTATTTTAACGCTCCCGGCAATACGGGGCCGCAAAACCGCGGAGTCAACATCATCGTTCAGCGGATGACCGCCCGCCTCGAACCCGAGGGCGACTACCGCATCATAACCCAGACGTTCGATATTCAAAGCATGGCGTACCGCACCGACCTTGTGCATCATCTTGATGCCGGCCTTCTGGCACATATTCAGGTATTTAACGGCCGGTTTTCCGGACACCTCTATCACCTTTACCCTCTCCCCGGCACATACTCTAAAAAATATCGTCATAAACTTCCTCCGTAAGACGCATTGAAGGAAACAGAGAGATGTTCACACCGAACATGAATTGATTGCCAATGGCGAATATTTGCAGCAACCCTTGGGCGATATATTAACCTGATTTTCACAGGTATGGAACAATTCCTGGGAAATCGCGGGATAAGGGAGTTTTCCCGACATCAAGCCCGGTATCCCTGAAAAGAGGTAAAAACAACACCGGCACTAGAAGTTGACAGGGGCAAAAGAGAAAAAGTATAATCAGGGCAGAAGCCGCTCTATCCTAGAAGAAGGGGTGACCGTCGCATGAAGAATGGAGAAGTTGTTGGTGATTTTCAGGATACGGTGGAAGAGGTTCTGATCCGTCACCGCAGTATCCTGGACTGCCTTTCCAAATTTCACGAATCAACCTCCCGGATCAACCGGGCCATTATCAAGACCGCCACAGACTGCGGCTGCATCTCCATCAATGCAATCAAACAGCAGTACCCTCAAAAAGAGTCGCTCAAGGATTGCGGCAAATATATGAATTCACATATAAAGGGCGAGCTCTGCGATCACTGCAAAGAGGTAATCGCCGAAGAATTCGGGAACCATCTTTTCTACCTGACAGCGCTCTGCAGCCTCCTAAACTTCAACGTGGAAGAGCTGATCGGACTTGAGTACGACCGCATAAACACGCTGGGGCACTTTTTGCTCTCATGAAAGGACGGCTCCAACAGCTTCCCTGATCGTGTCCACGCCCGTCAGTTGAAGCGGGGAAGAAATGTTTTTCTCCCCTTTCAGTGCTTCCAGATTCAGACGGGGCATCATGAAATGCTTGAAACCGAGTTTAACCCCTTCGTTCAATCTTTGCTCGATCCTGCTGACAGGCCGAATCTCGCCTGTTAAACCCATCTCGCCCACGATGAGGATATCGCCGGGCATGCCTTTGCATTTCAGACTGGAAACAAGGCTTATGGCCAGGGCCAGATCAACGGCAGTTTCCATGATGCGGACCCCGCCCACGACATTGACGTATGTATCCAGCCCCACGAAGGAAACCCCCGCGTGTTTTTCCAGAACCGCCATGATCAGGGCCACCCTGTTCAGATCTATCCCCGCAGATGTACGCCTGGGCGAGGGATAGTTGGAGACAGTCACCAGAGATTGGATCTCTACCAGGAGCGGCCTTGTTCCCTCCATGCTCGCTGTAACCACGGCTCCGCCCCGGCTCCCGCCGCGCTGAGCCAGGAAAAATTGTGAAGGGTTGGCCACCTCCGCCAGGCCCCTGTCTTCCATCAAAAAGACCCCGATTTCATTCGTTGACCCGAACCGGTTCTTCACAGCCCTCAGTATCCTGAAACTGTGATAGCGGTCGCCCTCCAGGTACAGAACACAGTCAACCATATGCTCCAGCAGGCGGGGCCCGGCCATGATCCCCTCCTTTGTAACATGGCCGATAAGAAAAACAATCACGTTCCGCTCCTTGGCCAGACGAACAAGGGCTGCTGTAACCTCGCGCAGCTGATTAATACTTCCCGGGGCCCCCTCCTGTTCCTCTTTGTAGAAGGATTGCACCGAGTCAACAACAAGCACCCGCGGTTCCATGGAGATAACGGCATCTTCGATCTCATCGAAGCGGGTGGTAGAGAGGATGAGGGCCTGCCCTTCCGTTTCCAGGCGCTGCGCGCGCAGTTTGATCTGTTGAAGCGACTCCTCGCCGCCGGCATAGAGCACCGCTCTCGAAACAGCCAGCTTATCGGCTGCCTGCAGCAGCAACGTTGATTTGCCGATGCCGGGATCGCCTCCCAGCAGAACAACGGAGCCGGGTACGGCGCCTCCGCCGAGGACCCGGTCAAATTCACCAATGCCCGTGGCCAGACGCTCTTCCGCCGCCACCGGGATTTCCCGCAGGGAAAGGGGCTTCGCTGCACCCGGAGCCGGGCTGCGACTGCTCGCGCCCGCCTTCACTTCCTGAAAGGTGTTCCAGCTGCTGCAGACAGGGCACCGGCCCAGCCATTTATATGCCTCGTACCCGCATTCTCCGCAGCAAAAGACGGTTTTCTTTTTGATTGTCGCCGCCCCCTCTCAATGGACTGGCATTCCTTCCGGGAATATATTATCCGGCAAGGGAGCGCAGCGCTTCCAGGTTCTTGCGATCCCAGTCGCTGCCCATCTCCGGCGTTTCAAGAATGGCGGGCATTGCCCCGGGCCAGGGATGCCGCAGCAGCTCGCGAAAGCCGTCAAGCCCCATCTGCCCATGCCCGATATGTTCGTGACGATCTACGCGAGAGCCGCGGGCCACCCTGGCATCATTGATATGAAGCGCACAAAGCTGCTCCAGACCCATGAGCCGCTCAAATTGCTCCAGCAGCTCTCTAACGCCATCGGCAGTGCCGAAATCGTAACCTGCGGCCCAGCCGTGCGCGGTATCTAAACAGATGCCCAGAGTGCCTGCAGGGAAAGCCCCGAGCAACCGGGACAGCTCTTCAAAGGTGGAGCCCAGCGCAGTGCCGCTGCCTGCAGTATTCTCCAGCAGCAATTTAACTTCCTGCGGCCACCCCGGGAGGCAATCGGATATGGTTTCAATAACCTGTTCAAGCCCCTGTGCCACGCCCGCCCCGCCGTGGTTGCCCGGATGCAGTACCACAAAAGGCGACCCGTAGAGGGAGGCCCGCTGCATGGTCTCGTTCAGCAAATGAACCGATTTTTCGTGAAAATCCGGAGACAGCGTGGCCAGGTTAACCAGGTACGCACAGTGAATCACCAGCGGAAAAATGGATTGCTCCCGGGCCAGCGCCGCCCTTTTTTCCAGTTCAGGTATCCTCGCAGGGGCCATCTTCCAACCTGTAGGATTGCCGGCAAAGAGCTGGATCGTTTCGCATCCATATTCCTTTACCCGCATCAAGTTGGCGGCAAAGCCCCCCTTGAGAGGCATGTGAATTCCCAAACGCACTCCTTTACCTCCTGTTGCATTCATTTTACCCTTGCAGCGCCGATCAGCTCGCTGTAATGGCCTATGGAATTTTCGTCAAGGTAGCGCGCCAGACCCAGGTTTATCTCCCGGGCAATGTAGGGGTTGACAAAGTTGGCGGTACCCACGGACAGGGCGGCGGCGCCGGCAAGAATAAATTGAAGCGCGTCTTCAGCAGAGGAAATCCCGCCCGAGCCGATGAGCGGAATGGATACCGCTCCGGCCGCTTCCCAAACCGCGCGGAGAGCAACGGGGCGGATGGCCGGTCCGGAGAGGCCGCCGGTGACATTGCCCAGTACAGGGCGGCGGCTCTGTATATCGATGACCATGCCTTTTAGCGTATTGATCAATGTGAGGGCATCGGCCCCGCCCTTCTCTGCAGCCCGGGCAACGGCCCCGATATCCCCCGCTTCCAGTGAGAGTTTGACGATCATGGTCCCCCGGTATGCCCGCCGCACCAGGGAAACAAGCTCCTTCACGACGGCGGGGTCGCGGCCGAAGCTGATCCCGCCGCGACATACATTGGGACAGGAGACATTCACCTCCACGGCAGCGATTTCGCCAACACCGTCAAGGGCGGCAGCCAGGTCCCGATATTCCTCCATGCTTTCCCCGGCAATGTTCATGATCACCGGGCAGCCCAGTTCTTTCAAATGCGGCCGGATCTCCTGCAAAAAATAGGCGATGCCGGGGTTTTGCAGCCCTATGGCATTGAGCATTCCTGAGGGGGTTTCCGCCAGACGGGGCGGGGGATTGCCCGCTCGCGGCTCCATGGTGGTGCCTTTTAACGCAATCGCGCCCCAGCTGCAGGGGTCAACCCACTGCGCATAATCAAAGCCGTAGCCGTAACAGCCCGAGGCGGCAATGAGCGGATTTCGCATTCTTACCCCGGCCAGATCAAGGGCCAGCCGCGGATCATCTTTCAAAACAAACATCCTCTCCATCAAAAACCGGGCCGTCGCGGCAGACCCGGCGGTATTCTATGCCTCCACCGGCATAAACCGGCAGAACACAGCCCAGGCAGGCGCCAACGCCGCAAGCCATGCGCGATTCCAGGGACAGGTGAACCGGAATTCCGGCGGATCGGGCCAGTTCCACCACCGGGGGCAGCATGGGCGCGGGGCCGCAGGCATGAATCCGGGCAGGTTTCCGGATCAGGGCAAGCCTCTTCTCCAGCAGTGCGGTAACCGTTCCGGGCCCGCCACGGGAGCCGTCCTCGGTGACCAGAAGCGGCTTGATACTGTGAGCCAGAAAATAGTCGTCCGGAGGCAGGAGGGAACCCCTCCTGCCCCCCAGTAAAAGTTCGAACGGAAGACCCGCTCTCTGCCGCTGCACTGCGGCAAAAAAAAGGGGGGCCATCCCGATGCCGCCGCCGACAAGGAATGCGGGATGCCTCTCTTCAAGGAAGGGGAAACCCCGCCCCAGGGGGCCGAGAAGATCCAGTTCCTCACCGGCCTTGCCCAGGGCCGCAAGGGCGGTGCCGCGGCCGGCTTTCCGGATCAACAGACGAATCCGACCTGCGGCCGGATCGGCAAAATGTATGCTCACCGGCCGCCGCAGCAGTGGATCCGTGGTGCCGCCAATCCGCAGCTGGACAAATTGCCCTGGCGCGGAGCGCGCCAGCACAGGCGATTCGAGTTCAAAGAGATGCCAGCCCGGGACAATTTCCCTATTTTCCAGTACAGGACAGCGGTGAAGCAGTTCAGTCCGTTTTTCCATGGAGAACACCCTGTTCCATTGTAATCTTTCCGCCGACAATGGTCATCACAGGACAGCCGCGGTAGGGACGATGGGCAAAAGGGGTATGGCGAGCCCGTGAATGAAAGGCCTTCGGATCAATTATTCCCCTTGCCTCAAGATCGATCACCGTTATGTCTGCCGGCGCCCCGGGCCGCAGGGTTCCGCCCTGAAGCCCCAGCAATTCCGCCGGGCGGCAGGAGTATGCCCGCA
>JAPXLS010000128.1:0-6593 GCA_033809435.1 Bacillota bacterium
AGGAAGGCGGAGGGGGGATCATGGGAGGACAGGATCTGAGCGAAGGCGCCTTCACCGGCGGAGCGCTGGGCGGGATTGCCGGCCTGCTGACAGGGGTGGGCGCCCTTCTCATACCCGGCATCGGCCCCATCATTGCGGCGGGCCCCATTGCCGCCACCCTCACCGGTGTGGTTACCGGAGGGATTGCCGGCGGGTTGGTAGATTTCGGCATCCCCGAGGAGAGGGGAGAGTTTTTCGAGGAACAGGTCCGGCAGGGCGGCATTCTGGTCAGCATGAAAGCCGCCGATGAAAAGGTCGAGGAGGCCGCCTCCATCCTGCGCGAGCACGGCGCCTCCGATGTTGAAGTTCACCGCGTCGCCTAGCAGCCGTATTTTCACATATTTCCCGAACCCGGGTATTTTGCCCGGGTTTTTTTTAACCCAATTCTCCGACTGCACATATACTGAATTGATACATGTTTGGGAGGAGGCGCCGGCTTTGCAGGATGAAATGATCATACTCTGCGGCGGCGACAGGCGGGAAATAGAGCTTTTCCGCTGCTGGAAAGAAGCGGGGCTGAATGTAAAGGCAGCCGGTTTCGGGCAGGCTCTTCCAGCAATTTATGAAGGCGGGCAGGCCGGTGCTGAAGACTTTGCCCGGGCCGGGGTACTCGTTGTCCCGCTTTCGGGTCTCAAAGCCGACGGCAGCGTCAGCGCGCCCTTTGCCGGGGGGAAACTGTTTCTGATCCCCCTTCTGGAGAAGGCCCCTCCCGGGGCGCTGCTGCTGGCCGGTGCAGTGGCGCCGCCGCTCCGGGATAGGCTTGCTCGAAAATATCGCCTGGTCATTACCGGTGAAATAGAAGAACTGGCATTGCTCAATGCCATCCCCACGGCTGAGGGGGCAATTCAGAAAGCAATGGAGCTTTCACCGTTAACGATACACGGCAGCATCGCCCTGGTTGTGGGGCTGGGCCGCTGCGGAACGGCCCTGGCCAGGGCGCTGCAGGGCCTGGGCGCCAGTGTGAGGGTTCTGGTGAGGCGGCGGGAGAGCGCAGCCCTGGCTTTCTCTGCCGGTTACCGCCCCTACCGCCCCGCAGAGCTGGCGGCGGCGCTTGCCGGTGCAGATTACATTTTCAATACGGCACCTGCGCCCCTTCTGACCGGCGTCCAGCTTCAGAAGGTGAAAAAAGAGGCCCTCATACTGGATCTGGCCTCAGCGCCCGGCGGCGTCGATTTCGCTGCAGCCGCCTCTTGCGGTCTGACTGCCCTGCCGCTGCCTTCCCTGCCCGGGCAGGCCGCCCCGCGGACGGCGGGGCTCAACCTGGCGCGGATATACCGGCGTCTCATGGCGGAAGCTCCCCCAAAATTAGACTCCCCTGAAAGGAAGATTGAAGATGGTGGCATTGAAAGATAAGCGCATCGGAGTGGCGCTGACGGGATCGCATTGTACCGTCGAGGCAATCCTGCCACAACTGGAAAAACTGGCCCTGGCCGGCGCTCTTCTTTTTCCCATCCTCTCTCCGGCGCTGGAGCATACCGACACCCGTTTCGGCACTGCCGCCGCCCTGCGCCGGAGCCTGGAGCAGATTACCGGAAGGCGGCCCTGGGTCAGTATCGTGGATGTGGAGCCCATAGGGCCGAAAAAACTGCTCGATTTGCTGCTCATAGCCCCCTGCAGCGGCAATACCATGGCCAAACTGGCCAATGGAATTGTTGATACCGCCGTTCTGATGGCGGCCAAGGCACAGCTGCGCAATGAAAAGCCGCTGCTCATCTCCATTTCCACAAATGACGGGCTCGGTTTGAATGCCCCGAACCTGGGGCGCATTCTCAACACGAAACATATTTTCATGGTCCCCTTCGGACAGGATCATCCTGCAGAGAAACCCAATTCCCTCGTGGCCAGGGCCGTGCTGATCCCGCCGGCGGCGGCCGCCGCACTGGCGGGGCGCCAGCTGCAGCCTGTTCTGATCGGCCCGCTTCAGGGTCCATCCGAAAAGGGGCAGGTTTGGATTTAAGGTTTGCCCTCATCTATGTTATAATTAGGAGGTGCTTTTTTTGTCAGCATCACTGGGTACGGTGATTACGGCAATGGTAACCCCCTTCGACGAAAAGGGGGATGTAAATTACAGGGGAGCGGCGGGCCTGGCTCGCTATCTTGTTGAACGGGGCTCCACAGGGCTGGTGGTATCCGGCACCACCGGCGAGTCGCCCACATTGACGGCCGGGGAGAGGGTAAGACTCTTCAGCGCTGTCGTTGAAGCGGTGGAGGGGAAAGCGGCTGTTATCGCCGGTACGGGAAGCAACTGCACCGCCTCATCTATTACCATGACAAGGGCGGCGGAGCGGTGCGGTGCAGATGCTGTCCTGCTGGTAACGCCCTATTACAACAAGCCCACGCAGGAGGGGCTTTACCGGCATTTCAGCGCCATCGCCGGGGAAACCGATCTGCCGGTCATGCTCTACAATGTGCCCGGCAGAACGGGCGTGAATATGAGTGTGGACACAGTGCTCCGGCTGGCGGAAATTGAAAATATCGTGGCCCTGAAGGAAGCGGGGGGCAATGTGGAGCAGGCTGCCTGGATATGTGCGCAGGCGCCGCCGGGCTACAGCCTCTATTCGGGCGATGACGCCCTCACACTCCCCCTGCTCAGTGTGGGAGCTGTGGGCGTGGTCAGCGTCGCCTCCCACCTGGTGGGTCCGCAGATTGCCGCCATGATCGACCTGTTCAAGCAGGGGCGGGTCATGGAGGCAGCCCGGTTGCACCTGGCTTTGCTGCCGCTTTTCAGGGCTCTTTTTACGGCGGCGAACCCGATTCCAGTCAAGGCGGCCCTGAACCTCATCGGCATTGATGCAGGTGCGCCCAGGCTGCCGCTGCTGCCGTTGGCTGGAGAGCCGCTGGATTCGCTGAGGGAGTTGTTGCGCATTCGCGAGGTGGCGGGTGCTTGAACATACATAAAAATTTAGAAGGGGCAATGATAGTTTGAAAAAGAATAACAGCAGCCTGCGGGTGATCCCGCTGGGCGGCGTCGGGGAAATCGGCAAGAACATGTTTCTCTTTGAATGCAACGGGGACAGCATTCTCCTCGACGCCGGACTCAAATTCCCGGAGGAGGAGATGCACGGCATTGACATCGTGCTGCCCGATATTTCCTACCTTCAGGAAAACAGGGATAAGCTGCGGGCAATCATTTTAACGCACGGGCACGAAGATCATATCGGGGCAATTCCCTACATTATCGAGGAGCTGCCGGTGCCGGTCTACGGAACCCGCCTTACCCTGGGCCTGCTCAAGGCAAAGCTCGAGGAGTACGAACACCTTTCCCCGGTGAAGATGCACGAGATCAAGGCGGGCCGGGAACTGGCTCTCTCCAAGAATTTTCGGCTTGAATTTTTCAGGACAAACCACAGCATCCCCGATACGGTGGGCGTGATCCTGAATACCCCGGCGGGGATCGTGGTCTATACCGGAGATTTCAAATTTGACCACACCCCCGTGGATGGAAAGCTTACCGATTTTTACAAACTGGCGGAGCTGGGGCGGCGCAAGGTCCTCCTGACCCTTATCGACTCCACCAATGCCGACCGGCCGGGCTTTACCGCCTCGGAAAGTGAAGTGGGGGAGACCATCGATGATATTTTCCGCACTTCCCGGGACCGGATCATCTTTGCAACCTTTGCTTCGAACATTCACCGCGTCCAGCAGGTCATCGACGCGGCCCTGCGCCACGGCCGCAAGATCTGCGTGACGGGGCGCAGCCTGGAAAACTCCGTGAGGATCTCTTCCGAACTGGGCTATCTGGACTACCCCGAATCCATGATGGTGGAGTTGAACCAGATCAACCGGATCCCCCTTGACCGGCTGGTTATACTGACCACGGGCAGCCAGGGTGAACCCATGTCCGCCCTGACCCGCATCTCCACCTCCGGTCACAAACAGATCGAGATTATCCCGGGCGACACGGTCATTATAGCGGCAAACCCCATCCCCGGCAATGAAAAGCTGGTCGCCCGCACGGTGAACAATCTCTTTCGCCGGGGGGCAAAGGTGATTCACCGCTCCGTTTCCGGCGTTCATGTTTCCGGTCACGGCAGTGAAGAGGAGATCAAGCTCATGCTGAATCTGATTCAGCCCCGCTACCTGCTTCCGGTGCATGGCGAATACCGCCACATGGTCCACTGCTCCTATATTGCCCAAAGATTGGGCATTCCCGGAGAGAATATATTTTTGACCGATCCCGGAACAGTGCTGGAATTCGAGGAAGGAAAAGCCTCCATCAGGGGTGAGGTGACTGCGGGCAAGGTCATGGTGGACGGCCTGGGCGTGGGGGATGTGGGCAGCGTGGTCCTGCGGGATCGCTGTTTGCTGGCCGAGGAGGGCATTGTCATTGTCGTGGCGGCCATGGATCCGAAAAGGGGGCGGCTCCTGTCCGGCCCCGAAATAATCACCCGCGGTTTTGTCTATGTCCGCGAATCGGAGGAGATGCTGGAGGAGGCGAGGCAGGAGGTGGCCCGCCGCCTGGCTGCGCTGAGCCCGCAGCAGCTCCTGGACTGGAATGTGGTCAAGTCGCATGTCAGGGATGAAGCGGCGGCATTTTTCTTCGAGAGAACGGGGCGGCGCCCCATGATCATGCCGGTAGTAATAGAAGTGGAAAATGAATAGCTCTTGTGGGGGCGGGCATTGCCCGCCCCTAAATATCTGCAGTGAAGGTGAGTCAAATCTTCCGTTCCCCTGACTCACGGGGCAGATCGCGCGTGGAGATCAGATCGGCGCCGCTGCCGGCAAAATTTTCAGCAATGATATCTCCGCAGCGCAGCGGGGCAACAGCGTTGATCCGCGACAGCGCGCGCGATGCCTCCATGATCAGCTTTTTCGGGATGGGGGCAGAGCTCTTGACAGGAAGCCTGGGCAGAAAGCCCCCTGTTACCCTGACAGTGCCCGTCAGCACCCGGCGGGGATCCGCAAGCTCCTGCAGGGCGTATTTTTCGCCGCGGCTGCATTCATGCCCGCTGACTGCAGTCCCCTCCGGGCCTTCCACAACCTGTACCAGGCAGCCCAGGGGGCAAACAATGCATGTAAACTGCTGCTTCCCCTTCAGTTCTTTTTCGCCTCCCCGGCCTTGATCAGGCAAACAACAGGCTCGCCGCCGGCAAGGCCCCCAAAAGCGGAGGACTCAACCTCCAGATGAATCATTTCCGGGGGGCGGGCCATGCGCATCTTTTTGCGGAACAGCACCCTCTCCTGCACGAGCAGGCTGACCACGGCGCCGCGTATTTCCGTGCCGGCGCGGAGGTAAATATCGATCTTCTCTTTATCCTGCAGGGGCAGGCTGAGCTGCTGCGGTGTCACGGCGGCAACGTTTTCTCCTCTCTCGATTGGAATCCGGCCGCCGCCGCGTTCGATCCCCGCAGCAAAGCGGGCCGCCGCCCTGCCGGCGATGCCGGCCGCCCTGCTCACATGATCCACCAGATCATATACATGGACCACATTTCCTCCGGCATAGATGCCCGGCCTGCAGGTGCCCATATCCTGATCCACCCGCGGACCCCTTGTAGCTCCGTCCATGGCGATGCCGGCGCCCCTGGAGAGCTCGTTTTCGGGAATGAGCCCCACCGCGAGAATCAATGTATCGCAGGCGATGAAGCGCTCCTGCTCCAGGAGCGGTTTTCCCCGGCGGTCCACGGGGGCCACCGAAACACCGCTGAGCCTTTTTTTGCCGTGAACAAAGGTGACCATGTGGGAAAGGAACAGGGGGATCTGAAAGTCCTGCAGGCACTGGACAATGTTCCGGTTCAGCCCCCCGGGCCGGGGGAGGAGCTCGAAAACCCCGCAAACATGGGCCCCCTCCAGGGTCAAGCGGCGGGCCATGATCAACCCGATGTCGCCGGAACCGACAATGGCCGCCCTCTCTCCCGGCATGAGCCCCTCCATATTGATGAGCCGCTGCACTGTACCCGCCGTATAGATGCCCGAGGGGCGGTAACCCGGAAGAACCGCCTGGAAGCGGCTGCGCTCGCGGCAGCCCATGGCCAGGACCACCGCCGCAGGTTTCAGTTCAAAAGCCTTTTCCCTGTTCACCGCCCGCAGCCGGCGGTCCGGGTCCAGCTGCAGGACCATTGTCCCCGTAAGAGCCCTGATCCGGGTCTGTTTCTGCAGCTCCTGGATGAAGCGCTGCGCATATTCCGGACCCGTCAGGCTTTCGCCAAAAATGAGATTGCCGAAACCGTCGTGAATGCACTGATTGAGAATACCGCCCAGTTCCCGATCCCGCTCGATGAGCAGAATTTCTGAGGCCCCGGCCTCAGCTGCAGCCAGGGCTGCAGACAGACCGGCAGGCCCGCCGCCAATAACCGCGATCTGTCCCCGGCTCATGGAGCAAATGCCCCCTCAATCACCGGATCCTCCCCGGTGCGGCGGCTGAAAAGCGGCGACCCCGGACCGCTTTTTGTCACCCGCTCCGGCGGAATATTCAGCTCCTTCGAAATGACGGAGAGCACCCGGGGCAGGCAAAAGCCGCCCTGGCAGCGGCCCATGCCGGCGCGGGTGCGCCGTTTCACCGCATCCAGGGTCAGAGCGGGCAGGGGGCGGTGCAGGGCGTCAACAATTTCCCGCTC
>JAPXLS010000129.1:0-6478 GCA_033809435.1 Bacillota bacterium
GAGGTAAAAGGCGTCACCTTCACCTACAAGCCGGGGTCCCGGAATGTGCTGCAGGAGATCGGCTTTGCCCTGGAGGGGAATCAGTGCATTGCCGTTCTGGGGAACAATGGAGCCGGCAAGAGCACGCTGCTCAAATGCATCAACGGGATATGTTCTCCCGGGAAGGGTGAAGTTACGATTGACGGTCACAGCGTCTCCAAAATGACGCGAAATGAGACGGCCCGGAACATCTCCTACGTGGCGCAGAACAACATATCGCTCAACATGACCGTATTCGATGCCGTCCTCCTGGGCCGCAAACCGTACATCACCTGGGATGCAACGTCGAAGGATATGCAGATCGTGCATGAGATCATCGGGCAGATGCAGCTGGAGGATTTTGCCCTGCGCAGCGTGGCGGAGCTTTCGGGCGGCGAGAGACAGAAGGTCATGCTGGCCCGGGCCCTGGCTCAGGAGCCCAGGCTGCTGCTCCTGGATGAACCCACCAGCAATCTGGACCCCCGGAACCAGCACGAGGTGCTGCGCCTGGTCAAGGCAATTGCCCGCGAGCACCACATCGCCGTGATCATCGTCATTCATGATCTCAACCTGGCCATACGCTACTGTGACCGCTTCCTCTTTCTCAAGGATGCGCGGGTCTTTGCCTGTGGCGGGCTGGAAAGCATGACTCCGGAAAATATTGAAGAGGTCTACCAGATCCACGTTCATATCATCGAACATAGGGGCGTACCCGTGGTGGTTCCCTTTCTCGATGTTGAGGCGCCGGCCGGCCCGATTCCCGCCAACCGCCTCACCCATATATCAGGGGGAGGGATCTTTTGATATACTGATAGCCGAAGGGTTTGTCCGCTGTATCACACAACGCAACAGGGAATACCGGTAAAGAAGGTGTAAAAAATTCGGTTAGTCATCGATATGGACGAAGTTATCTGTGATTTTCTGGGCCCCCTGTGCCGGCAGTACAATGAACTCCACGGCACTGACCGGTCTCCGGACAGATTCAGCGAGTATGATTTGAGCTCTTTCATTGGCGGAAAGGGCAGGGAGATCTTTCTGAAGGCAGGTTTTTTCTATAGCCTGGAGCCATATCCCGGCTCGCTGGAGATCATCGAAACATTGCGCAAGGATGGTCACGATGTGATCATCGCCTCCAATGCGCTGGGCAATCCCGATGCCGCTGCCGATAAATGCCGCTGGATGGAAAAGTATTTGCCCGCACTGCTTGCCGAGAATTTTTTTATTACCTCCAGAAAATATCTGATCCGGGGCGATATACTTTTTGATGATTCGCCCGGCGTCCTGGAAAATTTCCCCGGCATCAGGGTGGTCATGGACCGGCCCTACAATCAGCAGGTGGAGGGCTTCCGGATATACAACAACAACTGGCATGATTTCTACCGGCTGGTAAAGGAACAATCCCGGAAATAAATATACCGGCGGAACCAGTCCCCTTGGTATATGGAGGTGGGATTGTTGTGTATGCTTTTATCAGGTTTTTATGCAGGGTGGTTTTTAAAATAATCGGTAAGCCCGAGGTTTTTGGGAAGGATAATATTCCTGAAAAGGGTCCCTTTGTTCTTGCGGCCAACCATCAGAGTTTGCTTGATCCTCCGGTCCTGATCGCTTGCATTCCCCGCCGGATTACATTTCTGGCGGCGGCATACCTTTTTAAAATTCCCCTGGTGGGTTTGGCAGTCCGGGCCGGCGGCGCCCTTCCGGTGGATGGCGATCATGGAAGCGCAAGAAGCGTGAAATACGCTCTATCGCTCCTTTCCAGGGGCGGGGTCATCGGGATGTTTCCCGAAGGCGGGCTGAGCACTGACGGCAGGTTGAAACCTTTCAGGTCGGGCTGGGCCTATTTTGCCCTCAAGACGGGATCGCCTGTCTTGCCGGTGGCAATACGGGGCAGCAGGGATCTTTTGCCGGCAGGAAAATACACCCCCCGGCGGGGCAGGATCAGTGTACATATCGGGAGTCCTCTGTCCGTCGAGAGGCAATCAAGGGTCCGCCGGGGAGATATGGAAGAACTGGACAGGGTAATGGCAGCGACAATCAACGGTCTGCTCTCTGGCGGGAAGGACCGTTAGCGGGTTGCCCCTGATTGAATCCTTCAAAAATCGTCCCGGTGGCGTATGAAAGTCAGTGTTGGCCATATCCGCTGCGCCCGGCCGTCCCGGGCGCAGCTGCATGTATCTCCAGGATCCGGTCCACCCGGAAATTTCGCAGGTCCTTTCTGCTGTGGCAATAGGCCTCCATGCCCAGGAAGGTTTTGCCCCTGTACTCCATATCTCCAACATATTTCGGACTGATGGTGCGCCGTGTTTTCTCATCTTTTGATTTGAGATATGTAATCTCGAGTGAAGATTTATCCCTTATCGCTTGCCTGATCAGTCCGATCTTTGCTGCAAGGGGCATATTCTTTTCGGAAAGTTCATACTGGAAGCCGGTGATGAATCTGACCACGCGCCAGTCAACCCAGACATCGCTGTCTCTGATTTTTCTTTCCAGGTAGATGCCCTCCAGGCTGCGGCAGCGGGAAAGGGCCACGTAGAGCTGTCCGGAGGCAAAGGCACCCCGTCCCAGGTCTATAACCACGTGGTCAAAGGTTTTGCCCTGACTTTTATGAATGGTGATGGCCCAGGCCAGCCTCAGGGGATACTGTTTGAAGGTGCCCATCGTTTCAGAGGCCACGGTTTTTGTATCCGGATCCCAGTAAAAGCGGTTGACGTTCCACTTGTAAGGCTTAACCGTTTCAGTGCTTCCATCGAGGAGCCTGACGGACAGGCCTTCTCTTTCGATCCTGCTGATTCTGCCGATGGTTCCATTGATCCACCGTCCCTCGGCATCGTTGTTCAGCAGCATGACCTGGGCCCCTTCCTTGAGCTGAAGCACCTCCGCTGCGGGAAAGTATTTTTTCTCCAGTTTTCCGCCTATCTCTGCGGTAAAAAGATGGGGTTTGCCCGGCAGCTTTTCCAGCTCCTCCTCGTTTTTCTTATCGGCCATGGCATTGGTCGTGGTCAGATATATGGCTCCCTCGGGCAGTTTATCGTCGCCGCTTGCAGCCCTGCGGTTTATTGCCTCCAGATCACCGGGGACGGTGTTTTTATTGCGGATCTTGTTCAACAGCTCGATAAAGGTTGGATCTGTCTGGCGATAGATTTTTTCCAGCTCAACAAAGGTGAGCTCCAGCTGCTGAAATACCTTTGCATCGAAGAAATACTCGCTTTCATAGTATTCCTTGAAGATCTGCCGCTCCCGGCCGGTAACGACGGGCGGGATCTGGTACAGGTCGCCGATGAGGATCATCTGGATGCCGCCAAAAGGAGCCCCCGGGGTTTTGCCCTTTATGCGCAGGAACTGATCCACGCAGTCCAGGAGGTCGGAGCGGACCATGGAGATTTCATCGATAATGATGGTATCGAGATTCCCGTATATGGCGGAGTCCGTCTTTCTGGCTGTTTTTCTTGCTTTCTCCACCGTTATATCGGGTTTGAAACCGAAAAAAGAGTGAATGGTCTGGCCGGATATATTCACCGCGGCCACGCCGGTGGGGGCCAGGACCACTATTCTTTTGCAGGTGACGGAGCGGAAGTATTCCAGAAGGGTCGATTTGCCCGTGCCGGCCCGCCCGGTGATGAAGACATTTTGCCCTGTCTCCTCCATGAGATGCAGGGCCCGGGCGAAGCGCTCATTTATCTCGATACCCTTGATCATCGATATCACCCTCCATTTGACCGGGAAGTATTCCATTTCTTACTATCAATTTGACAGAAGCCCTCCGAAACCTTTTTTGTGATCTGCTGAATCAGGCCTGGGCCCGCTGCAGCGAGGTTCATGGGGGCGAGGGGTTAAAAAGTACCTGTTCCGGCCGATGCGATATTGAAAGGAGTGATTGCAGGTGAAGATATCTTCGTTTAAGCAGGCGGCGGGGCCGGGGAACAAGACAGATCCGAACAGCGTAAAAAATGTCCGGAAGGGCGCGGTGAAAAATGCAGTTGATAAATTTGAGCCCGCCGGCAAGAGCGGCCCGCAGATAATTACTTACAGCAAGGAATCGGTAAAGGCGGACAGCACCCTCATTGCCGGCCTCAAGGCGGAAAGCGAGAGGGCTTTTGAATTCTTGAGGCGCATTGTTGCCGAACTTCTGGAGGAGCAGGGGGCAAGTGCGCAGGGGCTGAAGGCAAAAGGCTTCAAATCTCCCGGAACGGATCGGGATGTCAGGGCGGAGGCGGCCGCCCTTGTTGCCGACGACGGTCCCCTGGGCGCCGAGGCGGTCAGCAAGCGCATTGTTGATTTTGCCCTGTCGATTTCCGGCGGAGACAAGTCCAGGTTGCCGGAGATCAGGAGAGCCATCGAGCAGGGGTTTGCGCAGGCAAAACATGCGCTGGGCGGGCTGCCCGAGGTTTCGCAAAGGACCTATGATCTGGTCATGGAAAAGCTGAATCAGTGGGAAGAGGCAGAGTAACAGCAGGGTTTGTTTTGCCGTTGAAGATCCGGAATAATGCCTGTTTCCCATAAGTTTCCACCGCATTTCCCCTACTTCGTTCCCGGTGGGCCGTTGGGCTGGGGGGCTTACGCCCCCCGGTTTATATTGTGGGGATGGTACCGCTGATATATGGAGGTGACAGCAGGAAATGGGGTTTTGTTTTTAGAAGTAGTAAAGAGGTTGGCAGCAGTATCGGGCGCCAGGCCATAGCAATGACAAATGGAGAGTGTTGATGGCACCAGTTGAAGTATACAGGGCGGGCGCATGGCATGAACTGCTTGCATGCAAGGATCGCTGGCTGGGAGAGGGCCCCCCGGTGATTGTAATCCCATCGGACCAAGAAAAGAGCGCAACCGCCGCTCTGTTCCCGGAAACGGCTGCCGGCGCTGTTGTCACCATTTCCGGGCTGATGGAGCGCTATGTCAAAGGGCTGGGCAAGGCCGGTTTGATCTCGCGACAGGGCCTGGAGATGATCCTGGGCTCTATTATCTCCGAAGCCCTTACCGCCTACCTGAATATGGAGGAGTACCGGCAGGGCTATGTCAGGGCGCTGACCGATTTTCTTTACAATTACCGCTCCGCCACTCTGGCCGATCTGGAGGAAGTGATCAACAGTCTGAAAGCGGGCCGGCTCACCCCAAAAGAAAAAGAGCTGATCCGGATCGATGCTGCCTGCCGGCAGAGAATGGGCGACATCGGTTTCGATCTCCGCAGCGCAGTGGAGCATCTGCTGCACAGCGGTGGGCCGCCGGAATTTGATCCCTTTCAGCAGTCGGGTCTCCCTGAAAAGGGCTCGCTCATCTTCTGGGGCTTTGATACGGTTACCCCTCTGGAAGCCGCCTTTATCGGGTATGCTTTTGATCGGGACTGCCGGGTGGTATTTTTGCACTGCGCAGATGGATCAGCCCCGGAGCAGGCCCTGCGGGTGCAGCGAGGCATCGCCGCCCTGCTGGAGCGGGAGGGAACGCCGCCGGCAGTGGAACTCAAGGCCCCGCCCGGCCCCGGGGATTGTTTTACCGCCCTGTCCCGCTCTCTGTTTCAGCCGGCAGCTCCGCCGATCCCTTGTTCCAGATCGGGCAGCGCCGTCAATTTGCTCCCGGCGGCGCGGTTCGATGTGCTCAAAGCCAATGATCGTTTTGGCGAGACGGTTTCCATTGCCCGCCGCATCAGGGAGCTGCTCGGGGAGGGCGCCTCCCCTGACAGCATCCGCATCATTGCCCCCGCCTATGATCTGTACGCTGTGATCATCCGGGAGGTTTTCCCCGATTACGGTATTCCCTTTGTTCTGGAAGAGGGCATCCCCTTGCTCAGCTTGCCACAGGCTGCCCTGATCAACAACCTGGTCGGCCACAGCGTCAGTGCAAACCCCTTTGCCCTGCGTGAAAAAATATTGTCCTCGCCCTATGTTTCTTATGAGCTGACCGTGGACCCTGCGGCCCTGACAGAATACCAGAAACACTCCGGGGCGGAGCTGCTTGCCGCCGCTCCCCTGCGGGAGCGCCTTTCCAGCGGTATGCGCTGCCGCCTCGATTTTCGTGCGATCAGCCGGCTGCGCCGCACGGCTTACCGATCCCTCCAACCAGCCGCCGGAACCCATCCGGCAGCTGTGTTCGAGAAGTATTTTGACGGCACCGGGAGCGGGAAGGCGAGTCAAGAGGATCGCTTCCAGGTTTTGCTCCAGTCGTACCTGCTGGACCGGGCCGAAAAGGAGTTCTCCCTCTGGCGCCCCCGCATGAGCCCGGCCGAATTCAAAGAGACTTTGCATATGCTGATGCGCCGTTTTCGGATTGGTGAAAACATTGACGGCATTTTGGAGGCGGCTGCGGGTACCAAAACCCGGGAGCGGTATATCCGGGAGCGGGATGAGAGGGCGCTGGAAAGGATCGAGCTTATTCTGAATGAACTCGAAATGACGCTGTTGCCTCTGTCGCAGGGTGCTGCGGAGCGCTTTCCCCTCACAGACCTGGTCCGCATCTTTACGCGGCTCCTTGC
>JAPXLS010000130.1:0-6446 GCA_033809435.1 Bacillota bacterium
AGATCCATATTCCCGCCCTGCTGGCGCTGGTCGGCCTGCTCCACCTGATCGAGTCACTGTTGATCCGCCTTGGCGGGCAGCGGGGCAGCAGCCCGCTTTACTTCAAGCTCGCGGATGGTGAAATAGTCGGTGCATTCAGCCTGCAGCGGTTCTGGCCCATTCCCCTGGCGGCGCTTCTTGCTACAATAGTTCTGGAAACGGAGATCCAGGGTGTAAGCATGCCCGAATGGTGGCCGCTACTCAAGCCTGCGCTGGAACTGGAACCGGGACAGACACTGCAGTACCTGGCCTTTCCGGCCATGGCAGCACTGGGTTATTCCGATATGGCCATCTCCTCCTCTCCCCGCGAAAAAACAGCGGGCACGGCCCGTTATCTCAGTCTGTACAGTATTATTCTCATCGGCCTGGCCCTGGCCTCGGAGTTTTGGACCCTGCTGATGCCGCTGGGTGTACTTTTCGCACCCCTGGGCCATGAAGCGGTAATTTATTACGGGAACCGCCTTGAACAGTCCCGCCCTGCCCGCTACCGCTCCTCGGCTGAAGGTGTTCCCTTGATGATGGTTCTTCCGCAAAGCGCAGCTTCCCGGGCAGGTCTGCGCGCCGGTGATGTGGTCCGCAGGGTCAACGGGGTCCCGGTAGGGGACGATCTGGAGCTGCTGGGCCGCCTGGAGGAGGGCTACTTCATGACCATGATTGAAGGGCTCCGGGAGGGGGGCAGTTTTTCTGTTGTGCTGAACAAGCGCCGGACAGAGGAGAAGAACAGCCCGGGCATGCCATTTTTGCCAGGGCCCGCTTCAACAAGCCCCCGCGCTTCTCTATGGTGCCGGGGGGCCGCACTGGGCCTGATTCCGGCGCCCTCGCAGCGGACACCGATCTACGCCCAGGCCCGGCCTGTCGGCGCAACGGGTTTTTTGCGGAGATTGTGGGGGCGCATTAAAAAGAATTGATTCTCCGCCCCGGGGCTGAGAAAGGGAGAGTTGGATGTGATTGCTTCTATCGGTGCCGCTTTTATCAGCATCTTTGTTGCCGAATTCGGCGATAAAACGCAGCTGGTCTCTCTTTCCATGGCCTGCCACTACCCGCCTCTGCAGGTTCTCGGCGGGGCAATGACCGGAATGGCCCTGGTGATGGGCCTGGCCGTGGGTGCGGGAGGCCTTGTGGCTTCCGCCATTCCTCCGGCGGTGATCACAGCTGCTTCGGGAATCCTGTTCATAATCATGGGCCTCCTCACGCTGCTCCGCCGCGAGAAGGAAACAGAACCTGCCACCGGTTGTCCCGGTTTTTATCGGACCGCAGCCATGGTTTTCCTCGCTGAGCTGGGAGATAAAACCCAGATGACGGCGCTGCTCTTGAGCGCCCATTTCGGCCGTCCAGCAGCTGTTTTTACCGGGGCAATGGCAGCCATGTTCCTGAATCATGCTCTCGCCGTTTTCCTGGGGGGGCATTTGCTCGCGCGGGTGTCTCCAGGGCTTCTGAAGGCGGCTACTGCCTCCCTATTCATCGGCATCGGCCTGGTCATGCTGATCCTCATACTCCTGGGGCGGGTATAGACCGGCTCTTCGGGGGCAACAATTCCTGAATAGAATCAATTTCCTTGGTTACCATAAATAAGCGCCTGTTGTTAAAAAGATGATCTCAACAAGGCGATCTTGCTGTGCTATAATGAGTTGTGCCGGCAGGAGGACGGATAAAACATGCTTATGACAGGCGAGTTCAAATTAAAATCTGATTTCAACCCCGCAGGCGATCAACCTGGGGCGATAGCCGCTTTGCTGCGCGGCCTGCAGGATGATCTTCCTTACCAGACCCTTCTGGGGGTAACCGGTTCCGGCAAGACCTATACCATTGCCAACGTGATCAAGGATCTGGGCTGGCCGGCCCTGGTAATCGCCCCGAACAAGATACTGGCTGCCCAGCTGTGCAGCGAATTCAAAGAATTCTTTCCGGAAAATGCGGTGGAGTATTTTATCAGTTATTATGATTATTACCAGCCTGAGGCTTACCTGCCGCAGAGCGACACCTATATAGAAAAAGATTCATCCATTAACGATGAAATTGACAAACTGCGCCACTCGGCCACCAGCGCTTTGCTGGAGCGCCGCGATGTGGTGATCGTGGCCAGTGTGTCCTGCATCTATGGCCTCGGCTCGCCCCAGGAATACAAGAGGCAGCTGCTCTCTCTTCGTCCGGGAATGGCTCTGGGCCGTGATGAGGTTATCGCCGCTCTGGTGGAGATTCATTATGAAAGAAACGAAATCGACCTGCACCGGGGCACCTTCAGGGTGCGCGGCGATGTCATCGAGATAGTGCCTGCCTCTTATGCCGAGGCCGCGCTGCGGGTGGAATTCTTCGGCGACGAGGTGGAACGGCTCCGCGAAATTGACTTGCTCACCGGCAGGGTTCTGGCCGAGCGGAATCACGCTGCCATTTTTCCGGCCACTCACTATGTGACCGCCCCGGAGCAGCTTAAAAAGGCCACCGCCTCCATCGAGGCCGAACTGGAGCAGCGCCTGAACGAACTAAGAGCGGGGGGGAAGCTCCTGGAGGCGCAGCGGCTCGAACAAAGGACCCGCTTTGATCTGGAGATGATCCGGGAGATGGGGTTCTGCTCCGGCATCGAGAACTATTCCCGCCATCTTGACGGCCGTCTCCCCGGCAGCCGCCCTTCGACGCTGCTCGACTATTTTCCCCCGGATTTTTTGCTGGTAATTGACGAATCCCATATCACCATACCCCAGATCAACGGGATGTACCGCGGTGATCTGTCGAGGAAAAGCACTCTGGTCGAGCATGGTTTCCGCCTCCCTTCAGCTTTGGATAACCGCCCGCTGCGGTTTGAAGAGTTCGAAAACCTGATCAACCGGGCCATTTTTGTTTCAGCCACCCCCGGGCCCTGGGAACTCGGACAGAGCGGCAATGTGGTGGAGCAGATTATCCGCCCGACGGGGTTGGTGGATCCGCAGGTGGAGGTGCGCCCTGCAGCGGGACAGGTGGACGATCTGTACGGCGAGATCCGGAAACGTGCGGCAGCGGGGGAAAGGGTCCTGGTCACGACCATGACCAAGCGGATGGCCGAAGATCTCACCGACTACTACCGCGAGAAGGGGCTGCGGGTACGCTACATGCATTCCGATATCGACGCCCTGGAGCGGATGTCCATTATCAGGGGGCTGCGCCTGGGTGAGTTTGATGTCCTCGTTGGAATCAACCTGCTGCGAGAAGGGCTCGATCTGCCCGAGGTTTCACTGGTGGCCATATTGGATGCGGACAAGGAGGGTTTTCTGCGTTCCGATCGCTCTCTGATCCAGACCATCGGGCGGACCGCCCGGAACAGCGCCGGCCGGGTGATCATGTATGCCGAAAAGATAACTCATTCTATGAGTAGAGCAATTGATGAGACGGAGCGGCGCCGTCGGAAACAGTTGGCCTACAATAGAGAGCACGGGATTATCCCCCGGACCATTGTCAAACCCGTGCGCGGCCTCATCGCCGCCACTGTTGCTGCTGAAGAAGAAGAAAAATACCTGCCCAAAGATCCCGGCTCTCTTGATCCGGGCCGCCGCCGGGAGATGATCAAAGCGCTGCGCCGGAAGATGCAGCAGGCATCCAGGGAACTGGCTTTTGAAAGGGCTGCGGAGATGCGCGATCTCATTTTTGAGCTGGAGAGGGGAGCTGCTGCGCATTCCAAACCGGCTCCGGCGGGCAGTTGTCGTGGAGAAACGAGGTAGAGTTTTGACTGAAGGATTTATCACAATTCGCGGCGCCAGAGAGCACAACCTGAAAAATATTGACCTCACCCTGCCCCGCAACCGTTTCATCGTTTTTACGGGCCTGAGCGGATCGGGCAAGTCCTCGCTGGCTTTTGACACTATCTATGCGGAGGGGCAGCGCCGCTATGTGGAATCATTATCCGCCTATGCGCGGCAGTTCCTGGGCCAGATGGAGAAACCCGATGTGGATCAGATCGAGGGGCTGTCGCCGGCCATCTCCATTGATCAGAAGACGGCGTCACGCAACCCCCGTTCCACCGTGGGCACCGTAACGGAGATTTATGACTACCTGCGGCTGCTCTTTGCCCGGATCGGGCAACCTTACTGTCCCCACTGCCGCCGCCCCATCAGCAGGCAGACGGTGCAGCAGATCGTGGACCGGGTTACGGAGCTGCCCGGGGGTACGAGGCTGCAGGTGCTGGCGCCCCTGGTGCGGGGCCGCAAGGGCGAATATATCCGTCTTTTTGACGAGATGCGCCGCCGCGGATATGTTCGGGTTCGCGTGGACGGAGAGGTGCGCGAGCTGGAGGAGGATATCCTGCTGGACAAGCAGAAAAAGCATACCATTGAAGTGGTCGTGGACCGCCTGGTCGTGCGTGAAGCTGTTGAGACCCGCCTGGCAGATTCGCTGGAAACTGCGCTCAAGCTTAGCGAAGGGCTTGTCGTGGTCCAGGAAGTGGGTGGCGGAGAACATGTTTTCAGCGAGCGTTTTGCCTGCCCGGAATGCGGTTTCAGCTACGAGGAGCTTACCCCGCGCGCTTTTTCATTCAACAGCCCCTATGGCGCCTGTCCCGAATGTAGCGGCCTGGGGGTAAAGGCCGAATTTTCCGCCGGACTGGTGATTCCATATCCCGATCTTACGATCAACGAGGGGGCGGTCCATCCCTGGTCCAGAAGCCGCGGCTACTATCAGCAGCATCTCGAAGCGGCGGCGCTTCATTTCAAGATTGACCTTGATAAGCCTTTTGGCGAACTGGCAGCAGCTGAAAAAAAGATTCTTCTCCACGGTTCGCCCGAACCGCTGCCTTTTCGTTACGTAAATATGTTCGGCCGGGTGCGGAATTATCACAAGCCCTTCCCCGGCATCCTGAATCTGCTGCAGAGGCGCTACAGTTCCTCCGAATCCGAGGAGTCGCGCCAGGAGCTGGCCCGCTACATGGAGACAAAACCGTGCCCTTCCTGCCGCGGGCTGCGCCTGAAGGAATCCAGCCTGGCCGTTCTTCTGGGCGGGCTCAATATAGCCGAGATATCCGCTTTTACCGTGGCCCATGCATTGGACTATTTTCAGCGGCTGGAACTGACACCCCGGGAAACTCAAATTGCCAGGCAGGTCCTGAAAGAGATCGTGGAGAGGCTGCGATTTTTGAACAATGTGGGGCTGCAATATCTGACTCTGGACCGGGCTGCAGCCACCCTTTCCGGTGGAGAGGCGCAGCGCATCCGTCTGGCTACACAGATCGGTTCGGGTCTGACGGGAGTAATCTATATTCTGGACGAGCCGAGCATCGGTTTGCATCTGCGGGACAATGCGCGTCTACTCGAGACTTTAAAAAAGCTGCGCGATCTGGGCAATACTGTAATTGTGGTGGAACATGACGAAGGGACCATCCGCGCAGCCGACCATATTGTGGATATAGGTCCCGGCGCCGGGGCCCATGGGGGGGAAATAGTGGCCCAGGGGACGCCGGCCGAAATAGCAGCCGCACCGGGGTCCATCACCGGGGATTACCTTACGGGGCGCAAATCTATTCCTGTACCGGCAGAGCGGCGCCGGCCGGGCGAGCGCAGCCTATGGATCAGGGGAGCAGGGGAGCATAATCTGAAAAATATTGATGTGGAGATCCCCCTGGGTTTATTTGTCTGTGTCTCGGGGGTATCCGGTTCGGGCAAGAGTACCCTGGTCAACGAAATTCTGGCTCGTGCCCTGCAGAGGCTCCTGCACCGCTCCCGTGAACCGGCCGGCGCTCACCGTGCCATCGAGGGCTTGGAACATCTGGACAAAGTAATCGTGGTGGATCAATCCCCAATCGGGAGGACCCCGCGCTCCAATCCGGCTACCTACACAGGGCTCTTTGGTGACATCCGCAACCTTTTTGCCCTGACTCCGGAGGCGCGGCGCCGCGGGTATCGTCCCGGCCGTTTTAGCTTCAATGTCAAGGGCGGCCGCTGCGAAGCCTGCCGGGGCGACGGCATCCTGCGCATCGAGATGCATTTTCTTCCCGATGTGTACGTGCCCTGCGAGGTTTGCAGGGGCAAGCGCTACAACCGTGAAACGCTGGAAGTGCGCTACAAAGGGAAAAACATTGCCGATGTTCTTGCCATGACTGTCTCCGAAGCGCTTGAATTTTTCAGCGCCATTCCCAGGCTGCAGCGGCGGCTGCAGCTTATCGATGATGTGGGCCTGGGTTATATCCGGCTGGGTCAGCCGGCAACCACCCTCTCCGGCGGGGAGGCGCAGCGAGTGAAGCTGGCCACCGAGCTCTCCAGGCGTAGCAACGGACGGACACTTTACATTCTCGATGAGCCGACAACGGGGCTCCATCTTGCCGATATCAGCAAACTGCTGCTGATTCTGGAGCGCCTGGTTGACTCCGGAAACACGGTAATTGTCATCGAGCACAATATGGATGTGCTCAAGCGGGCCGATTACCTCATCGACCTGGGTCCGGAGGGGGG
>JAPXLS010000131.1:0-6328 GCA_033809435.1 Bacillota bacterium
GCCCTATATAGGCAGTACATGCTTACTGAAAGGGGTGGGTGTACGTGGAGCACGCACCTCCTGATATTGTTGAAGAGGTTGCCGACATCCTGATCGGCGCGGTGGAGCTGTCCGAACATATGGGACAGGAATAGAGCGGGTCAGGGGGAAGGACCCGGCATCATCCCGATCTGTTTGGCAGCAAGCCTCCAGTCCTGCAGGAAAAAGTCGTAAAGCACGGGCCTTCTTCTGACCGCCAGGGGGTGGTACGAGGCCGCCACCCGGTAGCCTTTAACCGAATGCACCCTGCCCCGCAGTTTTTTTGCCGAGATGTCCGGTTCTTCCCAGAATGCCTGACAGACCACATTTCCCAGGCACATGACCAGATACGGCTTTGCCGCCCTCAGCTGTTCCCACAGATAGCCCATGCAGATCGTCCGGGCCCTTTCCTTATCGTAGGCCCTTCTGGGCCTGCATTTGAGAATGTAACTGATGTAGAGGTCATCGGGTCCAAACCCTGCTTCGTACGCCGCTTTTTGCAGCGTTTCCCGGGTGCCGCATAGAAAGGGAACGCCTTCCCTGTCCTCCCTGGCACCCGGATTGTCCAGGACCACGAACAGGGGAGCGGCAAGACTGCCCTCTCCCCAGATCACCCTGGATCCATGATGAGCCAGTTCACATTGCTCGCAGGATAGATTGGCGGTAGCGGATCTATCCTCGGGCAGAATAGAAGGCATCGCTTTGCTCATTATTATATCACCCCCTGTAAGGCCGCCGTGGGTATCTGTAGTATATTTGCCCCTGTATCTCTAGACTTATCATGCTGTCAACCAGGGCGGCTACAGATCGACGGCATGTTGAAGAATAGAGCTTAGAAACAGGTTGCCCGAGGACGGCATATTATCGTATTCTCTTGCAGTGTAGACGAGGATATTCACATCAAAAGGCACCGGAAAATAGCAGTGGTAGGCTTCTTTTCTATTCAGAAAAGGTGTGTCTGTACTTTCAACAACGATCAATATGTCAATGTCGCTAAGTGGAGTATAGTTCCCTTTGGCAAAGGAACCAAACAAAAGGATTTTCAGGATAGATTTATGATCGTTCCTGATTTTTCGTGCGGCCTTTATCAGGGCCTCTTTCAGTACAGGAAAATCAATGTATAGAATTTGCACAGAACCCAACAATTTTTCGTGCAGCATTCCGGGCCTCCCCGGCAATTTTCTCGTCAAAATAATCGGCGGGCATGCCTTGTGGAATACCATTCGGGTAGCGGCTTTCGATATAATAGCGGTCCAGGATCCGTGCGTTATGGAATAGCTCCTCCGGCACATCCAGAAAATCTGGCAGCCCTTCAAGGAGTTTCAGTATGGAATGTCCCCTGGCCATTCGGTTTCTTGATTGATACAGGGCTTTAACCGCTTTTTCGGAAGCCTGCTGGGCCGTAAAACGAGCCCACTCATAGAACTCCTGCGCGATATCATGCTCGACCTTGTCCAGATCTCTTTTTGCCTGATTGAGCCGGTCTGCGCTCCGATCATTGCATCACCCCGGGCTATCGGTATTATCAATTGTATCCTAAAAATTGGCATGAGTCAATGATAATGACCTCCTGGACGGCTACCTGGTCGGGGGCGGAAAACAGGAGTGAAATTTCCTTTTCCGATCGCTATTTCATTAGAGAGGAAATCCTCAAGGAAAGGAAGAATAGAAATATAGGCGGGAAGGAGGCCGGTGCAATGGAAAAATATATCTTGCCGGGTATTCTGCTGCTCGTTCTCATTTTTGTTGTATATGCCTATAACCGCCTGGTCGGGCTGCGCAACATGGCCCGGACGGCCTGGGCCAATATTGATACCCTGCTGCAGAAACGCTTTGATCTGGTGCCCAACCTCGTGGCCACGGTCAAGGGTTACATGGAACATGAGCGGGAGGTGCTGGAGGAGGTCACCAGGGCGCGGACTGCCTGGATGGAGGCGCAAACGGTTCGGGAAAATGCCGGAGCCGATCGGGCTGCGGCGGATGCGCTCAGGAACCTTTTCGCCCTGGCGGAAAACTACCCCGCGTTGAAGGCCAATGAAAACTTTTTGCTGTTGCAGGAAGAACTCACGGGACTGGAAAACAAGATCGCCTATGCCCGCCAGCGCTATAACCGCACCGTCATGATCCTGAACACGATCATAGAGCGGTTTCCCACCAACTTCATTGCCCGGCTCTTCAGGTTCAACCCTTACGATTACTTTGCCCTTGAGGATGAAAGAATAAGGGAGGCGCCCGGGGTGGAGCTGCAAGGTGGTGAGCGGCGCTGATGGTACCGATCTATGGACATATTGCCGCCAATAAAAGGCGCACCTTCCTGCTGATATTCCTTTTTGCCCTGCTTTTTGCAGGATTCGGCCTGGTTCTGGGCACCCTTGCGGAGGCGCCCGAGATGGGATTGATCCTGGCGGGGCTAGTCTTTGTTATTGCCATACTCGTCAGCTACTATGGCGGCCGGGGCATTGTCACCGCCATGGCCGGGGCTCACCCGGCCGAGCGGGACAGGGAGCCCTACCTCTATCAAACCGTGGAGGCCCTGAGTATCGCTGCCGGCCGGCCCGTCCCCAGGATTTACATTATCGAGACCGATGTGCCCAATGCTTTTGCTTCGGGACGGAATCCTGACCATGCCGCCATCACTGTCACCCGCGGCCTCATGAACCGCCTGGACCGTCTTGAACTCGAGGGCGTGCTGGCCCACGAGATGGCCCATATCAACAATTACGACGTGCTTCTGGCCACGGTGGCTGTTGTCCTGGCGGGGACCATCGTTTTCATCAGCTATGCCGTGCGCAGGATGCTCTGGTACAGCGGAGGGAGGCGCAGCCGGCGCAGCGGCAGCGGGCAGTTGATTGCCCTTTTGCTTCTCCTCCTTGTTTCCATCCTGGCTCCGCTCTTCGCGCAGCTCCTGAGATTCGCCATCTCCCGGCAGCGTGAATTTTTGGCCGATGCCACGGCCGCTGAATTCACCGGCTATCCCGAAGGCCTGGCCTCGGCCCTGGAGAAGATCACCCGCGATCAGGTGCCTGAAAGCGCCATTGCCAACCCGGCCCTGCAGGGACTGTACATCGTGAATCCGGCCCTGGGAGCGCGCGGCAGCGGGCGCGCAAGCACGCTATTTTCCACCCATCCCTCCACCGAGGAACGGGTAAAGCGTCTGCGCTCCATGTAGCTTATCCTCGCAGAGCTATATTTTTTTGATAATTCGCACCGGCAGGGTGATCACGGACCAGACAAAATCCAGTATAAACTTCACTGTAAAACCGAGCAGGCGAAAAGGCAGCAGCAGAAGCCAGACTACCGGATACAGAATTAGAAAGAGCAGCGCTGCAGGCCAGCACAGTACGAGGAGTATGGTCCATAGCAGAAAACCCATGTAAACACCTCCCGGGACAGGCTCAGTTTATGCAAAGGCAGCTTTTAACCCACGCCCGGCTGCATCTATCCGGCCCGGCCGGGGCAGCGCAGGCGGCGGCCCCGGTACAGGCAGTGACAGCGACAGGGTGCCCGGCAAGGAAAACCGTAATAAAAGCGGAGCCAATGATCCGGCGTTTCAAGATCCGGCCCCCGTCAGGGAGGCGAGTTCGTTCAGCACCCGCTCCAGCTTGGCCAGGGCTTCGCCGTAGCCGGCCCAATCGCCCTCTCGCTGGCACCGCTGGGCTTCGTCAAAGAGGCTTCGGGCCTGCCGGATCAGGGAAGCGATTTCCGAACCGGCCTCAGCCTCCGGCCCGGCGGGATCGGCCGGCAGATCAGGTGTTTCCGGTTCTCCCGGCTCCGTCCCGGCAGGCGGATCGCCGCGCTCGCCGAAAATGCGCACCAGGGCCCGCTCCAGTGTTTCCTCCATGATCACCGTCTCCTGAAAGACCACGATGACGCGGGCCAGTTCGGGCAGCCCGCCTCTTTCAGCTTCCAGGAAGATGGGTTCCACGTAGAGCAGCGATTCATTTATGGGCAGTACGAGCAGGTTGCCCCTGATGACGTGCGATCCGGCCTGGCTCCAGAGGGTGAACTCCGTGGAGATCTCGGTGCTCTGGTCGATCCTGTTTTCCACCTGCTTCGGGCCCATGACCACCCGCTCCTTGGGGAAAAGGAACAGCTCCACTGCGCCGTAGTTGGGCTGGTCGCAGCGGGCCACCATCCAGGCGATCATATTGTTCCTGTTGCTCGGGGTGAAGGGCAGAATCAAAACAAATTCGGGCTCCTCGTAGCCGGGCAGCTGCAGGATGGTGTAGTAGGGCTCCATCTGCTGCTCCTCGCCGTAGTACTGCTCCAGGGGCATATTCCAGAGATCCTCCCGGGCGTAGAAGGTGTTTGGATCGGTGACATGGTACAGGGCCACCATGCCGGACTGGATTTCAAAAAGATCTATGGGGTAGCGCAGGTGATGAAGCAGCCCCTCGGGCATCTCGGCGGCGGGCGTGAAAAGGCCGGGGAAAATCCGGCCGTAATTTTCGGCCAGGGGGTCATCATCATCGATGAGGTAGAAGGTGACGCTGCCGTTGTACGCGTCGACAACGACCTTGACGGAGTTGCAGATATAGTTGATCCCCTTATGCGGCGCTGCATAGGGGTAGCGGTCGGTGACGGTATAGGCATCCTGGATCCAGAAAAGGCGCCCCTCGTGAACGACGACATAGGGATTTCCGTCATAATGGAGGAAGGGCGCTATTTTTTGAACCCGCGTGTAGATGTCCCGGTCAAAAAGGATGCGGCTGTTGTTGTTCAGCTCCCCGGAGATAAGGATCCTGTATTCGCCGAACTTCAGGGCAAAAAGAAGCCGCCGCCACAGGGAACGCAGGGGGATGCCCCCTTCGCCCTCGTACAGGGTGAAGGTATTCTCTTCCCCGGCCGTGGAGTAGTGGAATTCCCTGGTGTCGGTATTGACGATGACATAATCTTTGGTCAGTTCGCCGAAATATATGGAGGGGTTCTCCAGGGGGATAGCCCCGGCGGGTGGAATGTCCCCCAGGAAATAGCGGGGCAGCCCCTCGGCGGAAACCTCGTTGACCGGGCTGGCGGCGGCCCCGTAGCCATGCGTGTACTGAAGGTGCAGGTTGACCCAGGTTTGTGCCTGTTCGGCCAGGGCGCTCTTGTCCAGCTCGCGGGCGGAGAGCATGACCTGGCGATAATTGCCCTCCACGGTGTAGCGATCGATATCGACATCGAAAAAACGGTAATATGGCCTGATCGCCTGCTGCTCGTTGAAGGTGGTCTTGAGCGGGCGGTAGTCCCAGAGCCGCACATTATTGATCGTGCCCGGATTTTCCCCCAGATCTGCCCAGCTCAGCTCTTCTCCGGCCGGGTACTGCCTGGTGGAGAATCGGTCCAACCCGTAAGCCTGCCGGGTGAAGGCGATATTGTGGGCCAGGTACTCTTTCTCGTAATTGAACTCGCTGGGTTCGACAATGAAGCTCTGGATCGCCGCCGGATAGGCCCAGCCGCCCAGGAGAGAAAGGGCGAGCAGGGCCAGGATCCCGTAGAGAGGGAGCCTGGCGCGGCGCAGAAAGATATTGGCCAGGCAGAGAAGAGCGATGAGGGCGGCCAGGATCATCAGCGCCAGCAGAACCGGGTAGTTGGCGTGGATATCGGTGTAGCCCGCTCCGAAGACCACGCCCCTCTCGGACAGCAGCAGTTCAAACTGTTTGAGGCGGTAGTCCCAGGCTTTCAGGGCAAATACAGCGGCAAGCAGCACGCTGAGATGGCCAAGTCCGCCCCCTGCGGGCAGTATCCAGCGACGCCCCGCCAGGGGTGCATTCATGATCAGATAGATGATCCCCGCCAGAACAAGGCTGATCACGACGGCTGCCATCAGAAAATCGTAAACGAAGCGGTACAGGGGCAGTTTGAACACATAGAATGCTATATCCTGACCGAAAATAGGGTCAGAGCTGCTGAAAGGTGCAGCATGAATAAAGCGCAGCAGATTCATCCAGTGCCCGCCGGTGTAACCGGAGAAAACAAAGGAGAGAAATGCGGATAATATCAGAAAAAAACCAGCCAGAAAACGCGGGGTGAAAAAACGGAGATAGCCGCCGGCCATGAGCCGTTCCCGCAGGGCCAGATTGGGGAAGCTCAATATGCAGCGGCGGGTCAGGAGAAAGTTAACAAAAAGAAAGAGAAAAAAGAAGAGCCATGTTGCCAGGCGTAATCCCCAGCGGGTCAGGTGTTGAGTCCAGAACATTCCCTCAAATTGAAGATCCTTGAACCAGAGTGGGGACGCTGCAGTTTAAAGGAACCGCAGTACAATCGTGAATCTGCCTTTTATGCTATGGCGAAGTAGGCCACCCTGGAATGCCGATGTCACCAAGGGTAC
>JAPXLS010000132.1:0-6325 GCA_033809435.1 Bacillota bacterium
GCCGCGGGGCTTTACCGGGAGGCGCTGGCCTGCCTCGACGCCCTGGCGGAGCCGGCAGAGCTGCTGCGCGAGCTGGCCCGGCAGCTTGTCTTCAGGGACAGATGACCCCGGCCCGGAACGGGGCAGCAGGGGCGGTCCTTCTTGTTCCGCAACTGGCGTTTTTGGGGCAAACATGGGACAGCAGGGACTGCCCCTCCTGTCCTGTCGTCCTGAGCAGTATTGTTGTCCTGAGCAAGCAGTCTTGTCGTCCTGAGCAAGCAGTCTTGTCATCCTGAGCAAGCAGTTTTGTCATCTTGAGCGCAGCGAAGGATCTCGCACTGTTCGCTGCCCGCACATTAACGGAAATTATGTCTTGCAAAAAACAAAAAAGGAGGAATTTGTGTATGGCCATGTCGTCAAAGAGCTGTGATTATTTCCTGGATGTGCTTGCCTCCAAGGATCCCACCCCCGGCGGCGGCGGAGCTGCCGCCATGGGCGGAGCCATCGGGATGGCCCTTTCCAACATGGTGGGCAACCTGACGGTGGGGAAAAAGAAATATGCCGGTGTTGAAGATGAGGTGAAAAAACTTCTGGAGGAAGGTTACGGCATCATCAAGCGGCTGAAAGTGCTGGTGGATGAGGATGCCGAAGCCTTCAAGCCGCTGGCGCAGGCCTACGGGCTGCCCAGGGGCACCCCCGAGGAGATTGCTCACAAGGAGAAAACCCTGGAGGAATGTTCCAAGGTGGCCCTCTCCGTACCCCTGGAGATCATGCGCCAGGCTTACCGGGGCATCAAGATCCACGAGCGCATGGGACAGATCGGTTCCATGCTGGCCATCTCCGATGTGGGCTGCGGTGTGGTCTTCCTGAAGGGGGCCCTGCAGAGCGGTTACCTCAATGTGCTCATCAATCTGGGTGCGATCAAGGATGAGAGTTTTGTGGAGCAGGTAAACAGGGAGATGAGCACCCTTCTGGAAGATGGGTGCAAGGTCGCCGATGCCACGCTGGAACTGGTCATCGGCAAGATCAAAAAATAAATATCAATTCTGGAGGAGGTTGGGATAATGGCTGAAAGACTGAGAGGTAAACCCGTTGCCGACGCCATGAAGGAGGATCTTGTTGCAAGGATAGAGGCCCTGAAAGCAAGGGGGATCACCCCGAAGATCGGGATCATCCGCGTGGGTGCAAACCCCGACGATCTGTTTTACGAAGGCGGGATCAAGAAGACGGGCGATGGAGTGGGGCTGGCCTACGAAGTGTTCGAGCATCCCGAGGATGTGGGCCAGGCGGAGTTCGAGAAGGCGGTATCCGCCCTGGGGGCGGACAGCTCCATTCACGGCATCCTCATGTTTGCCCCGCTGCCGAAGCACCTGGATGAGAAGAAGATCCGCCGGCTCATTCCGGTGGAGAAGGATGTGGACTGCATGACCCTGGGGGGCGCGGGCAAGGTCTTTGCCGATGATGTTACCGGCTTCCCGCCCTGCACACCCACCGCCTGCATGGAAATGCTGAAATTCTACGATATCCCCCTGAAGGGGAAAAGGGTGACCGTTGTCGGCCGCTCCATGATCGTGGGCAAGCCGGTGGCCATGCTGCTCATGCGCGAACATGCCACCATCACCATCTGCCATTCGCGCACGCAGAACCTGCCCCGGGTCTGCGCCGAGGCCGATATCCTGGTGGCCGCCATCGGCAGGGCCAAGATGATCGGCAAGGACTACGTCAAACCGGGGCAGATCGTCATCGATGTGGGCATCAATGCCGACCCCGACAACCCGGGCAAGTACTGCGGCGATGTGGACTTCGAGGCCGTGGAGCCCGTGGTCGAGAAAATTTCTCCTGTCCCCGCCGGTGTGGGCTCCGTTACCACCATTGTTCTGTGCAAACATACCGTCATGGCCTGCGAGGCGCAGAACAGTTAGCCACAGCTGCGCAGGCCGCCGGATATTGCCGGCCTGCGCCGGTTGCCCGGCCCGGTGCTTGTCGCCGGGCCGGGTATCAAAAAAGAACCTGCTCCGGATGCTGCGGCAGGCACGGCAGCCCTTGCGGGCGGGGCGCCCGTAACCGCGCCGGGCAAGCGGCATCGCTCCCCGGATCGCCTGTTCCCTTTTTCAAAATGATTTACCCCTGTTTTCTCCGCCGCCGGGCCGGCGGGACGGTCGGCCGGATCGCGTTGCCAGTGTAAAAAGATTCAAGTATAATATGCAATACAGATTGTTATCACTTCATCAGTAGAAAAGCGAAGGAGGATCACGATGAAAGAGACGGACCTGCTGGTAATCGGAGGGAGCGCGGGCGGGCTTCTGGCTGCCACAATGGCGCGCAAGGCTTACGGGGAAGATATCGATATTACCCTGATCCGCGATACCGAAACGGTGATGGTTCCCTGCGGCATACCGTACATCTATGGAACCCTGCGCGATCTGAAGAAAAATATTATACCTGATGCCATGCTGCACAATGCGAATATCAACCTGCTCATCGACAGCGCCCTTGCCCTGGACAGGGAGCAGAAAAGGGTGGAGACGGAGAAAAACGGCCCGATCGGCTACAAGAAGCTGATCATCGCCACCGGTTCGCTGCCACTCATTCCCACCTTCATTCCCGGCCACGATCTGGCGAACGTGTTTCCCGTAATGAAAAACGAGGAATACCTGGGCAGAATTCTTGCAAAACTGGAAAATGCGCAAAATGTTGTGGTCATCGGCGGGGGATTTATCGGCGTTGAATTTGCGGAGCAGATCAGAATGCTCGGCAAGGATGTGGCCATCATCGAGATGGCCGGCTCCTGCCTGTGGCAGGCCTTTGATAAAAGCTATACCGACGACATCGAATCCCTTTTGAGCGGACAGGGCATTCAGGTGATGACCGGCACCAGGGTCAAGAGAATTCTGGGCGAGGGGGCCGTGGAGGCGGTGGAGCTGGAGGGCGGCCGCACCGTCCCCGCGGACATGGTCATCCTGGGCCTGGGGGTAAGGCCCAACGGCGAGCTGGCAAAAGCCGGCGGGCTGGAGGTAAATGCCAAGGGCGCGGTGGTCGTGGATCAGTACATGAGAACGAGCGATCCCCATATCTTCGCCGTGGGCGACTGCGCCGAGAAGAAGTGCTTCTTCACGGGGAAGGATGTGCCGCTGCTGCTGGCTTCCACGGCGGCCATGGAGGCCAAGATCGCGGGCAGCAATACATTTCATCTGAGGTTGATCCGCGCCAACAAGGGCACCATCAGCACATTTTCCACGAAGGTATTCGGCAAAACATTTGCAGCGGCGGGCCTTACCGAGGCCCGGGCCCGGCAGGAGGGTTTTTGCATCATGACCGGCGAGTTCAAGACCATGGACCGCCACCCCGGCACCCTGCCCGGCGCGCAGGAGATCAATATCAAGCTGATTTTCTCCAGGTGCTCCGGCATTATCCTGGGCGCCCAGATCTCCGGCGGGAATACCGTTGCCGAGATCATCAACATTCTGAGCCTGGCCATTCAGAAAGATACCACGGCGACGGAGCTGAACACATTCCAGGCGGCCACGCATCCCCTTGTTTCACCGTCGCCCATCGCTTATCCCATCAATGCGGCGGCCATGAACGCCATAGCCTCCAATTGCAAGCATCTCAATGAAGATCTGGTCATCTAGACAGGCCCGGGGAGCAGGGGGACGGCCCCCCGCTCCCCGGTAATCCGTTGGTATTCCGTGGCATTCTGTTGGGTCCTGTCAATTTGCCGGGTCCTTGAGAAAGGGAAAGGGTTATGTTATAATTTTTCCTGACGAGGAGCATAAGTGGTGCAGTATTCTAGTTGGCTCCCCCTCTTCGAAAGCGGGCCTAAAAATCCGTTAAGGGCACATCGATGAAGTTCCTGGTGCTGGCTGCTGACGCCCAGTCGGGGGCTGGTGCTGGGAGTTAAGAAGGACGGGGCGATCTACAAAGGCATGTAGGCGTTGACCCTGCCTTCGCGGAGACCCAATGATGGTGGCCGGAGGCCTGACGGCTACGGTTACTGCTTGGGAATGAACCTGCATGCGGTGAAAGCTGGGTGCAGTGTAGCCTGCCTTGAGTGGTGTGGGCGGGGGGAGGAGACAAAATCCTGAAACCCATCCTGCAAAAGAGGCTAGGGGAGGACAGGAGCCAGGGAGGAAATCTCCTAGACTGCTCTCTTGAAGAGAGGCGCGCCAGGGATTAAGGTGCGAGCTAAGTGGCAATCCAGTTACGCCCGTGGCGACAGGGCGGGAATAATCTGAAAAGGGAACTGCCTTGCCGGTGACGGAAGGTGATTATTCGGGAAAACCTGCTGGACCTAAGCCGCAAAGTTTACCTGGCTTTTGCCACCACTTATGTTCTTTCCATATTTCCGGGAAGCGCCCGGCCGCCGGAGAACAGGGGGCAGGCGGGCGCTCGGGCCAAAAAATGCAGCCGCGCTCCCGGATGCCGCTGCGGTATGGTGATGAGGTGGGGAAAGGCAAGTGCAAACGTTCCCCGGGGCGTTGGGTGGCCGGCATCGCGATCTGGTCCTTCGTGCTGGCTGTCATCATCGGTTTTGTGGCCCGTTTTTTGCTCAATGCCATTTACTCGCTGCTGCTCTCCTTTTTGATACTGGGCGCCGTGATCGCGCTGGGTATAGTATTTGACATAATCGGCACCGCCGCCGCTGCGGCGGACCAGGCGCCGCTCAATGCCAGGGCCTCCCGGAGAATCCCCGGTGCCAGGCGGGCGGTGGATCTGGTCCGGAACGCCGACCGGGTGGCCAATTTTTGCAATGACGTTGTCGGCGACATCAGCGGTATTGTCAGCGGCACGCTGGCGGCGGTCATCATTTCCCGGCTGGCGGCGGCCGGCCCCTATGCCCGGATGGAGATTTACGGGAGCATCGTCCTTACGGCCCTCGTGGCCGCCTTGACGGTGGGGGGCAAGGCGCTGGGCAAGAACAGGGCCATCACCCGCTCCACCGAAATTATCATGTTTGTGGGCACAATCCTGCTGCGCCTGGAGAATATGCGGGACTGGCTTCTGCTTCGCAAAAAAAGAAGGTGAAGAAAGAGCATGGATGATCTGTCCGGCCGGCTGAAACTGCCAGAAGATCTGAAAGAGCTTAAAATTGCCGGTCTGGAAAAATTGGCTGCGGAAATACGGGAATACATGATCCGGACAGTGGCCGACAATGGGGGGCACCTTGCGCCGAACCTGGGCGTGGTGGAGCTGGCCCTGGCCCTGCACAGCACATTTCAAAGCCCCCGCGACCGGATCATCTGGGATGTGGGGCACCAGTGCTATCCCCACAAGCTTCTGACGGGACGGTGGGGCTCCTTTCCCACCCTGCGCCGCCATGGAGGGCTCAGCGGTTTTCCGAAACCGGCGGAGAGTGCACACGATCCCTTCGGGACGGGTCACAGCTCCACCTCCATCTCGGCCGCCCTTGGGCTGGCCCTGGCGCGGGATTTCTTTGGCGGCTCGTACAAGGTTATCGCCGTCATCGGCGACGGCGCCTTTACCGGGGGCATGGCTTACGAGGCGCTGAACCATGCCGGCCATGTCAAAAGCGATCTCATCGTCGTCCTGAACGACAACGAGATGTCCATCAGCTCCAATGTGGGCGCCATGTCGGCCTACCTGGGCAAGATCCGCTCCGACCCCAAATACTCCCGCCTCAAGGCTGAATTCGAGCAGGCGCTGAACCGGATTCCTCTCGTGGGCAAGAGGATGGTTGATTCCGCCGAGAGGTTCCGGGGCGGCCTGAAATACCTGATCAACCCGGGGATGATCTTTGAAGAGCTGGGGCTGACCTATTTCGGACCCGTTGACGGGCACAACATTGCCGCCCTGAAAAGTGCGCTTCAGCAGGCTGCGCGGATGCGGGGCCCCACGCTGGTGCATGTTCTCACGGAGAAGGGAAAGGGCTACCGCTATGCCGAGGCTTCGCCGGAGCGCTTCCACGGCATCGGCCCCTTTGACAAGAAAAACGGGCTGCCCCGCAGCAAAAAGAGCGACCCCTCGTACACGGAAGTTTTCGGCAGGACCATGCTGAAAGCGGCCGCGGAGAACCCCAAGATCGTTGCGCTTACCGCGGCAATGGCGGGGGGCACGGGTCTGAGCGCCTTTGCCCAAAAATACCCCGGCCGCTTTTTCGACGTGGGCATAGCCGAGCAGCATGTGGCCGGTCTGGCCGCCGCCATGGCTGCCGGGGGGCTGCGGCCCGTTGTGGCCATCTATTCCACCTTCCTGCAGAGAGCGTACGATCAGCTCATGCACGACATCTGCCTGCAGAGACTGCCGGTGCTCTTTGCCGTTGACCGGGCCGGCATCGTGGGCGAGGACGGTGAAACGCACCAGGGGATCTTCGATCTCTCCTTCCTGC
>JAPXLS010000133.1:0-6316 GCA_033809435.1 Bacillota bacterium
TGATCCCTGCTCTGTAACGCTGCTCAGCGAGCCCCTTTCAAGAAATACCGCGCCGGCGATTGGCCTGGCCGCCTGGTACCTGGCGGAGCGCGCCGGTGAAGGCGGGGTCATGGCGGTCCTGCCCTCGGATCACTTCATTCCGGCGGGGGCAGAATATCTCGAACTGCTTTCGCGGGGGGAGGCGGCGGCCCGGAAATACGGGCTGGTCACATTCGGTATTGCGCCGCAATATCCGGAGACAGGCTACGGCTATATCCGCCGCGGCCGGCAGCTGGACAGCAGCGGCGCCTCCGCGGTGGAGTGTTTTGTGGAAAAACCCGATGCAAGGCAGGCCGCAGCATACCTGGAAGAGGGATCCTTTCTGTGGAACAGCGGCATGTTTGTATTCCGGCTGGGAGCACTCATGGAGGCCTACCGCCGCCACCTGCCCGACATGGCCGCCGCTTTTGAGGGGATGGATTTTTCCGATGAGGGTTCGATCAGTGCAGCCTACTCCGGCATGGCGTCCATTTCCATTGACTACGGAATCATGGAGAAGGCCGCAGGTGTGGCGGTGATTCCGGCAGAGATCGCCTGGAGCGATGTGGGCAGCTTTGAGGCTTACTACAACATCTCTCCCAAAGACGATTCAGACAACTGCTGTGAGGGGCGGACCCTGCTGGTTGACACCTGCGGCAGCCTGGTGCTGGCGGGCTCGCGCCTTGTCGGCGCCATCGGGCTGAAGGATATGGCCGTGGTGGAGACAGGCGACGCCCTGCTGGTTTGTCCGCTGCAGCGCTCCCAGGAAGTAAGGGAGCTGGCTGCGGCTCTGGAGCAGGGCGGCCACCGTGAATTTTTGCATCACCGTACCGTGTACCGCCCCTGGGGCAGCTTTACCTCGCTGGAAACGGGCGAGGGATACCAGGTGAAGAGGCTCACCGTTGAACCGGGAAGGCGTCTCAGCCTGCAGAGCCATCGCCACCGTTCGGAAAACTGGGTCATTGTCCGGGGAGAGGCGCTGGTCACGGTGGGGGAGAAAGAGCTCCCGCTGCGGAAGGGCGAGACTGTATTCATTCCCGCCGGGGCCAGGCACCGTCTGGAAAACAGGAGCGATGGGTTGCTGGAGGTGATCGAAGTGCAAAACGGCAGCTACCTTGGTGAAGATGATATCGTCCGCTATGAAGATGATTTTGGCCGGATTGCCGGCGGGGGGGGGCTTGATCCTGGAAAGAACTATTCCAGATGGCTGGACAACCCCTCACTTGATCCGGAGATCCGCCGTGAGCTCGAGGACATGTCCGGCGACGAGGCCCTGATAAATGCCTCCTTCAGCGTGGAACTGGCCTTCGGGACGGGCGGGATGCGCGGCATTATCGGCGCCGGCCTGAGCCGGATGAACCGCTATACCGTGCGGCGGGCCACGCAAGGGCTGGCCGATTACATCAACAGCCTGGGCCTCGAAGCGAGGGCAAAAAAAGTGGCCATCGCCTATGATACCCGCCGTTTTTCCCGCGAGTTTTCCATGGATGCAGCACTGACCCTGGCAGCCAACGGGATTACCGCGCTCCTTTTTGACGGCGTCCGCCCCACACCGCAGCTATCCTTTGCCCTGCGCGAGCTCGGCTGTGCTGCCGGCATCGTGATCACAGCCAGTCATAACCCGCCCCAGTACAACGGGTACAAGGTTTACGGTCCCGACGGCGGACAGGCTGTCTCCCCCTTTATTGATGAAGTCTCCGCCGCCATTTCAAAGGTGGATCTCTTTGATGATGTCAGGAGCATGAGCCTTGAAAAGGCGGAAAAAGCCGGCCTGCTGCGGTTTATCGGTCCGGAAATGGACCGTGCTTACCGCGGCGCCGTCAAATCGCTCTCTCTGTACAGGCCCGGGACAAGGCTGAAAGTGGTCTATACGCCGTTGCACGGTGCCGGGGCCGCTCATATTCCCCACCTGCTGAAGGAGAGCGGCTACATTGACCTGCTCCTGGTGGAAGAGCAGATGGTCCCGGATCCGCAATTCAGCACCGTGGATACGCCCAATCCGGAGGATCCGGCGGCTTTCGAAATGGCGCTGGAGCTGGCCCGCCGTGAAAAGGCCGATCTGGCCCTGGCCACCGATCCCGACGGTGATCGGGCCGGCTGCGCCGTCCGCAGCGTTGACGGGACCTATCGCTATCTGAACGGCAACGAGATCGGAGCGCTGCTGCTGGACTACCTGCTGGGACGGCTGGATGAAAAAGGAGCGCTGCCGTCCAATGCAGTCATGCTTAAAACAATAGTCACCGGCGACCTGGGAAAAAAGGTGGCCGGTGCCTACGGCGTCAAGACCATGGAGACCCTCACCGGTTTCAAATACATCGGCGAGAAAATGAAAGAGTTTGAAGAGACAGGTGAATACAGGTTCGTCTTCGGGTATGAAGAGAGCTACGGTTTTCTGGCGGGCAACTTTGGACGGGACAAGGACGCCGTGGGTGCGGCCTTGCTCATAGCCGAGATGGCGGCATACCACAAGGAAAAGGGGCGGACCCTGCTGCAAGCCCTGGATCAGCTTTCACAAAAGTACGGTTACTTCCGCGAGGAGCTGGTCTCCATGGGACTGCGGGATATGAAGAAAGCGGGGGAGACCATGCGATCATGTGAAAAACTTCCACCGGAGCTGGCGGGTGAGCGTATCGTTGAAAAGCGCGATTACAGCCTGCGTAAGAGTTGGGATCTGCTCACCGGGAAGGAGCGCCCCCTGGAGCTGCCCCGTTCCGAGGTTCTCTTTTACCGGCTGGAGAGCGGCGCCTGGTTCTGCATCCGGCCCTCGGGCACCGAACCGAAAATAAAGCTTTATTTCTCGGTCAGCGCTGCCGGACCGCGGGAAGCGGAAGCCAGGCTGCATGCGCTCAAAAAAGAAGTCCTGGCCCATATCGAGTAGGGCGGCCCCTGTGGCTGCCTGCAGTGCAAGCCGGTCGCAGCAAATCGTCACCCCCCATCTCTGGGGGCGGCGCTTGTGGTCGCCCTGATCCCTTTTCGGCGAAGGGGCCGGCTTCCACCCCGGCCCGGATGAGTCAAAGTCTGCCGTCCCCCTGACCCATAGAGGAAGGAAATACCATAGACAAACCCCAAATTTTATAGTAGTGTTAAAGATGTTAAGTAAATGTTATCTGGGCTTAACATTCTAAATGCCTTTGCAATGTGAAGGCCACTCTTATCTGTCAGGGGGTTGTTGTGGAGATGCCGGATTCATCATCGCAAAAAGAACCGAAAACCGCTCTTCTTGCGCGAAATCCTCTTTACAGAGAGCTGATCAAACTGCAGCGCCGGCTCAAGGGCAAAACACTGCACTGGTCGCTGTACCTGCTCTGCTCCTGCCTGGTGCTGGGAGGTCTGTTGCAGCTACATAACTATCTGTACAGCCACCTTTATGCCGTCAGGATGGATGGTATCGAAATCGGCCTGGCGCGGGATCCCGGTGAGGTGGAGCAGCTCCTTGAGGAGCTGACCTGCAGATGCAGCTCCTTCTACCAAATGGAGATCTATCCTGCACAGGAGATTACCCTGGACCGGGAATTTCGCCCCGACGAAAGGGCAGATATTCAGGCTCTCAGAGAAGGGTTGATGCAGCGGCTGAGCTTTCTCACCGATGCGGTAATGGTCACCATTGACGGTGCGCCGGTGGCCCCGGTATCCACGATGGGCGGGGTGGAACGGGTTGCCGAGGAACTGTGCTCCGCCTTTGTCAGCGAGGATGAAGGTGTGGAGCTGCTGGATGTGAAACTGATTGAGGAGATCGCCGGTGAAGAATGCACCGTTCCCCCGGAACAGGTATACAGCCCGGAGCGGATAGCCTCCGTTCTGGTGGAGCAGGAGCCTGATCCGGGCCTGCTTCTCGCCTCCCGGGAGATGATCGTATCCCGGTACGGCAGAAGTGTGCTCGAACGGGGAAGCGGTCCCTCCGTACCCGAGGTGCATGTGCAAAGTGTGGAAAAGATCACTGTTGAAGAGCGAATCCCCTGCGATACTACATACATCTCCTCGGACAAGATCTATCTTGGCGAAAGCAGGGTCGTCTCCGAAGGGGTCGACGGCCTGCGGGAGGCTACATACAGGATTACCCGTGAAAATGGGGTGGAGATGGCGCGGGAGACCCTTTCCAGCAAGGTCATCGCCGAACCGGAAGCCCGGGTGGTGGAGCGGGGGACACTGCGAAAATTCGCCTGGCCCGTGGCGGGAGGCGGCAGAATATCGCAGCGGTACCATGCCGGTCACAGGGCTATAGATATCGCCGCACCGATGAACACCCCGGTACTTGCTGCAGAGAGCGGAGTCGTGGTGGTTAACGGATGGGGCTCCTCCCAGGGAAATTACATCGTGATCAATCACGGCGCCTATTACACCCTGTACCTGCATAACAATGCCAACCTTGTCTCCGTGGGCCAAAGAGTATCCCGCGGGCAGACCATAGCCCGCCTCGGATCAACGGGACATTCCACCGGGCCCCACCTGCACTTCGAGATCCGGCGCAGCATCGGTTCCAGCTGGAGCGGCTGGTATATTCACCCGGCCATAAACCCGCTTCAATATTTCTAGCTAAAGCAAGCGCAGCGCAAGTCCAGGCCGCTCCTCCGGGAGCGGTTTTTTTCTTTTATACCGGCCTGCCGCCGGCGGGGGCGCTCCCGCTCTCTTCATGCCCCGGGACAGCTAAAAAGTTTTAAATATGGTGTTGACAGGGGAGCGACCATGCTGTATTATTGTATTAGGCGCCTAATACAGCAATACACCGAGAGGAGTGGTGCAATGACCTGGGAGTTAAGCTCGGATCGCCCCATATATGCCCAGCTCATTGAGCAGTTGGAGCTGAAGATCTGTGCGGGCAAGTACCCGCCCGGTTCACGAATGCCCCCGGTCAGGGAGCTGGCCCGGGAGGCCTCGGTCAACCCCAATACCATGCAGCGGGCCCTGGCGGGGCTGGAGGAAGAGGGTTTGCTCCATACCCACCGCACAAGCGGCAGATTTGTCACTGAGGATGAAAAATTGGTCATGCAGGTCAAGAACAGGCTGGTTCGGGAGCATATCAGGGAATTTATGGATAAAATGTTGCGGCTGGGGTTCGATCATGAGGAGATCAAGGCAGCCCTGTCCGCGATGATGAAGGAGGAGAAAGAATGAGCGAGGCAATCCTTGAATGCAGGGATCTGACAAAAACGTTCGGCTATATTGCCGCAGTCAACGGGGTGACGCTGAGCATACCGCGCGGCAGCATTGTGGGGCTGCTGGGCCCCAATGCCAGCGGCAAGACCACCTTTCTCAAGATCTGCAACAAGCTGCTCAGGCCCAGCAGCGGGGAAATATTGATCGCGGGGCGCGAGCCGGGAGTGGAAAGCAAAAAGATTGTCTCTTACCTTCCAGAGAAGCAGTATCTGAATGACTGGATGAGGGTCTGCGATATCATCGACTTTTTTGGTGATTTCTACGCCGATTTCAACAGGGAAAAAGCTTACGGCATGCTGCAAAAGCTCAACCTGAACCCGAAAGACCGCATGAAGACCATGTCCCGGGGGACCAGGGAAAAGGTGCAGCTCATCCTGGTCATGAGCCGCGAGGCGCAGCTCTACCTGCTGGATGAGCCCATCGGAGGCGTTGACCCCGCCGCCCGCGATTATATCCTGGATATCATTCTGGAAAACTACAATCCCGAGGCAACGGTCCTTCTTTCGACTCACCTCATCGCCGATATCGAAAGGGTCCTGGAACAGATTATTTTCCTCAAGGAAGGACGGGTGGTTCTCAACAAAACCGTGGACCGGATCCGCGAGGAAAGCGGAAAATCTGTTGATTCTCTTTTCAGGGAGGTATTCAAATGCTAGCCAAGTTGATAAAGTATGAATTCAGGGCCACGGCCCGCATTTTCCTGCCTTTTTACCTCGTGCTCATTGTCTTTGCTTTCATAAACAGGTTCTTCAGCATGGAGACGATGGTCAGGCTGGAGAGCACCATGGTGCACTTTCAGATTACGTCGCTGGCGGGCGCGATGTACGTGCTGCTGAGAGTGGCCTATTTTGCTCTCATTGTTGCTATTCTGGTAACGACCCTGCTGGTCATGATCCAGAGATTCTACAAGAATTTGCTGGGAGACGAGGGCTACCTCATGTTCACCCTGCCGGTGCATCCCTGGCAGCATATTGTCAGCAAACTCACCGCAGCTATTGTCTGGACGTTCTCTTCCTGCCTGGTAACGCTGCTTTCCATTGTGATCCTGGCGGCGCGGGCCGGTTTCTGGAGCTATTTCCTGGAGACAATGAGAATGATCGGGGAGGCCCTGGGGGCAGCGGGTTGCATACTCTATCCCGGCACC
>JAPXLS010000134.1:0-6274 GCA_033809435.1 Bacillota bacterium
ATTTGGTCACTTGGTCATTGTATATGGCTATCCCGGGACAGGCAATACCGTCAGCTTAGAGGCGTTATGGGGCAGCGGAAACATGGAACTGTTCCCCCGAATAGATAGCACCCAGGTGAGCCTATCGTTCCACGTTGAGACGGTCGTATTGATGTTAAATTCATAGAGTGTCTTGTCCTTTCAGCCCTATTCATTCGCATCCACTGCCACGCCAGATAAACAAAAAGGGCTGCGGCTGTCTAGGGCTATTTCCGGAGGGACCGTGTTCAATCCCCCCTAACTCCCCTATAGAAAAGGGGGACTTGCATGGACGAAGGAAAAGATGCGGCCGCTGCGGAATGAGGAAATATAAAGATATAGGGGTGATCTGGTGCTCAAGGAATTCAAGGAGTTCGCCATGAAGGGAAATGTCATGGATCTGGCCATTGCCGTCATCGTGGGCGGGGCCTTCGGTAAAATCGTGACCTCGCTGGTTAACGATATCCTGATGCCGGTCCTGGGGATCATCCTGGGCCGGATCAATTTTGCCGATCTGAAATACGTGATTACTCCGGCAGCAGGCGATGTGGCCGAGGCTGCCTTCAGATACGGCGCCTTCATCCAGTCCGTCATCGATTTTCTGATCATCAGCTTCTGCATCTTCATATTTGTCAAACTGCTCTCATCATTCAAAAAGAAGGAGCCGGCGGAAGATGAACCTGCCCCCGAAGAGCCGGGCAGGGAAGAGCTGCTGCTTGCCGAAATCAGGGATCTGCTCAAAAACAGGTAGCTGCGGCATATATCACGGACGGTTCTTCCGACATCTTTTATATGTATGCGACACCGGAGGGCGGTAACACGGAGATCTATTCCGTCAGGTTCCGCTCTCCGGTCATGATCGGGGGTTTACCCCGGCCCTCCACGATTTACGACCTGTTTTGCAATTCTGTTCCGCTATATCAGGGAAACCGTCCCCCTGATACATGGCATATTTATATATTTTTGCAGCAGGCGGCAAAGGAAGAAATATCTTTACCGAGAATACTAAATATAAACCAGGATCATGATGAAAAAAAAGGAATTATGGACTGCCGCCCCTGGTTTTGAATTACCTGCCACCATGCTGCGAGGAGTGGATCACGATAGAACTAAGTGAAAACGCCAGGATCACCTACGAGAAGAGATATTTGAAGAAAGACCTGCAGGGTAAACCGCTGGAGACCCCCGAGGATCTGCTCAGGCGGGTGGCCTCGAACATGGCTGCGATAGAGCGGGAATACGGCAAGGATGAGGCTGAAATAAAAAAGATCGAGGAAGAGTTTTTCCAGGCCATGGCCGGCGCCTATTTCCTGCCCAATTCCCCCACCCTGATGAATGCCGGACGCGATCTGCAGCAGCTCAGCGCCTGTTTTGTCCTGCCCGTGGAGGACAGCATGGAGGGGATCTTCACCTCGCTCAAGCATATGGCGCTGGTGCAGAAGACGGGCGGCGGGACCGGTTTTGCCTTTGACCGGCTGCGGCCCGCCGGTGACCGGGTCCAGACAACAAACGGTGTGGCCAGCGGCCCCATCTCCTTCCTGAAGATCTTCGATGCGGCCACCGAGGCTGTAAAACAGGGTGGGGCCCGTCGCGGCGCCAACATGGGTTCGCTCATCTACAACCACCCCGACATATTGGAATTTATCAGCTGCAAGGAGAAGGAGGGCGAGATCAGCAACTTCAACCTCTCCGTGACCGTCTCCGACGGCTTCATGCGCAAGGCGACGGGGGCGGATCCGGACCCCTACTATCCCCTGATCAACCCCCGTACCGGCGAACCCCACACCGATCCGGAAACGGGGGAGGTGGTGCAGCTGCATGCGGGAGAGGTCTTTGATCTCATCGTGGAGAAGGCCTGGGCCAAGGGTGATCCGGGCGTCATCTTCATCGAACAGATGAACCGCTTCAACCCCACCCCGCACATCGGGAAGTACGAGACGACCAATCCCTGCGTGCCTGGCGACACCCTTGTCCTTACCGCAGAGGGGCCGCGCAGGGTCATGGACCTTCTGGGCAAGAGCACCGCTCTCATCATCAACGGAAAACCCTTTGAAACCGCGCCGGCGGGCTTTTTCCCCACGGGGGTCAAGCCTCTTTTCACCATCAGGACAAAGGAAGGCTATTCTTTGCGCCTTACCGGCGACCATCCCGTGTTGAGGGTCAAGAAAAAGACGAGGCACACCCTGGAAAAAGAGTGGAGCCCTGCCGCCGATCTCAGGCCGGGAGACGAGATCATGCTTCACGATCACCGGGAGCTCTCCGGCTGGGACGGTCTTTATGGCGAAAAAGAGGGCTACCTCATGGGCTTGCTCATGGGCGACAGTACCCTGAAGTCCGACAGAGCGGTGCTCTCCGCCTGGCAGGCGCCGGGAACCGCCGGCGTTATGGAAGCAGCCCACGGCGCTGCCCTCTCCCTGCCTCACAGGAGTGATTTCAAAGGATGGTTCCCGGTACGCGGGGGAAATGAATATAGAATGAGTACTGCCGGCATCAAGAAACTGGCTCTCTCCCTGGGCCTGGGACCGGACAAGGCGATCACCCCTTACCTCGAAACCCGGACCTCTTCGGACTTTGTCAGGGGCTTTCTCAGGGGCTTCTTCGACGCCGATGGATCGGTGCAGGGCAACAGAGAAAAGGTCGTCTCCATCCGGCTGTCCCAGAGCGATCTGGAGAGACTCCGGGCCGTGCAGCGGATGCTGGGCCGTTTCGGCATCAAATGCTCCATCTTCGAAAACAGGGGCGGGCGAAGGGTGGTCCTGCTGCCAAAAGGACCCGGGCAGAGGGCTGCCCATGTCACCGGGCCACAGCATGAACTGATCATCTCCGGCGAGAACATGGCCCTTTTTGCCGGCCGGGTTGGATTTTGCAACACCGCCAAGAAAAACCGCCTCTACTCGGCCCTGGCGTCGTACCGCCGTAAACTCAATGGCGAGCGCTTCACGGTGAGGGTTGACGCGGTTGTCCCCGGCGCCGCTGAACCGGTCTACGATGTCCAGGTGCCCGGGATCAATGCTTTTGATGCAAACGGCTTTGTGGTCCACAATTGCGGTGAACAGCCGCTTCTGCCCTACGAGGCCTGCTGCCTGGCCTCGCTGAACCTGGGCAAATTCGCGACGGAGGAGCGGGAGGTGGACTGGGAGAAACTGCGCGAAGTGACGCGGACCGCCGTCCGTTTTCTGGATAACACCATCGACAGCAGCAACTATGTGGTCCAGGAGATCGACAGGATGCACAAGGGCAACCGCAAGATCGGTCTGGGGGTGATGGGCTGGCACGACATGCTCGTCCGCCTGGGCCTGCCCTACGACAGCGAGGCGGCCCTGGAGACGGCGGAGCGGGTGATGTCCTTTGTCAATGAGGAGGCGAAGATCTGCTCCGTGGAACTGGCCTCGGAGCGGGGCGTATTCCCCAATTTTGAAGGCAGCACCTACGACACCGGCAGGCCCGAAGATCGGGTTCGCAACGCCACCCGCACCACCATTGCTCCTACCGGAACCATCTCCATCCTCGCCGGCGCCGGCAGCGGCATCGAGCCCTACTTCAGCATCGCCTTTCTGCGCAAGAACATCCTGGGCGGCGTGGACCTGCCCGAGGTAAATCCCCTTTTCCTGGAGCTGGCCAGGCGCGAGGGTTTCTACTCCGAAGAGTTGATCCGCGATATCGCCCGCACCGGGTTCATCCCCGAGGATGAAGAGGCGGTGCCGGCCCGGATCAAAGGACTATTCAAAACAGCCATGGAGATCGCTCCGGAGTGGCATATCCGCCACCAGGCTGTTTTCCAGAAATACACGGACAATGCCGTGAGCAAAACCATCAATCTCAGCCGGGAAGCCACGGCGGAAGATATAAAGAGGGCCTATGTGCTGGCCTGGGAAAGCGGCTGCAAGGGCATCACCGTGTACCGTGACGGTTCCCGGGAACAGCAGGTTTTGAACGTGGGCGTCGGCAATGAGGAGAGCCTCAGGCCCAGCAGCCGCCCGGCCACCCTTACGGGCCACACCACTTGCATCAAGACCTCGCTGGGCAATCTATTTGTGACTGTCAATACCGCCGGCGGGAAGCCCTTCGAACTTTTCGCCCAGATCGGCAAGGCCGGCAGCGATGTCGTTGCCTTCACCGAGGCCATTGCCAGGCTCATCTCGCTGGCCCTGCGCTGCGGCGTGGGTGTGGAAGAGATAGTGGCCCAGCTGGAGGGGATCGGTGGCTCCCGCTCCGTGGGCTTCGGCCCCAACCGGATCATGAGCGTCCCCGACGCCATCGGCCGTGCCCTGGCCCGCCTGGTCGAGGTCAAACCGGGGGAAAATGGAGCGGCCCACTTTTTCCGGGAGATCTGCCCCGACTGCGGCAGCGGCGCCATGATCAGGGTGGAAGGATGCGCCAAGTGCGAGGCCTGCGGCTACAGCGAATGCTGAAGCAAAGAGGCCGGGAAGCTCTGCAAGTAAGTTAAAGCCTTATCAAGAAGGTGTGTCATGAGCAAAAAAGAAATTTTCATTGTTATTCTCATAACCGTCACTATCGTGCTGTCCTGCATCAACCTTGTCTCGATGACGGGGCTGAACAGGCGCCTGGATGAAATGCAGGGAGATCTGCAAAGCCTGCGTTCCGAAGTCCAGAGCGAAGCATGCTGGATCTCCGGCGTGCTTCATGAGGCGCAGGATGAAGCCCGCTGGTGGAAGCCTGCGGAGATCGGGGCAGAGGCCCTGGAGCAAGGGCCGGCCGCGGTCAAGCTGGGCTGTTACCTGAAGGATTACCGGGCCGGCAGCAAGGTCCATTTCAATTACCGCCGGCAGGGAGAGGCGGAGTACACCTCCCTGGAGGCGGAAGAGGGCAGCAGCGGCTATTTCCATGCCCTGCTGGAGCTGGAATTCGACCCCCGGCCGCTGTGGCAGCATACTTTCTCGAGGGCCACCCTGCATGATCCCGAAAACCCGGGCAGTGGAAGCATCACAGAATTGGAGACTGATTCCGATCCCCGATTGGAGTATGAATACTACATCTCTGTACGAGACGGCGATGCCATCAGAACGGGTGATGTGGAGTCTTTTTCCCTGGATGAGCTCTCTTATGGTTATTACAGTTCCCTGAACAGCGATGTGAATGTGGAGGAAGGTAATATCGATGTATTCGTGCTGGAGGAGGCGTTCGGGCGGCCGCGCTATACCGTGACCCGGGCCGAGGTGGAGCTTCGTACCGGCGGCGGAACGTTGAAAAAGATCCCCCTCTCCCGGAGTGACCGCCCTGATGAGTTGATAGAATGGCGTGCCGGTATAGATATCGGGGCCGGTGAAGAGTACAGCGGGCTCCGTCTCGTGGTGACCTACAGCGACGGCAAGTCTTTTTCCAGGCAGATGGCGCAGATGGATTGAGCGGTATCCTGTAACCACCATATAACGGAGGATCATCCATGTTGAAAAAGGGTTTGCGTGTGATCAATGATCACCTCAGCCTCTACCTGTGGTGCAACGGCCTTTATTACGGGTTGGTTGCCCTGCTCATGCTGCTGGTATTTCTCTCTCCCGGTGTTCAGGAAGGTCTTGTTGAAATGCTGTCCAGCCAGTTTGAAGAGGAGGGCACCATGCTCGGCGCCGTGGGAGAGGCCTACGGGAGCGGTAATGTGCCCCTGGCTGCAGCGATCACCTTTGCGGTGAATTTCTTGGTGGGAACCGTAATTTTCCTGGGGCTGCCCTCGATTGTCTTTCCCCCGCTGGCAGCGGTGCTCGGTGCCTACCGGGCAATTTTATGGGGGATCATGCTCTCTCCGTCGCTGGTAGAATTTCGCCGGCCCATGACCTGGCACAGCGTTACCCTGGTTCTGGAGGGGCAGGGTTACATTCTGGCCATATTTGCCGGCCTGGTGGCCTTCAAAGGTTTTCTGAAGCCGGGGAAGTATGAAAAAGAGAGCCGTCTTGCGGGTTACATGCAGGGCTGGCGCCGGGCTGCGCCCCTCTATCTATGGGTCGCCCTGGTCCTGGCGGTGGCCGCCGTGTACGAAGCGATAACTGTAATCGCCATGATCAAGGGCTAGCGCGGTGTTGCGGGCCCGGCCGCCGCTGGGGCAATTTACCCGGATATGTACACCTCCGCACTTTTTTCATTCCAGGCAGACCTGTTTTTGAACACCTGAGCCATTTACGCTCTTCGGAAACCCTTGATAGGCAAGGCTCTGCGGCTACCCTTAAAAACATTTTACCCCAGGGGGTGCTTGGAATAGGGGCTTTTTGGATTCGGGTTTTGCGGAAATCGGGAAATTGACCCC
>JAPXLS010000135.1:0-6261 GCA_033809435.1 Bacillota bacterium
GGTGCGCCGCCTTTGGAAAATAGTCGAGCGGGTCAGTGCCCTGGAGGAGCGCATGGAGGGTCTCTCCCTGACAGATTTTCCGGAGATGACCGCCCGGTTGAAGGAGCGGTTGTCGGGGGGAGAGAATCTGGAAGAGCTTCTTCCAGAGGCCTTTGCTCTGGTCAGGGAGGCGGCAAAACGCACCGTGGGGCTGCGCCCCTATGATGTCCAGGTTCTCGGTGGTATCGTGCTGCACCAGGGCCGCATCGCCGAGATGAAAACCGGTGAAGGCAAGACGCTGGTGGCAACAATGCCCGCCTATTTGAATAGCTTGGGCGGCAAAGGAACGCATATTGTCACGGTGAATGACTACCTGGCCCGCCGCGACAGTGAATGGATGGGCCCTGTTTATAAACTGCTGGGGCTGACAGTGGGGCTGGTAGTGCACGACTTGACCCCTGCGGAGCGCAGGAAAGCCTATGGGTCGGATATTGTGTACGCCACCAACAACGAGCTTGGCTTTGATTACCTGCGCGATAACATGGTTCTGTACCAGGAGGATCTGGTCCAGAGAGAGCTGAACTATGCCATAGTCGACGAAGTCGACAGCATTCTCATCGACGAGGCCAGAACACCGCTGATCATCAGCAGCCGCCTGGAGACAAGGCAGGAATACAGTCGTTTCCGCAGCGATGTGGAGCAGCTGCTGCGCAAACAAAACCGGCTGGTGGGCGATCTGCTGAATGATTCCAGAAAGCAGCTCGAAGAGGGCGGCAGGGATGAGGCTGCGGAAAAACTGCTGCTGGTCCGCCGGGGTGCACCGAAGAACAGAACTCTGCTTAAACTGATCAAGGAGCGGGGCATGGAGAGGCTGGTGGAGAGGACCAAGCAGATCCTGATGACAGAGAAGAGACTGAATCAATTTGATGAGCAGCTTTACTTCACCATTGACGAGATTACCCGGGCCGTCTCCATTTCACAGCAGGGTTACCGGGAACTGGTCCGGAACAACCCGGCGCTGGCCCGGCTGCTCGGCTTCGAGCAGGCTTCGGAGGCGGAGGCGCCGGCCGGTCCCGGTGAAGAGGATGGGGACGGCGCAGGTGAGCAGCTGCACTGTATTCACCAGCTGCTGAAAGCGTACTCGCTGTACGAAAAAGATGTCGACTACGTGGTCCAGGAGGGCAAGGTCACAATTGTGGACGAGTTTACCGGCCGCCTCATGCACGGGCGGCGCTACTCCGAAGGGCTGCACCAGGCCATAGAGGCCAAGGAGAAGGTTGAGGTGCAGGCCGATACCCGCACCGTGGCCTCCATCACTTTTCAAAACTATTTCAGGATGTACGGCAAACTGTCGGGGATGACGGGCACGGCGGCTACCGAGGAGGAGGAATTTCGCAAGATCTACGGCATGGATGTGGTGGTGATCCCCACGAACCGGGCTTTGATCCGCGAGGAGCTGCCGGATCTGGTTTACAAGAGTGAACGGGCCAAGTTCCAGGCCGCGGTGGAAGAGATCGAGCGGCGGCACGAATTGGGGCAGCCCGTCCTCGTGGGGACCATTTCAGTGGAGAAGTCGGAGATGCTCAGCCGGATGCTGAAGCGGCGGGGTGTACCCCATGAAGTGCTCAATGCGGTGAACCATGATCGTGAGGCGCAGATCATTGCCCAGGCCGGGCGCAAGGGAGCGGTGACCATATCCACGAATATGGCCGGCCGGGGCACGGATATCATTTTGGGCGGGAATCCGGAATTCCGGGTAAAAGAGCGGCTGGAGAAAGAATTTTCCGCAAAGGAGCATGAGCTTGATCCGGAACAGCACCTGGAGTGGGAAAAAAGGCGGCGGCAGCTCATGGCCGAGGCCGATCGCCTTGTTGAGCAGGAGCGCAGCGAGGTCATTTCTTTGGGCGGCCTGCATGTGCTCGGCACGGAGCGTCATGAAAGCAGGCGCATCGATAACCAGCTGCGCGGCCGCTCCGGCCGCCAGGGCGATCCCGGTTCTTCACAATTCGTGGTATCGCTTGAAGACGACCTGATGCGCCTTTTCGGCGCCGACAACATTGCTTCGCTCATGGAGCGCTTCGGCTTTGAGGAGAATATCCCCATTGACCATCCCCTTGTCAGCAGGGCCATAGAGCAGGCCCAGAAAAAAGTTGAATCGCGAAATTTCGAAATCCGCCGCCATCTGCTGGATTATGATGATGTCCTGAACAAGCAGCGCGAGGTGATTTACGGGCAGCGCCGTCAGGTTCTCGAAGGAATGGAGATGCGCCAGGCCATCCTGGAAATGGTTGAAGAGGTGCTCGCCGGTTACCTTCAGCAATATTTCCACGAGCAGGGATTTCTTGAAGAACCAGAGGCCGGCGCACTGCTGCAGGCTGGGGAGAGATCTTTTTTGCGCCGGGGAAAGGTAACATTGCCGCAGCTGCTCGACCTGGAAAGGGAAGAGGTGGAGCGGCTGCTCTTTGATGAAGCCTGCGCTTTTTACGAGGCCCGTGAAGGGGAGCTCGGCGAGGGGATCATGCGCGAGTTGGAGAGGGTGATCCTGCTGCGCACGGTGGACCGGCACTGGATGTTTTTTATTGATGAGATGCACGAGTTGCGCCAGGAGATCAATCTGCGCGCTTACGGGCAGCGGGATCCACTGGTGGAATATCGCCTGGAGAGTTTCGAGATGTTCGAAGGGATGATCCGGACCATCCAGGAGGAGGTTGTCCGCGGCATCTATCAGGCCCGGGTAGCTGCGCCGCCACGCCGCCGCGCCGTGGCGGGACCGGCGGCGGCGATCCGGCCGCGGTTGCGGGAAGCAGCTCCGGGCGACGAAGGGATGAAGGAAAGAGGCGGTCCTGCTCCCGAAGGGGCGCCGGCAGCGAAAAGGCAGCCGGTCAGAGCGGGTGAAAAAATTGGCCGTAATGATCCCTGCCCCTGCGGCAGCGGCAAGAAATACAAAAAATGCTGCGGAGCCTGATCTCCATTTGTCATGAGCTGAAGGCAAGTGTTATCCCAATTTTGCTAAAGAAAGGTGATGCTCTATGCTGAAAGAATATACCGAAACGCTGGCCCTTCAGCGTCAGCGTTTTCTTGAAATGGGGGCTTCTCTTTGAATATGGGCGAAAAAAAGCTCAACTGAAAGAATCCGAGGAAAATGCGGCGGACCCCGCTTTATGGGAAGAGGGGGCCCGGGCCCAGGAATTTATGAAAAAGATGGGGACCTTGCGTGAGCAGATCCGGCCGCTGCAGGAGCTCGAAGGCCGGCTGGAGGAAATCGAGGTGTTGCTGGAGCTGGCCGGCGAGAACCCTGATGAGGGCAAAGAGGCGCTGCAGGAGGCGGCTGATTTGCTGGAACTGACTGCCCGGCAGCTCGATCAGTTGGAGCTGGAGACTCTTTTCAGCGGTGAATATGATTTTAGCGATGCTATTGTCTCCCTCCATCCGGGAGCCGGCGGCCTGGAATCCCAGGATTGGGCGGAAATGCTGCTGCGTATGTATGCACGCTGGTCAGAGCAGAAGGGCTGGGAGATAGAGCTGGTGGATCTGCTTCCGGGGGACGAGGCGGGTGTGAAAAGTGCAACATTCATTGTGCGCGGCCACGGTGCCTATGGTTACCTGCAGGCGGAGAAAGGGGTGCACCGGTTAATCCGGATATCTCCCTTTGATACCGCCCGGCGCCGCCATACTTCCTTTGCCTCCATTGATGTGATCCCCGAAGTAGAGGCGGAAGAATACGAAATCAATTCCGATGACCTTCGCATCGACACATTTCGTTCCAGCGGCGCCGGTGGACAGCATGTGAACAAAACTGATTCTGCAGTGCGGATCACCCACCTGCCCACCGGTCTGGTCGTTACCTGCCAGAATAATCGTTCCCAGCATAGCAACCGGCTGCAGGCGATGCGCATACTCCAGGCTCGCCTTGCAGAAATGCAGCGGCGGGAGCAGGCTGCGGAGCTTTCTGCCCTGCGGGGCTCCCAGAAAGAGATAGCCTGGGGCAGCCAGATCCGCACTTATATATTTCATCCCTTTACCCTGGTCAAGGATCACCGGACCGGTGTGGAGATGGGGCAGGTTGATGCAGTTATGGATGGAGAGCTCGATCCCTTTATCGAGGCATATTTGCGCCGGCAGGCCCAGCTGCGTTCACAGAGCGAGGCCTTTTCCACGGAAGAGGGCCGGGCATGAGCAAGCATCGCCTGTACATCTCGCTCAAGAATAGAGCTGTTCCCATTCTCGGTGTTCTGCTGGGATCGGTGATCATGGCGGCGGCGATGAACCTGTTTTTGCTCCCTAACCGTCTTGCCGCCGGCGGGATCAGCGGTTTGAGCGTCATACTTTTTCACCTTTTCCGGGTACCGGCGGGATTAAGTATAGCTCTTTTGAATCTGCCTCTCTTTATTGCCGCCTGGTTTATCCTGGGCCGGGGTGTGGTGGCGCGCAGCCTTCTGGGGACCTTTCTTTTTTCTGCCGCTCTCGAGTTGACGGCTCCCTGTTTGCCGGCTGCAACCAGGGATCCCTTGCTGGCGGCGCTGTACGGAGGAGTGATCATGGGGGTGGGCCTTGGTCTGGTTTTCCGGTGCCGCGGGTCCACCGGTGGGACCGCTTTGCTTTCGCTCATTTTGAGCCGGACTACCGGGCTGACAGCGGGCCAGGGTCTTCTGGGCGGCGACCTGGCGGTAATCACCCTGGCAGTTTTTGTATTCGGCGGCGAGGCGGCCATGTATGCCATACTCTCGTTATTTGTAAGCGCCAAAGTAATCGATCTGCTTCAGGAAGGCTTCAGTCTGGCAAAGGCGGCCTTTATTGTTACGATTCGCGGTGAAGAGATCAATCGCCGGTTGCTTCAGGATCTGGGCAGGGGTGTGACCAGGCTGGCCGGCCGGGGCGGCTACAGCGGCGAGGAGAAGGAGGTTCTGCTCTGTGTGGTCACCCGCCCGCAGCTAGCCCGGTTGAAAGAACTGATCTACGAACAGGATCCTTTCGCTTTTGTGATTATAGGGAACGCCGGTGAAGTGCACGGTGAAGGGTTTAAAAAATTTTTCGGTCCCGATTGATCATGCTTCACAATAAAAGACTTCAGCTTCCTCCCCATCCTCAGGCAAAAGATGCGCCTTCGTGAAATTTACCCCTTTTTCGCTGCAGATCCCCATTTTTCACCTGTTCAGGACGCCAATCCATTATATCCCTGGGAAAAGTTATTTTATTTTAATAAATTAGCAGGAATAAGGTCTTACCTGTCGAATATTGTTCTCACATATTAAGTTTATGTTAAGTCAGGAGACAGTCGATCTATGGTAGAGGCCAAAGCGTTATATCATCGTTATGAAAAAAACAGCGGCTATGTTCTGAACAATTTGAACTTCACCGTCAACCGGGGTGAATTTGTCTTTATCATTGGAGCCAGCGGTGCGGGTAAAACTACCTTATTCAAAATGATCATCAGGGAGATTGTTCCGGCCGAGGGCACCTTGAAAATTTTCGGACATGATCTCTCCCGCATGCCGCGTCACCGCGTACCGTACCTGCGTCGCAACATCGGGATGGTTTTTCAGGATTTCCGGCTTCTCGATGAACGAACCGCCTTTGAGAATATCGCATTCGCCATGCGGGTTACGGGAGCTTCCAACCGCGAAATCAGGCGCCGCGTTCCCTATGTGCTGGATCTTGTCGGGCTGACGGAGAAAACCGGGGCCAGAGTATGCGATCTTTCGGGCGGCGAACAGCAGCGCATCGGGCTGGCGCGGGCAATTATCAATAGGCCGGCCATGATTATCGCAGATGAGCCCACGGGCAACCTTGATCCGGAGAATTCCCTTGAAATCATGAACATCTTGCGCACAATCAATATTCGCGGGACTACTGTTCTGGTTGCAACACACAATCGGGAAATTGTCGACCGCCTGAAAAAAAGGGTTATCCTCCTGGATAAAGGCAGACTGGCCGCTGATGAGGCAAAGGGGGTCTATGCCGGTGCATTATAACGGATTTCTCTATGCCTGGAGGGAAGCCCTGCGCAGCCTTTACCGGAACAAGTGGATGACTGCGGCCTCCGTGGGGGTGGTTGTGGTTACACTGCTTATGCTCGGCGGTTTCATGCTGGTGAATCTGAACCTGAGGCATATCACCGAAGATGTCAAGGAACAGGTGGAAATTGTCCTTTATGTCGAGGACGGTGCCACCCTGGCTGAACGAAATGAGCTGCGTGAGAAGCTCATTGCACACAGTTCCCTTTCGGAAGTCCACTTTGTATCCAAAGATGAGGCCCTGCAGCGCCTGAAGAAACAGATGGGC
>JAPXLS010000136.1:0-6115 GCA_033809435.1 Bacillota bacterium
GAATGGCAATGAGGGTCATGGGGATCAATATGGCCAGCGCATTGCTCCAGAAAAGCAGGTGGTAGTGGCGCTGGTACAGGAAGCCCGCTGCCAGCAGCCCCAGGGAGAAGCCCAGGTTGCCCCCGATGTAGTAAAGTGAAAAAGCTGTTTTCCGGCTTTTGGCATCAGTCAGATCCATGAGCATGGCGGTGGCGGCGGGGGCGGCTGCAGAGGTGAAAAGAACGGCGGCCAGGATCAGGGGGATGGCCTTCTCTTCGCCGCGGAGGCAGGCAGTGGCGGCGTAGGCGGCGGCGGAAAGGGCGCTGAAAAGAAGAAAGGTGATTTTCCGGCCCGCGCTGTCGGCCAGCTTTCCGCCCAGGAGCGACCCGGGAACATAGAGGGCAATTGCGATCATCACCACGAATCCGGCCAGGTCAGTGGAAAAACCGAGTTTATCGGTAAGAATCATGGTCAGAAAAACGCGGACAAAACTTCCCGCGGCATTGATCAGGGCGGCCAGGGTCAGGATGTAGACGGGTGCGGGCAGCCTGCGGTATTTCTCAAGAATAGCGTGCACCGGGGCTGGAAGGCCTCCTTCAAAAAAAGGGCCTCCTGATGCGCCCGCCCGAAGGGGCGGCGGGGCAGGAGGTTCTGTTTAATAGGGTACACCAAATGTTTCGCCGCCGTCAAGGGAACGCGATCACTCACGTATAATCTTACCCGGGTGGGATCCGCCCACTTGGGACGAAATCTTACCGGGGGATACTGTCCAGGGCAAGATTCCTGTATGATTGAGCCACCCTCACCGGGTAAGATTTCTGTATGAGTTGACAGGGAGATGGCGGCTTGAAAAGGTTTCTGCCCGCTGCCGGGGAATGATATACTCTGATCATCACTGCGGTTTTGACGGAAGGGTTCGGGCAGGGCGCCCCGGGAGGGCTGTAAATTGTTTGATTTGACTGTGAAAAAAAGGATCACCGTGATTCGAGAGGGAGAAAGGTTTGTCGCCGGTGATGATGTCATCGTGGAGGCGCCGCTTTCGATCCGCCTGAACGGCAGGGAGGCGGCCGTGCTGCTATGCACACCTGAAAAAATGGAGAGCCTGGCTCTCGGTTACCTGTATTCAACCGGCCATCTCAATTCCCTTGACGACCTAGCCGGTATGCGTCTGCTTGGAGACGGCATTACCGTCGAGGTGGAGCTGAGGGGCGGCGGCCCTGCAGGGACTTGCAGGGATGGGGGGGGCAGCCCGGGATGCGGCGGGAGCGCCGCCCTTTCGAATGTTCCGGTGCTGCCGGCCGGGGGTGACGCCCTTTCCATTACCGCCGACGAGATCCATTCGCTCATGGAGGAGCTGCAGGAGAGGGCAGCGCTGTTCAAGGCCACCGGAGGGGCGCACAGCGCCGCCCTGGCCGGTGAGGGGAGGATCCTGCTATTTTGCGAGGATGTCAGCCGTCACAACGCCGTGGACAAGATCATCGGGGAAGCGCTGCAGCAGGGAATGTTCACGGAGGACAAGGTGCTTCTCTGCAGCTGCCGGCTCAGCCTGGAGATAGTGCTCAAGGGGGCAGGGCTGCGGGTGCCGCTGCTGATCTCGCGGGCGGCGCCCACATCGCTGGGCATAGAGAGGGCCCATGCCCTGAATATGACCCTGGTCGGTTTTGTCCGCGGGCGCAGGCTGAGCGTGTACACACATCCCCACCGCGTCAAAGCTTGACAGTTAAAGAAACAGAATATCCTTACCTGTCCGCCGTACCGGCTCCGAAGTGAATTCTTTTTGCAGTGATGTTGATCCGGTCCAGGTAAAAACCGGTAAGATGTTCAAGTTTTACTTTCAGCTCGCGCTGCGCCTCTTCGGAGATCTGGTAAAGATTTTTCCGGGGCATCCTGTTCCAGGAGAATATGAGGTCAACATTCAGAATCAATTTGCCCCCCTCGGTTTTGCACTCTATGCGACCGGCCTTGTACACTCCTGCGATGCCGCTGACGATATGGTTGACCATGTCACTGACAACATGCTCGGCAATGTAGAAGTTGCCCAGGCTGCTGTAAACGGGGCGGATTATGGAGCGTTCCACCGCCACCCCCAGGGGATCCTCCTGGGGCAAACTGAAAAAGGAGCGCAGCGGATCGATCAGATAACCGGGAAATTCCTTTTTTATGGCGAAGGTGGGCAGGGGGATGACATGGCGGTTTTCTTCTTCCCTGAGACGGCGGGCCCTTTCGATAGTTTCCGGGCTGGCCACATCCTCGATATGGATATAGTGCAGCGGGGGGGGCAGTTCCAGACGTTCGGCGATGGCCCGGGCCATCCGCTCCGAGGTGGCGAGGAGCAGCAGTTTGGCGGGCCTGATCTCCTCCAGCTTCTCCCTCAGCTGCCGGGCATGTTCATCATCATGCAGAATGGCGCGTTTGATCGCTCCGTACATGGTGTTCTCCCGCTTGGCCGATCGCCCGGCCAGGATTTGATTTCCCCTGATCAGGAGACCGTCGTCAAGGAGATAATCGATGCCATACCGGTGCGCCAGCAGCTGGGCGTGGTGGCTTTTACCGGTGCCCCTGCGGCCGACGAAGGCGTAGACTTCCATGTCAGATCCTGCCTTTCCTGCTTTCGGAAGGGTGGGCCCGGCCTGCTGTTCTTGCAGCGCAGGAGCGGGCCGCCTCCGGTTATTGCCCGACCATTGCATTATATCATAATCAGCGGGAACGCCGCCGAAAGGCCCGCCGAAATTTACCGGTCAGCAGGCGGGGTCCGGGGCGCCGCCGCAGCTTCATTCTCCAGAAAGAAAAAGTTACTCCCCTCCGGTGCCTGGCACCGGAGGGGAGTAACTTTTGCAATTAAATCTGAAATTGTGGCCCTGCTTTGTTATAATGGATCAGGTTGATCGTATTTGATTCTGGACAGGAAGGTGGTCGATTTGGGGTTGAAGCGGAAAATCCGGCCGGGCCGGCTGCTTCTGTTTATCGGGCTCTGTATTATTCTGTCGGCTTCGGCATATTTCGTGTCGCAAATTGCTCTGAGGACTGAAACTGGAAAGAGGATGATGACCCGGGTCGGCAGGGAGGACCTGGGAATAAAACGCGGGCTGGACATAGCCGGCGGTCTGTACGTGCTGCTGGAAGCGGTGGAGACGGGCGACGAGGAGCTTGACGCCGACGCCATCGAGCGGGCGGCGGCGGTTATCCGCATGCGGGTGGATGAACTCGGTGTGGCCGAGCCGGTGATCGTGCCTCAGGGCGAGAAAAGGATCCGCATCGAGCTGCCCGACATCAAGAACCCGGAGCAGGCGCGCGATATCATCGGGCGCACGGCCAGGCTCTCCTTTGTCGGTCCCGACGGCAAGGAGGTGCTTACCGGCAGCAACCTGCGCCGCGCCCAGGCCATGCGGGATCCCAGCGAGGCCGCCCCCTTTGTCTCGCTGGAATTCGACAAGGAGGGCAGCCGCCTTTTTGCCGAGGCCACGGGCCAGTTTCTGGGAAAGCAGATCTTTATTGTTCTTGACGGTGAAATTATATCCGATCCCGTGGTCAAGAGCGTGATCACCGAGGGCCAGGCCCGGATCACGAACCCCAAGTATACTTTTGAAGAGGCGGCCAACCTGGCCCTGCTGCTGCGCAGCGGTTCGCTGCCCGTGGAGCTGCGCGAACTTGAATCGCGGCTGGTGGGGCCGACGCTGGGCGAGCAGACCATGCGGATCAGCATCTATGCCGCCGCTGCGGGGCTGGCGGCAGTGTTCCTGTTCATGCTCATCTACTACCGTTTTGCCGGTTTCCTCTCCGGCGTGGCGCTGCTCTTCTACCTGACCCTGGTTCTGGGGGCGCTCATGCTGCTGCCGACGACTCTGACCCTGCCCGGTATGGCCGGCCTGATCCTCTCCATCGGTATGGCCGTGGATGCAAATGTGATCATTTTCGAGCGGATCAAGGACGAGCTGCGTTCGGGGAGAACGGTGCGCAGCGCCATGGAAAGCGGCTTCAAACATGCCTTCCGCACCATCCTCGACTCGAACGTGACCACGGTTATCGCCACCATCGTTCTCTTTGCCCTGGCCAGCGGTCCGGTGCGCGGCTTTGCCGTCACTCTTTTCCTCGGTGTGCTCTGCAGCATGTTTACCGCCGTTACGCTGACGCGCGGGCTGATGCGCCTGGCATTCAAGGCCGGGCTGCTGCAAAGCGGCCGCTATGTGGGGGTGAAAGCAGCATGAAAATCGCTTTTATCCGCAACCGGCGCATTCCTTACACTTTGTCGCTCATTCTGATTCTGGCCGGCGTGATATCTCTCATATTTTCGGGGCTGAATCTGGGGATCGATTTTGCCGGGGGGACGGTTTTGCACCTGAACCTGGCTTCGGGCTTTGCCCTGGCCGAAGCGGAGGAGGTGGCTGCCGGTTTTCCCGAACTGAAGGGCGCCGCGCTGCAGGTGGTTCAGGGACGCGATCTGCAGGGGCGGGTTACCGCGGAAGGGGTGGTCATCAAGAGCTCCTATATCGAGGAGGGGCGCCGCAATGAAATCCTGGCCGCTTTCCGGGAGCGCTGGCCTTCGCTGGGGCCGGAGGATCTGCGTGTGGAGAGCGTGGGCGGGGTGATCAGCGGGGAGCTGGCCCGTCAGTCCCTCATCGCCCTGGCCGTGGCCATTGCCGGGATGATCGCCTATATCACCATCCGCTTTGAATTCAAGTTCGCCCTGGCCGCCATTACCGCGCTCATACACGATGTATTCATCATTGTGGCCGTCTTCTCCATTCTGAAGATCGAGGTGAACAGCCCTTTCATTGCCGCCTTGCTGACCATATTTGGCTATTCGGTGAATGATACCATCGTTATCTTTGACCGGATCCGGGAGAATATCAAGCTGAAAAAGAAAGATGCCTATGCCGAGGTGGTGGATCGGAGCATCAACCAGAGCCTGAGCCGGACCATCAACACCTCGCTGACCACGCTGCTTGTTCTCCTGGCCCTGCTTGTGGGATTCTACTATTTTATCGGCAGTTTCGATCTCATCGCTTTTGTCATCGCCTTGATCATCGGTGTGGTGGTGGGGACCTATTCATCGGTCTTTATTGCCGCCCCCCTCTGGTTTGATCTGAAAGAGTTTGAATTCAGGCGGGCCCGGCGCCGCACGGCCTGAGCGATAGGGCCCCTGCGGGCGGACCGGGGCCCGCCCGCGGGGGGGACAGCGGATTGTTGCCCTTTCCGGCGCCCGATCGCTGAAGGAGCGGTGATGGGCGGGAGCAGGGCATGCCTCGCCCGTTCCGGGAATATGTTACCGTTATGATAGTGCATCGGGACCAAAGGAGTGAAGAATATGGGTTCATTCTTGATTGTTCTCGCACTTATCTTCAGCCTGCTGCTGGCAATTGTCGCTGTGGCCAATCACCAGCCCGTTGAAGTAAATTACATATTTGGCGAGACGCAAATCCCCCTTATTGTGCTGATCATCGGGGCCGCCGCCGCAGGAGCCCTGGTGGTGGGGCTGATCAGCTTGTACCGCGGCATCCGCGACGCCCTGCAGGCCCGCGCCGAAAAAAAACGGCAGGATGAGTTTCAGCAGCGTCTGGAGAGCCTGGAGGCGGAAAACAGCTTGCTCCGGCGGAAGCTGGAGCGGCTGCAGGCTGCGGCAGAACCGGAGACGGCGGCGGCAAAAGCTCCGGAAGAAGAAAAGAATACAACCTGAGATGAGTCTTTCCCGGAAACGCTGGTCCGTACCTGCTCCACCGCCGCCGGAAGAGGCCGCAGCCCTGGCGGAGGAGCTGGGGATCCTGCCCGCAGTGGCCCGGATCTTGATGAACCGCGGCCTGAAAAGCGCAGGCGCTGCCGGCGCTTTTCTCCATCCCTCGCCGGAACAGCTGCACTCGCCCTGGCTGATGCAGGGGATGGAGCAGGCGGTGACGCGGATCCGTGCCGCCCTGGAAAAGGGCGAAAATATAGTGGTGCATGGCGATTACGATGCCGACGGCATCACCGCAGCGGCGCTCATGGTGGAGGCGCTGCGGCAGCTGGGCGCCCGTACCGTTGATTATTACCTGCCCAGCAGGTTCCGGGAGGGCTACGGCCTGCACCGGGAGGCGCTGGAACGGATCGCCGGCGAAGGCGCTGATCTGGTGATCACCGTGGATTGCGGGATGAACGCCGCAGC
>JAPXLS010000137.1:0-6050 GCA_033809435.1 Bacillota bacterium
GTCAAACAATAACCCCTTGGTAATATCCTCATATAAAGTCAGCGGGGGAGGAAGTCTGAAAACAACAGATATGTGATCCGAAGTCAGCCAAGTAGCAGGCGTATAAGCAGTAAAAGTAACATTTCAAGACCTGACCCCCGATTCTACCCGACTTTTCTTGACAGGAGATTAGTTAAGGGCTAAAATGTTAATTGTTTATCGAAAAGGGCAGGATCCCTTCGAGCGGAGCAGTCCTCGGGATGCTTGATGCAGTGCAGGGAGCGGTGAAATGAACAGGAAATTGAAAGACAGTCTGGTACGCTCAATTTTCCGTTTCAAAAAGGTGGGCTTTCAGTTCCCGCCGGGAAGCAATCTTCGCATGGGGGAACTGTTTGTAATGCGGCGGATAGCTGAAAATGCACTCAATTCGGACGACAATGTGTATGCGGCCGATATCCAGAACGGACTGCACGTGACCAGGCCGGCCATTTCACAGATGCTTAATTCTCTCGAAGATAGGGGCTATATCTGCCGGGAGATCGATGAACGGGATCGCCGCAGGTTGATCATCACCCTTACGCCCAGGGGCGAAAGCATCCTGAAGGCGATGAAAGAACATGCTGATCAGGTGATCGCTGAAACCATATCGCGCTTCGGCGAAGAGAATACTGTTCGGTTGATCAGCCTGCTCAATCGCTTTGCAGACATTTCCGATGAACTGAAATCCGAGACCCTAACGGCCAAAGAGGTGACAGAGGATGACTAAACTTGCCGGATATATTAAACCTTTTATACTTGGAATGGCAGCGGTGGTTTTACTTCTATTTGCGCAGGCTGTCTGCGATCTGAACCTGCCGAATTACATGTCCAGGATCGTGAACGTCGGCATTCAGCAGCAGGGTATCGAGAAGGGCACACCCGACGCCATTACGGAGGAGGGCTACGCTTTTATCACCACCTTCATGACAGATCCGGACAGGGCTCTGGTAGAGGCCGCCTACTCGCCAAAATCAGGGGCTGACCGAGACAGAGATGGGAGAGCCTACGAAGATATTTACCCCGCTGCTGCGTCAAGGGAGATCTATGTCCTGGAGGAGGGCATTGACGACGACTCCAGATCCGGGCTGGATCTGGCATTCGGTACGGCTGCCTGGACCATGATCAATGTGCTGAAGTCGTTTGCCGGGGAAGAGGAGGGAGGCGGGAGCATGGAGTCCATGGATATGCAGAGCGCCGACATAACCCGGCTGTACGGAATGCAGCCGGTGCTGGAACAGCTGCCCCGGCAGGTTTTCGATACCGCCCGGCAGCAGGCGCTGGCCATGGATCACTCCCTTCTGATGCAGAGCGGCACCATGCTGACGGCTGTTTTTTACCGGGAGCTGGGCATGGATCTGTCCGCATATCAAAGGAGCTACATCACCAGGGTGGGCCTGTTCATGCTTCTCATCGCCCTGGGCGGGGGCCTGGCCACTGTCCTGGTCAGCCTCATATCCTCCCGCATCGCCGCCGCTGTGGCCAGAAATCTGCGCTACGATATCTTCAAGAAGATCGGCAGCTTCTCTCATGCGGAACATGATCGTTTTTCCACCGCCTCCCTCATTACCCGCTCCACCAATGATGTGATCCAGATCCAGATGCTGCTGACCTTCGGCATAAGAATGATCTTCTATGCGCCCATTCTCGGCACGGGCGGGGTAATCATGGCGCTTGAGAAATCTGTATCCATGGGCTGGATCATCGCCCTGGCCTGTATCGTGCTTGTGGGGCTGATTTTGGTTATCTTTTCCCTGGTTATGCCGAAATTCAGGATGATGCAAAAATTTATCGACCGGTTGAATCTTGTGGCCCGCGAAACCCTGAACGGCCTCATGGTCATCCGCGCTTTCGGCACCGGCAATTTTGAAAAAGAGCGATTTGACAATGCCAACGAAGATCTGACCGGAACGAATCTCTTTGTAAACAGGGCCATGGTCTTCACCATGCCGGCAATGATGCTGATCATGAACGGCGTGGTGCTGCTGATCATCTGGGTAGGCGCGCACCGTGTGGCGGAATCGCAGATGCAGGTGGGCGACATGATGGCCTTTATGCAGTATGCCATGCAGATTATCATGAGCTTCCTGATGATCTCCATGATGTTTATCTTCATTCCCCGCGCCTCCGTCTCGGCACAGAGAATCTCGGAGGTTTTGCAGACAGAACCGGCCATCATCGATCCGCTGCGCCCGGTGGCGATGAAAGAAGCCGGCAGGGGCTCTGTCGAGTTCAGAAATGTCAGCTTTCGCTATGCCGGCGCGGAGGAGGACGCCCTTAAGAATATCTCCTTTACGGCCAGGCCCGGCGAGACAACAGCCTTTATCGGTTCTACCGGCGCCGGCAAGACCACGATCATCAATCTTATCCCCCGCTTCTATGACGCTTCCGGGGGCGAGGTGCTGGTCAACGGCATCAATGTAAAGGAGCTGGCCCAGAAAGAGCTGCGCAGCCGGATCGGCTATGTTCCCCAGAAGAGCGTGCTCATGAGCGGTACTGTGGAAAGCAATATCAGATATGGCAACGGGGATATAGCGGAATCCGAGATGACCCGGATTGCCGCGGTGGCGCAGGCCCTCGAATTCATCAATGAGAAGGAAGGGGGATTTCAATCGGAAATAGCCCAGGGCGGGGCCAATGTTTCCGGCGGACAGAAACAGCGCCTCTCCATAGCCCGCGCGCTGGCGGTAAAACCGGACATCTACATCTTCGATGACAGCTTCTCGGCCCTGGATTTCAGGACTGACGCGAATCTCAGGAAAGCTCTGAAAGCCTATACCGGCGAAAGCACGGTCATCATTGTGACACAACGCGTGAGCACGATCATGGAGGCGGAGCAGATCTATGTGATAGACGGAGGCGCCATCGTGGGCCGGGGCAGGCACCGGGATCTTCTCCAAAGCTGTCCGGAATACTATGAGATTGCCTCATCACAGCTTACACCGGAGGAACTGAGCCATGCACAGTGATAAAAGCAAGATAGGTCAGCCTGCGCCAGAGGGAAGGGGGTTCATGGGCGGCCGCCGCCACGGGCCGCCGGGTATGCAGGGCCCTGTAGAAAAGCCCGAAGATTTCAAGGGGACTTTCAAAAAACTGCTTGAATATCTCGGGGGCTATAAATTTACCATAACACTGGTGATGCTCTTTGCGACAGGCTCCACGGTTTTTGCCATACTGGGCCCCAAGATACTGGGCCTGGCCACAACGGAGCTCTTCAACGGAATCATGTCCATGATCGCCGGAACGTCGGAGGGGATTGATTTCGGCGCCATCGCCGCCATCCTGCTCTGGCTGGTGGGGCTCTATCTGGTCAGTGCCGTCTTTCAATTCATCCAGGGTTATCTCATGACCGGGGTATCCAACAAAATCGCCTACAGGCTGCGCCGGGATATTGACGAAAAAATACACAGGCTGCCCTTTTCTTATTACGACCGGGTGACGGTGGGTGAGGTGCTCTCCAGGATCACCAATGATGTGGACGCGATAAATCACAGCCTCAGCCAGAGCATCACCCAGATCATCACCTCGGCCGTCTCCATGGTCGGCATCCTGGTGATGATGCTTACCATCAGCTGGAAGATGACCCTGATAGCCCTGGCCACGCTGCCGGTTTCGCTCATCGTGGTCGCCCTTATTGTCAGGAAATCGCAAAAACACTTTGTAAATCAGCAAAAGTTCCTGGGAGTGGTAAACAGCCTGGTGGAAGAAAACTACAGCTGCCACATTGTTGTAAAGGCCTTCAATGGTGAGCAAAAAGCCTTGGAGGAATTCGAGGTGAGCAACGACACTTTGTACAATTCGGCCTGGAGGGCGAATTTTCTGTCGGGGCTGATGATGCCCATCATGGGCATTATCGGCAATATAGGCTATGTTGTTGTCTGCGTTGCCGGCGGAAGCCTGGCGGTGCGGGGAGTCATGACAGTGGGCAATATTCAGGCCTTTATTCAGTACATGCGCCAGTTCACCCAACCCATCCTGCAGCTGTCCCAGATTTCGAACGTGCTGCAGCAGACCATGGCCGCTGCAGAGCGCATATTCGGTTTCCTGGATGAAGCGGAAGAACCCCCGGAGATGGAAAACGCCTTCAGGATTTGCCGGGACCACGAGATGGAAAGCAACAACTGTATCCCCGTTACGGGCAATATCAGTTTTGACGATGTAAGTTTTGGATATGCTCCGGATAAAACCGTTATCCGCGATTTCAGCGCCGAGGTTAAACCGGGCGAAAAGATTGCCATTGTCGGTCCCACCGGGGCGGGCAAGACCACCATTGTCAAACTGCTGATGCGCTTCTACGATCTGGAAAGCGGAGCCATCAAATTGGATGGGCACAATATCCTCCACTTCGATCGCGATGAGCTGCGAAGCGCCTTTGGCATGGTCCTTCAGGATACATGGCTTTTTCACGGAACCATTGCCGACAATATCCGCTACGGCAGGCTCGACGCCACCGACGCCGAGGTGAAAAGAGCGGCCCTGGCGGCGCAGGCCGACCAGTTTATCCGCACGCTGCCCGGAGGCTACAACATGATCCTGAATGAAGAGGCGAGCAATGTGTCGCAGGGGCAGAAACAGCTGCTGACCATAGCCCGTGCCATCCTGGCCGACCCCAAAATATTGATTCTTGATGAGGCGACAAGCTCGGTGGATACCAGGACAGAGATCCTGATCCAGAAGGCCATGGACAACCTGATGAAGGGAAGAACGAGTTTCATCATCGCCCACAGGCTTTCCACCATACGCAATGCAGATCTGATCCTGGTCATGGACAAGGGCGAGGTGGTTGAGCAGGGCAGCCACAGCGAACTGCTGGCGCAAAAGGGCTTCTATGCAAACCTCTATCAGAGCCAGTTCGCCAGGGCAGTCTGACGGCATGGGCAGCAAGGCCGGAAATATTTAATGTCCCCCTCTATCTGGGGCTGCAGCAGCTTCTCCATCTTTTCGGGGCGAAAGCCCAGCACCAGATCCCTGCCCTCCGTGAGCAGGGGCCGGTAGAGCACCCGCGGGTTCTGTCCGACCGGCCCTGCGGTTTCCCCCGGGGAGGCCTTTTCCGGATCGAATATCTGTCTGCAGCCGGCACCCGCAGCCTCCTCCCGGGGACGGGGTTGAAATCTACGGTAAAATAGGTGGCGGGAAACCGGTTAACCGGCTTCCCGCCCCGCAGGCACAGTCCTGCTTGCTTACTCGTCGCCTACTTTCCACACCTGCCATACCTTTCCGACAAGTGCGGGGCCGGGCTTCAGCGTTTTTTTCCCGGGCATCCAGCCCGCCGGGGTGGGCTCGCCGGTATCCCGGACATGCTGAAATGCTTTCAGCTGGCGGACCAGTTCGGCAAAATTGCGGCCCACAGGCGGAGTCAGCACCTCCATGGCCTGAATGACCCCGTCGGGATCGATCAGAAACCTGCCGCGAATATTCACGCCCTCCTCCTCACTGTAAACTCCGTAAAGACGGCCGATGTGCCCGCCTTTATCGGAGAGCATGGGATAGGTCACACCACCGGGGACCATCTTGGTCAGCTCCTCCTCCTGCCAGACCTTGTGAGAATATTCGCTGTCTACGCTGCAGGAGAGGACCTCCGCACCCAGCTCTTTCAGTTCATCGTACCTGGCGGCAACTGACGCCAATTCCGTCGGTCAGACAAAGGTGAAATCGCCCGGGTAGAAACATAGAACCACCCATTTCCCCAGGAAACTGGATAGCTTGATCTTTTTGAAACCACCGCCCACAAAAGCGCTCGTTTCAAAATCAGGAGCCTTCCGGCCCACCCTTGCGTGGATCTGTCCTTCTTCGTTCATATTTTGCTGCCTCCTGTTAGTAGTGTATTGTTTGTTCTCCGGTTTACCCTTCGCCAGCGGTTAGGCACCGGGAACAGATTCCCTTGAAAATTACATTTTTTTCATTGATGGCAAACCCTTCAAGTCCTCCGGTCTCCAGACTGTCGATTTTGAGGGTAAAGTCATATATTTGCCCGCAGCGTGTGCACTTGAAATGACCGTGATCACCGGTATTGGCGTCGTAATGGGCCTCTGTCT
>JAPXLS010000138.1:0-6046 GCA_033809435.1 Bacillota bacterium
ATATCCAGGCCAGTCTCTCCCGGAAGAAGAAGGTATGGGATGAACTCATGGCTGCATATCGCATCAAATATCCGGAGCAGGCCTCACGCTGGGAGGCCTGGCATTCATCTGAGCTGCCGCAGGAACTGACAAACGATCCCGCCCTTTGGGATCACGATCAGGCTGCCGCCACCCGTGTCTCTTCCAGCCGGGTGCTGCAGGTACTGGCAAAACACATGGCCAACCTCATCGGCGGTTCGGCCGACTTGAATGCTTCTACAGGGACCTACCTTGAAGGAATGGGTGATTTCCAGGCCGACAGCCCGCGGGGCGGCAACATTGCCTTCGGCGTGCGTGAACATGCCATGGGCACGATCCTGAGCGGTATATCCTTGCACGGCGGGCTGCGTCCCTTTGGTTCGACCTTCTTTGTTTTCTCTGACTACATGAAGCCCTCGCTCAGGCTCGCTGCACTCATGGGTGTGCCGGTAACCTATGTGTTCACTCATGATAGCATTGCCGTGGGTGAAGACGGGCCCACACATCAGCCGGTGGAGCAGCTGGCCGGCCTGCGCTCCATCCCGAACCTGGATGTGCTCCGCCCCGCTGACGGGCGGGAGACGGCGGCTGCCTGGCTGCATGCCCTTGGTCGCAGGGGAGGGCCCACAGCGCTGGTGCTGTCGCGCCAGGCTTTGCCCCAACTGCAGGGCAGCGGCAGGGGGGCCCTTGGGGGCGCTTATATTATCGGGCGGGAGAAGGTGAACCCCGCCGATCTGATCATCATCGCCGGCGGTTCAGAAGTTGCCCCCGCGCTGCAGGCAAAAGATCTGCTTGAGGAAGAGGGATTCTCTGTCCGGGTCGTTAGCATGTTCAGCCGGGAAATATTCGAAAGGCAGGAGGAGTCGTACTGGGAGAGAGTTTTACCGGCCGGCATCCAAAAAAGGCTGGTGGTGGAAGCCGCCCTGCCAGCGGGCTGGGAGCGATACACAGGGTCCGCGGGGCGGGTTATCGGCATGACCGGCTTTGGTGCTTCAGCTCCCGGTGCGCTCCTGATGGAGAAGATGGGCTTTACCGCGGAAAACATAGTCCGCCAGGCCAAGGAAATGCTCACATCATGATCGGGGGTATTTGGGGGCAACCCTTGTGGCCGCCAAATAAATGTCCTCCAAAAACTTGGGGCAGGCGCAAGGCCTGCTTCTGCTGGTTGTTCCAAAGAATATCACGGAGGTCTGCATCAGACCAGTGATTCCGCATACTCTTTCCCGGCATCGTATGCGGCTTTCAAATCTTCCGGTTTGTCGTTGATCTCGCCCTTGTGTTCCAGGCCGTGCAAGAAGAGGGATCCCTTGAAGGAATAGTTGATGCTGTGGAAGAAAACTTTTGCAACAGCCTCCACATTGTCCCCGAATTCAGGCCGGTGCAGTGCGCCGGTGCAGATGATAAAACCTGCCTTTCTTTGGGAAGGAAGGACAAAGGGCTTGTTCAACCGATACTTTGCTTGCCACCAGCACTGGAAGCGGTCCATAAATATCTTTAGCTGCGCCGAAAGGGAGCCGAAATATACAGGCGTAGCCAGAACCAGACCCTCCGCGGCGGCAACTTTATCGTAAAGAGGCTGCATCCTGTCCCTAACAATACATATGCCGTCAGCGGCACAGCGCTCGCAGCCCTGGCAGGGCTCCAGCTTCAGCTCTTGCAGACGGATCGTCTCCACAGCTATGTTTTTTTCCTCTGCGGCGCGGCAAAAGGAGTGCAGGGCCAGCTCGCTATTTCCATTGCGGCGCGGGCTTGATGAGATTGCAAGTATCCTGGACATGATATCACCTCTGCACATAATTCAACCATGCCGGTGATTAACCCTGCTGATATTCTTCGGGGCGCACATTTTTCCAAGGTCCCATTGGTTTTGAAAGACCGCCAGATGACAGCGAGGTCAGGAAAAGGGTCCCCGCCCGGGGCATCCGGTTCATTCCGGCAGGGATCTTTCAAATAAAGTTGCAATTTAAGGCAAAACGGTGCTATACTGAATTATAATATTTTATTCTTCCCATGCTGTTTTGCGGATGCGGGCAGCAGGGGGGCCAGGTCTGCTTGCCTGAAAGCAAAGCTATTTACTTCTATTGGGGTTTCATTCATTCATTCCATTCCTACATTCCCTTTCCAGTCAAACCTGTCACCGGCTCGATCGATCCCCTGTATTTTGGCATTGCAGGGATCGCTCAAGGAATCATATTCAGTTTCGGCAATGCCATAATGAAATGGGAGGAGCGTATTAAATGAAAAAGGTGGTTCTTATTGAGCCGCAATCAAAAGAGGATCATGTGTACAAATCTGTGCGTATGCCCCGCCTGGGGCTGCCGCTGCTGGGGGCCCGGTTAAGGGACGCCGGTTACCGGGTGGAGCTTTACCTGGGGACGGCCTCAACGCTGCCCTGGTCCAAAATTGTTGATGCCGATTACGTGGGCATATCTACAATCACCGCCACCAGTGCCGAGGCCTACCGGATTGCCGGTTATCTTAGATCACGCGGTCTGATTGTGCTGATGGGGGGGATTCACCCCCATGTTATGCCTGATGAGGCGTTGAGGCATGCTGATTTCGTGGTGCGCGGCGAGGCCGATTCAACCATTGTGCCGCTGCTTCGCACTCTGGAAAGGGGCGGGCTGCCCTGGAGCGTACCGGGGGTATCATTCTGGAACGGTCCGGAGGCAGTGCACAATCCCTGCTCTACAGAGGCGGTGGAGATGGATCAGTTGCCGCTGCCCGATTTCTCGCTTTTTAGGGGTCAAAAACCCTTCCGCACTATCCCGGTAATGACCTCGCGGGGCTGTCCCTTCAATTGCAATTTCTGCAGCGTTACATTGATGTTTGGGCGGCGTTACCGCTTCCGCAGCACCGAAAGTGTGTTAAACGAATTGGCTGCTTACCGGGGGCGCAGCGTCTTCTTTTGCGATGATAATTTTACAGCCAACCCCGCACGCAGCAAGGAACTGTTTCAGGGCATGCTCGACAACAAAACGGGGTTGAAGAGCTGGGGGGCCCAGATGCGCGTGGAGGCTGCCCGGGATCCGGAAATGCTTGAGCTGATGCGATGTTCCGGCGGGGATATGGCTTTTGTAGGTCTGGAATCGATCAATCCCGCTACACTGGCCGCCCTGAACAAGCAGCAGAGCGTTGATGAAGTCCGCGAGTGCGTACGCCGCTTTCATGAATATGGAATCAGGGTTCACGGTATGTTCATTTTCGGCAGCGAGGCGGATACGGTGCAGACGATTCGCGATACCGTTGATTTTGCTCTCGATTCCCGCATCGATAGCTTGCAGTTTGCTATACTGACGCCGCTGCCGGGAACCCCCCTTTATCAGAAGCTGGAGGCGGAAGGGAGGCTGTTGACGAAGCAGTGGGAGCTCTATGATGGGCACCACACCGTTTTTCAGCCTGCGCTGATGTCGCCTGAACAGCTGCAGAGGGAGACCATGGCGGCATTCAAGCGCTTTTACGCTTTCCGAAACGTGTTCAGAAACACCTTTACCAGGGGTTGGCAAACTCCTTTCTATCGTTCGGTGGGCTGGTACCTGGTGCGCCATTTCGAAAGGAAGAGCCGCTGGTTTGATCGGGCCCTGGCAGGGCTGCAGGCCGGCGATACAAAGCCTGTGCCTCTTTTCTACAGGCTTTTAGAAGGACGCTCAGGGCGGCAGGAGGAAGAGGGCGCAGCTTCGTTGCGCATCTTTCTCATCGAGAGCAAAGGGGTTTTCCATCTGAGGTTGCGGGGAATAATCAGCAGCCTTCATTTGCGTGAGCTGATCCGTACCGTGCGAAGGCTTTTGCCTCAGCGCTGTTTCCACCTGGTGGTCAATGTCGAAGGGCTGCGCTTTGCCTCAAGCAAGGTTGCGGAAGCATTTACCCGTTTCCTTGAATGGCTGGGGCGCAATACCCACCGCCTGCAGGTGGTGATATCCGGGGATGGAGAGGAGAAGAAAGACCTTTTCGGAAAGGGCAAACGCACCAGGCCGCCCCGCTTCGAGCTCCTTCTGAGTAAACGTTGAGGAGAGATGAATTTGTACTATATTGCGGTGATGGGCGGCAGCTAGAGGGGTGATACTTTCTGTTTGTGCTCTTTTTTGGGGAGTGGCTCCGTTGCATAGAGCCGGCGTGCTTGGTAGCCTGTATGCAGCAGGCGGTGAGCCAGTTCGCTGCCCGGCCGGCCCAGGAAATCACGGTAAAGCTGTTGCACTGCCGGGTTGTCATGGGATTTGCGGTGCTCCGCCCGGCGGTCCAATTCATAAAGGCCGTGACTGCGCCTGGAGCGGTGCGCGATCTGCTCGTTCCAGTCGTTGGTTTCGATGTAAATGGGCTGCCCCCCTCCGCCCACGCATCCCGCCGGGCAGGCCATCACCTCGACAAAGTGGTACTCTTTGTTTCCTTTTTTGATCGCTTCGATGAGGCGGCGGGCCTCCCCGGTGCCCCGCGCCACCGCCACCTTCAGCCGGAGATCCCCCATCTCGATTTCGGCGTCCTTGTACTTGTCCGAGCGGACCTGCAGGAACTCTACATTCCCCAGTTCCTCCCCGGTAAACCATTCATAGGCGGTGCGCAGGGCCGCCTCCATGACTCCCCCCGTGGAGCCGAAGATGATTCCCGCTCCACTGGCAGTGCCCAGAGGATCGTCGAATTCTTCTTCCGGCAGCTTGCGCAGATCTATGCCGGCCTGGAAAAGCATCTGGGCGAATTCACGGGTGCTCAGCTCGGCATCCACATCACGGTAGCCGCTGTCGTTCATCTCGGGCCGCAGCAGTTCATATTTCTTGGAGACGCAGGGCATGATGGAAACGACGAATATGCGGGCTGGATCGAGCCCCGCCTTGCGGGCATAGTAGGTTTTGGCCAGGGCGCCAAAGATCTGCTGCGGCGACTTCACCTCGGAGAGATTTTTAATATATTCGGGATAGAAGAGCTCGCAGAAGCGGACCCAGCTGGGGCAGCAGGAAGTGAACTGGGGGAAAGGTCCCCCGCGCTCCAGCCGCTCCAGCAGCTCGGTGGCCTCCTCCATCACTGTGACATCGGCGCCGAAGCAGTCGTCGAAAACGCGGTCAAAGCCCAGCCGGCGCAGCGCCGCCACCATCCATCCGGGCAGTGCTGTTCCCACGGGGAAACCGAACTCCTCGCCGATGGAGGCGCGGATGGAGGGGGCGGTCTGGACGACGACATGCAGGCGGGGATCACGCAGCGCTTCCCAGACCCGGGCGGTGGAGTCCTGTTCATGCAGTGCCCCCGTGGGGCAGACGGTGATGCACTGGCCGCAGTAGATGCAGGGCGTCTCCATGAGCGAGCCATTGTACGCCGGACCGACAATGGCGTTGAAGGAGCGCTCCACCATCCGGTAGATCCCCACGGCCTGGTAATACTCGCACACGGCCAGGCAGCGGCGGCAGCGAATGCACTTGTCCGGCTCCCGCACCACAGAGGGCGAGAGATCATCCACCGGAAAATGATTGCGGCTGCCCTCGATCCATAGATCCCTGATGCCGTAGCGTTTGGCCAGCCTCTGCAGTTCGCAGTTGAGGTTGCGCTCGCAGGTCAGGCATTCAAAGGGGTGATCCGAGAGCAGGAGCTCGATCATCTGTTTGCGTGCAGCGAGCACTTCGGGGGTGTGTGTAAAGACCCGCATTCCTTCAATTGCCGGGAGCACGCAGGACGCCTCCAGAGTCGGCCTGCCCTCCACCTGCACCAGGCAGACCCGGCAGGCGGCGGGTGCATTTAGATCTTTCAAATAGCAGAGCGTGGGAATGTCGATGCCGGCCTGACGGGAGGCCTCAAGGACGGTGGTCCCCTCTCCCACCTGGACCTCCAGATCATCGATCCACAGCTTCGGCATGCTTCGGACCTCCCATGGTGACGGTATCGAAAGGGCGTTCTTCGATATCCGGATCTGTTTCCGGTCGCATCAGGCTGCGGCAAACCCCGGCGGGGCAGCGGTGCTCCCTGATGTGGGCCAGGTATTCATCGCGAAAAAGGCGTAGGGTGCTGAGAAGGGGGTTGGGAGCGGCGCGTCCCAGGCCGCAGAGCG
>JAPXLS010000139.1:0-6037 GCA_033809435.1 Bacillota bacterium
ATCTTCGAGTACCAGACCCTGATCTGCCGCCTCACCGGGATGGAGGCGGCCAATGCCTCCCTCTATGACGGAGCCTCGGCCCTGGCCGAGGCCGCGGTGGCGGCCTGCGCGGCAACGCGGCGCAAAAAAGTACTCGTTTCCCGTTCGGTGAACCCGCATTACCGCCGCGTTCTGCAGAGCTACCTGGAAGTGCGCGACCTGCAGATGCTGGAGCTGCCCCTGCACGAAGGGACCACGGATTATGCGCAGCTCGAGGATCTGCTTGACGGAGATACGGCGGCGCTGCTGCTGCAGCAGCCCAACTTTTTCGGATTGCTCGAAGAGATGGATGGCGCAGCGGCGCCGGCTCACAAGCACGGAGCCCTGCTGGTGCTCTCGGCCGACCCCATTTCACTGGCCCTCTGCCGGACTCCGGCGGAATACGGCGCTGACATCGTCACCGGTGAGGGCCAGAGTCTGGGCAACGCCCCCTCCTTCGGCGGCCCCCTGCTCGGCTTTTTTGCCGCCAAAAAGGAGCTGATCCGGCGGATCCCCGGGCGCATTGCGGGTGAAACCGTGGACGGCGAGGGCCGGCGTGGCTTTGTGCTGACCCTGCAGACGCGCGAGCAGCATATCCGCCGGGAGAGGGCCATTTCCAATATCTGTTCCAATCAGGCTCTGAATGCCCTTGCCGCAGCGGTGTACCTGGCGGCCATGGGGCCGGCGGGTTTGCGCGAAGTGGCGGAGCTCTCCCTGCAGAAGGCGGCCTACGCCAGGGAGAGAATTATCGCGCTCCAGGGTTTTGCCCAGGCCTTTCCCGGAGTGCATTTCAAGGAATTCGCTGTCAGGCTGCCGGGTGACGGCGGCCGCCTGAACCGCCACCTGCTCGAACATAAGATTATCGGCGGGCTCGATCTGGAGCCCTTCTATCCGGAGCTGGGCCCGGCCATGCTCTTCTGCGTCACCGAAACGAAAAGCCGGGCTCAGATTGACGCCCTTGTCGGGGCACTGGAGGGATGGTCATGAGGAAAGAACAGGCCCTGCTTTTTGAACTGGGCGCGCCCGGGCGGCGCGGCAGCTCTCTGCCGCAGCCCGATGTGCCGCTAAAGCCTCTCCACGAGCTCCTGCCGGAGCGAATGCAGCGTCAGGCCCCCCTGGAGCTGCCCGAGATCACCGAAGGGGAGCTGGTGCGTCACTACACCGCCCTTTCGACGCGCAACCACGGCGTTGATTCGGGCTTCTATCCCCTGGGTTCATGCACCATGAAATACAACCCCAAGGTAAACGAGGAAACGGCCCGGCTGCCCGGCTTCGCTTCGATCCACCCCTGCCAGCCGCCCGAGAGTGTCCAGGGGGCCATGGAGCTGCTTTATCGTACCGAGCTCTACCTGAAAGAGATTACCGGCATGGACCGGGTCACCTTTCAGCCGGCGGCGGGGGCGCACGGCGAGCTGACCGGAATGATGCTCATCCGGGCCTATCACGAGTCCAGGAACGATCAGCGGAGAATCGTGCTGGCTCCGGACTCTTCGCACGGGACCAACCCGGCCTCGGCGGCCATGGCCGGCTACGAAATCAAGGAGGTCCCCTCCGATGAGCGGGGGCTCGTTGATCTGGAAGCGCTGCGCCGTCATCTGAGCGGCCAGGTCGCCGCCCTCATGCTGACCAACCCGAACACCCTGGGCCTCTTTGAGGAGGATATTCTGGAGATCGCCGCCGCCGTGCACGAGGTGGGGGGGCTGATCTACTATGACGGGGCCAACCTCAATGCCATCATGGGCCACGCCCGGCCCGGCGATATGGGTTTTGACGTGGTCCACCTGAACCTGCACAAAACCTTTGCCACACCCCACGGCGGAGGCGGCCCCGGCAGCGGGCCGGTGGGGGTCAAGGAGAAGCTGGTGCCCTTCCTGCCGGTGCCGCTGGTGGAAAGGGATGCCGGCGGCTCCTACTTCTGGAAAGACGATCTGCCGCAGAGCATCGGCAAGGTGCAGGGTTTCTACGGCAACTTCGGCGTCATAGTGAAGGCCTACACCTACATGGTCATGATGGGTGCCGCGGGTCTGCGGCAGGCGGCCGCCGATGCCGTGCTCAATGCCAACTACCTTATGGAGCGGTTGAAGAAAAGCTATGCTGTGCCCTACGGGCGGCGCTGCATGCACGAATTTGTCATCTCGGCCCGGGAACAGAGGAAAAAGGGGGTCTCGGCCGGCGATATTGCCAAGGCGCTGCTCGATTACGGTTTCCACCCGCCCACCGTGTACTTTCCCCTTATTGTTGAAGAGGCGCTCATGGTGGAGCCGACGGAAACGGAGAGCAAGGAGACGCTGGATCGTTTTGCTGAAGCCCTGGAGGAGATTGCCCGCCTGTCCGAAGAGAATCCGGCGCGGGTGACTTCTGCGCCTCACACCACTCCGGTGGGGCGTCTTGACGAGGTCAGGGCCGCCCGCAGTCCCCGGGTCTGCTGGGACGGGGAGAAAAAGGGGTGAAATCGAATCAGGCCGTGGCCGGGGAGCACAGGCGGGGTGACTTTATTCCTGATGGGGTGGAATTTGTCTCGCCCCGCCTGACCCTTCCGGTAAGCATTACCGGGGAAAAGTGCGATCTGAGCTGCGCGCACTGCGGAGGGCGCTACCTGCGGGGAATGGCCTCCCTGGAGGAGGCGCTGGGCCGAAGGGGGCGGGGGATGAAAAGTTTTCTGGTCAGCGGCGGCTGCAACCTGCAGGGGAGGGTGCCCCACCGGGAGAATTGGGCGGAGCTGGAAGCGCTGTCGCTCAAGGGCTCCCTCAATTTTCACCCGGGGCTTGTCGGCGCAAAAGATGCTGCCGCCATCGGCAAAATTGCCCGGGTGGTCTCCTTTGACTTTGTCATTGATGAAGCGGTCATCAGAAAAGTCTACGGCCTGCAGGCTTCACCGGAAGACTATATCCGCGCCTATCGCAATCTGCGCCGCTATTGCCGGGTCACGCCCCATATCTGCATCGGCATCATGGGCGGACGGATCGAAAGCGAGTACCGCACACTGGAGATCCTGCGCCGGGAGGGGGCCGAGGCGATAAGCTTTATCGTCTTCCGTCCCACCCCGGGCACCGCCTTTGCCGGAGCCGCCCCCCCTTCTCCCGAGGAGGCGGCTAAGGTTGTGGCTCATGCACGGGCGCTTTTTCCGCAGACCCCTCTGTACCTGGGCTGCATGCGCCCGGGCGGTCGCCACCGCGAGAAGCTCGATTGCCTGGCCCTGGGTATGGGGATGAACAAAATTGTTCAGGCCTCCGCTCCGGCAAAAAGGCTGGCCGTTCAGATGGGGCTGAAAGTAACATTCGGGGAGGAGTGCTGCGCACTGTGATCCGCATTTCACTTGGCACGGCCTCTCTTTTGGGCCTGGTCCGGATGCGGGCGGAGAGCGCACCGACCACGGCCTACCTGCTGCAGGGCGAGAGCTGCCGGATGAACTGCACCTTCTGCCCGCAGGCGCGGGAAGCGCGGGGACGGGCCGGGCAACTGGGCCGGGTCACCTGGCCTCCCTTTTCACAGGAAGAGGTCATGGCCGGGCTGCAGCGGAAGGCCGGCAGGGAGTTGCAGCGAATCTGCCTGCAGGCCGTCAGCGAGCCCGGCGGCGCCCGCACCCTGGTCCGGCTGATCAGCCTTTTGAGCGGGGCAGTGGGGCTGCCGCTCTCACTTTCCGCACCGGTGAGATCCGTCGCCGAGGCGGCCGCTTTTTTTGACGCCGGAGCGGAGCGGCTCTCCATCGCCCTGGATGCCGCCACCGGCGAGATCTATGCCCGGCACAAGGGCGGCGATTTCAAGAAACAGCTGGAGCTGCTCCGGGAATGCGCGCGGCTCTGGCCGGGCCGGATGAGCACGCATCTTATCTGCGGCCTGGGCGAAAGTGAAGAGGAGGCGGCCGCACTCATGCACCTGCTGCTGCGGGAGAAGATCACCCTGGGGCTCTTTGCCTTCACACCGCTCCGGGGCACCCCCCTGGAGGGGCGGACGCCGCCGGAGCCGGACTCGTACCGCCGTATGCAGGCGCTCTTGTACCTGCTGAAGTGTGAACATGTTTCATGGCATAACCTGCGTTTCAGCGAAGGTAGACTTGTCTCCTTCGGAATGGGCGGCGCAGAGATACAGCGCCTTCTGGGTAGCGGTGAGGCCTTCCGGACCGCGGGCTGCCCCGGCTGCAACCGTCCCTACTTCAACGAAAGGCCCGGCGGCTTCATCTACAACTACCCCCGCCCCCTGAGCGCCGCTGAAACCGCCGCCGCCCTTTCCCTGAGTCAAGGTGAGTCAATGAGTCAAGGGGACGTTGAATTTGACTCATTCAAAAATCGCGGGAGGTTTTAATTTTTGATAGCCAAGTGGCGTTTGCTCTACGATCCACCCCAACCGGGGGAGATAAACATGCGGCGGGATCAGGAGATCCTGGCAGAGGTGGCCGCTGCTGCAGCGCCGCCGACGCTGCGACTTTACAGCTGGGCGCCGCCTGCCCTCTCCCTGGGCCGCTTTCAGAAAGCTGAAGAGGTGGCCGATGTGCAGGCATGCCGCCGCCTGGGTATAGATATTGTCCGCCGCCCCACCGGGGGGCGTGCGGTGCTGCACGATCGGGAGCTGACTTACAGTCTTGCCATTCCAGACAGGCGCAGTCTTGTACCGGCGGGGGTGGTGCCGGCCTACCGTTTTATCAGCGGGGCTTTGCTGGATGCCTTTGCCCGGCTGGGGGTTGAAGCGCAGCTGAGCTCTGAAAAAAGCCAGGGCGCCGGATTGGCCCCGGGCTCCTGCTTCGATTCGCCCTCGGCATACGAGCTGCATGTACGGGGCAAAAAAGTGGTGGGCAGCGCACAGATGCGCCGGGAGGGAATGCTTCTGCAGCATGGCTCCATATTGATGGAGCTGCCCATTCAAGCCTACCGGCAGATCCTGCGCTTTCAGCCCAGGCACTATTATCACGAGGGTCTGCCTGCATCCGGCTATCCTGAATACCAGGCGGGCGCCGGTTTTAACGGACACCGCCCTGTCGCAAGCTTTACCGGGGACCATTCCGGGCGCCGGCCAGTTCCCTGTCATCCCGAGCGCAGCGAGGGATCTTGTTTTTGTCCGCAGGATGTTTATCTTGAGAACCTGGGGCACAGCGCCGCAGGGCTTCTCGATCTGGGCTACAATATCGGCAAGGATGAGCTGGCCGCCGCTCTGGCGGCGAGCTTTGCCCGTCTTTTCGATATAGAATGGATCAAACAGCACTAGGGTAGAAAAAAGACCCAACCCTACAGGGGGGGCATTTGCCTGTTATTGGAGCTGTTGCAGATGAATTGGCGGGCCGGATTTCCATTTCAAACAGGATGGTGTATTCGGGAGGCGTTACTCCGGTATAGATCAGGAGAACCGTTCCCCTGATACATGTGGAACAGGAGGTTATTGATGATGGAACAGTTTCAGCTTACCGTTATCGGCGGGGGGCCGGGAGGTTACAGTGCTGCGCTGCGGGGCGCTGCGCTGGGCCTGAAAACGCTTCTGATCGAGAAAGAGCGCCTGGGCGGCACCTGCTTAAACCACGGCTGTATTCCCACGAAGAGCCTGCTGCACAGCGCAGCACTCTATCGCAATCTCAAGGGCGCCGCCGCCTTTGGCATCCATGCCGGCGAGGTCGGTTTCGACTATGCCCGGATTCAGGAGCGCAAGGTCTCCGTGGTGGAGCATCTTGTGGGCGGCCTGGAGGGGCTGCTCAAGGCCGCCGGAGTGGAGGTCTGGACCGGCCGGGCCGATCTGCTTCCGGAAAGAAGGATCCAGGTGACCCTGCCGGGCGGGGAGGGGCGCATTGCCGGGACGGATAAATTGATCATTGCCACCGGTGGAAGCGAGATCGTGCCCCCCGTACCCGGGATGGATTTGCCCGGGGTGATCTACTCCCGGGAGGCGCTGGCCCTGACCGGGCTTCCCTCCGGCCTGGCTGTCATCGGCGGCGGCGTTATCGCCCTGGAAATGGCCACCATCTTTGCCGCCTTCGGCGTTCCCGTAACCATTGTCCAGCGGAGTATCCTTCTGCGCCGCGAGGATCGCGAGATGG
>JAPXLS010000140.1:0-5986 GCA_033809435.1 Bacillota bacterium
AGATCGAGGAGGTCTACAATGATATTGTAAAGCTCCGCCGTCAGCTGGATCTGGGCGGCTACATGGTACGGCGGGCTAGCCTGGAGCTGCAGCAGGCCCGGGCCGGGCAAAAAAAAGCGGAAAGGGAAGAGGCGGAGCAAGCTCTGAAAGCGCTGCTGGAGCAAATCGAGCGGGACAGGGGGCAGCTGCAATCCCTAGAAAAAGAGATCGGCAGGTTGAGGACGGAGATTGAGGACAACGAATCGTTCAAACGGGAACAGGAGCTGCAGCGGTGCCTGAGGGAACTGAGCGAAGAACTGGTGCGGCTGGGGCAGCTGGAAAAGAATTTAAGCAGCCAGTTCAGGCAGGAGGCCGGCGAAGGGGACGATCTGCTCCGGGTGCTGCAGTGCATTGATGCCCCGCCGCCGTTGAGCCAACCGCTGCCGTCGGCAGTGGAAAGATGGCTGGCTGCGGCCGGCGCACCGGAAAAGGGCTATCCCGAAGACTGGGAGGAGCTGGCCGCGGACTGGCAGAGGGCCATGGAGTGGCTTCTTCTGCACAAAAACAGTTGTGAGGAGGAGGCGCAGGAGCTCCGGAAGCAGATTGCGCGCCTCAATGAAGATCTGCGCGGCCTCTCCAAAAATCAGATTCTCGGCAGTCAGTCGCCGGCCATGCGGCTGAAGCAAATCCTGGAGCAGGAACTGCGCACTCCGGCCGGGGAACCGGTCCCTGTTCATATCTTCTGCGAGGCCATAGAAATTCGCGATCCAGCCTGGCGAAATGCCATCGAAGGATGCCTCTATCCCCAAAAGTTCGACATTGTGGCTCCTCCGGGATATTTTAACGCAGCGCTGAACCTGTACCGGCGGGAGAGGCTCAACTCCAAACTGGAAAATGTGGGCCTGGTGAATACGGAGCGCCTGCTCGATGAGGCGCACCCGCCGCGCGAGCGAAGCCTGGCCCTGGAGATCGCCGCAGAGATTGACTATGTTGAGGCCTATGCCGCCCGGCTGCTGGGAGATGTGATCAAGTGCGATTCGGTGGAGGAGCTCGAAGAGCATGCGGCGGCGGTCACGCCGGAGGGGATACTTTACCGGGACCACAGCCTCAGGCAGATTCCCCGGGATCATTTTGAACTACCCTATATCGGCAGAGAGGCCATCCGTTATCAGCTGGCCCGTAAAAAGGAAGAGCTTCAAAAGGCGGAGTGCTCGCTGGCAGAGGCGGAGCGCTGCATTGCCGCCGCCGCATCCCTGGGGCGCCTGGCCCTGGATAAAAGAGATCGCTACCGCGCCTGGTCGCAGACTGTGGAACAGCTTAAGGCCAGGCCGGTGCTGGAAGAGGAGCAGGCCGCGCGGCAGAGGGAGTTGCTCTCTCTTGATTTCAGCGAGCTGAAAGAGCTGAAAAAGGAGCTGGACAGGCAGGGGGACACCCTGGACAAACTGAAAGAGAAGTTGGATCAGGCCGCCGAAGAGCGGGGCGGGCTCAGGGCAAAAATAGAAAGCCTGACCGGCATCGTTGAAGAGCTGCTGCAGACGGTGGAGGCGGAAAGGGCTGCCTGTGAGGCTTACCTTGCCGCCCTGTTCGAACCGCTGCAGGAAGAGTGTGTCAGGAAATGGGAACGCGAGGCGGCGCGGAAAAGCCCGGCCGAATTGCAGCAAAATTATGTTAACAGCAATATGGGAGCCGAAACCCGCATTGCCAGGCGCCGGTCGGACCTGGTCCAGCTGCGCACCGAATTCGTGTACAGCTTTCATTTTTCCGGTGATCCGGCGGCGGAGGACAACGAAACATTCGGGCAGCGGCTGCAGCTCCTGGTGGAGAGCCACCTGCAGGACTACGAGGTCCGGGCGCGGGAAGCGCGAGAGCAGGCGGAGCAGAGCTTTCAGGAGAACTTTGTGGCCCGGCTGGGTGAATTCATCAAACTGGCCCGCGAGGAGATCAAGGAACTGAACCGGGCGCTTAAAGATATGCGCTTCGGCACCGATGCTTACCGCTTCAGCCTGACCCCGAGTCAGGATACCCGGCGCTACTATGAAATGATCATGGATCGGGGTGTGTACCAGGGCTCTATTTTCCGGGAGACTTTTTTCCAGAAGCACGGGGAGACCATCACCGATCTTTTCAACGAGATCACCCGCGAGGGGGACGATTTTTCGGTAAATGTACAGGCTCTCACCGACTACCGCACCTACCTCGATTTTGATATTATCATCACCGATACGCACAACCACAAGAGTTACTTTTCAAAAGTAGCCCGCGACAAATCTGGCGGCGAGACGCAGGTTCCTTTTTACGTGGCCATCCTGGCCTCCTTCTACCAGGCTTACCAGCTTTACCGGAAGAGCGACACCCTGCGCCTGGTCGTTTTTGACGAAGCTTTCAACCGCATGGATGCCGACCGCATCGAGGAAGCAGTTGCTTTCATGAAAAATCTTGGGTTCCAGGCCGTCGTTGTCGCCCCCACCGGCCGGATCCAGCTCATCGTCCCCTACATGAACACCAATCTTATCGTCATGCGAGACGGTTTCAACAGCTTTATCGAGCGAGTCAGCAGGAAGGATCTGGAGAGATGGAGCTGAGTGTGCATCAGGGAGAGGTGCTTCATGCGCTTCTCGACCGTTATGAGCGCCGCCGTGATTACGGCCGGCCGGGCAAAAGCGCCCGCCGGATCCTGCTGCCTATCAACAAAAGGGGCTTTCCGCCCTATTTTCATGTCAGTGACAGCAGCTTTCGCCTCATGTTCAACCAGGAGATGGAGGCGCTGGAGCGCCTCCGCTGGGTGGAGCTGGACTGGGTTCGCTTTGATCGCGGCAACACGCTGCAGCGGGTAGCGCTGGTGGAAGATGCCCTTCCCGCGGTGTACCGGGCTCTGGACCGGAGGCCCCGGAAGCTGTTCTACCGGGAGGCGGCCGCCCTTCTGGCGGAATATGAAAAAGCGGCCCCGGCGGAGCTGTGCAGCTTTTGCCGGGAGCTGGGCGAGCGGCTGGCCCTGCTGCAGACGCTGCCGCCGCCGTTGAAAGCGGAGCAGCCGCGGCTCTTGCTGGAATATCTCAGGGGACTGGGGGCTCTTTTCGAAAAAAGGGATGGTGATATTGCCAGGCGCCTTCTGAGCGCGCGCCTGTACGGGGATTCCAAGCGCTGGGAGCAGCTGCAGAGCGGCATTCTCCAGCTGGCCCGCACCTTTTGCCTTCCGCCCGGGGAGGCCGGGCTTGACGATACCGCCCTGCTGGCCGAGCGGGGCATTATCGACCATCCCGGCCATATTTTGCTGTCCGGATCCCTTGTATTCCGCACTCCCAGGGGAGAGGTTGACCTGGCGGCTTTTTATCCCGATCTGGGGCTGCCGGTGGAGATGGCCCGCGGGCTGGAGATCGTTGCGAGCAAGGCAGCCGCTGTGATAACTGTAGAAAACAAGACCTCGTTTTACCAGTACCTGCGTGAAGGGACACCGGGGCATCTGGCGATCTACCTGGGCGGCTACCACAACCGCGGCCGCCGCATACTGCTGGAAAAGCTATACGCGTATTTTAAAAAAGAGAACCGGCCTGTCCCTTTTTTGCACTGGGGCGATCTGGATCTGGGAGGTTTCCAGATCTGGCACCACCTGAAGACGAAAACAGGGATTCCCTTCCAGCCCTTCCTGATGGATGTGCCTACCTACCAGCGCTGCTGCCACCTGGGGCAGCCCCTGGGCAAAGCCTACCTGGCCAAGCTTGCCGCTCTCCTGGAGGACCCCGCCTACACCCCCTTCCATCCCCTCATCCGCCTCATGATCGAAAAGAGAGTTCGCCTGGAGCAGGAAGCTGTCCCTCTTCAGTAGAAATCTCCTGGACTGGCTTTGCCCGCCCGCGGATCATTTCCGTGCAGCGCCATTCCCTCTGTCTCCTGGCTGCCCGGCAAGGCGGTTTCCATGATTGGGCCTGGTTTGATCTCCGGATATTTCGATTGAACGAGGTTGCCCTGCGGTCGGACGCCAGCTTGCGGGGTTTCCTTTCAGGGATGAGACGCCTCAGTCCAAAAAACCGTTGGTTTTCCGGGCCGGGCATATTAAACTGTAGATATAGCCATTGCTGAAGGGAGAATATACTTTGACTCAAAGCGTTCATGAAATGATTGCTGGACGGCTGGCTGGAGAACTGGGCATCAAGGAGGGGCAGGTCCGCAGCGCGGCGGCCCTGCTTGACGAAGGGAACACCATTCCCTTTATTGCCCGCTACCGCAAAGAAGTTACAGGCGAGCTTGACGAGGATCTGCTGCGGCGCCTCGAGGACAGGCTGCGTTACCTGCGGAACCTGGAGGAGCGCCGCGGGGAGGTGCGGCAGCTGATTGCGGCGCAGGATAAACTTACTCCTGAAATAGAGCTGTCCCTTGCCGGGGCACAGCGCCTGCAGGAGATCGAGGATATTTATTTGCCTTTCCGGCCCAAGCGGCGTACCCGCGCCTCCATCGCCCGTGAAAAAGGGCTGGCTCCCCTGGCCGGGCTGATTCTTGAACAGGCGCTCTGTTCGCTTGATGAGGCAGTTGCTCCGCTTATCGATGAAGGAAAGATTGGCGATGCGGAAGCGGCTTTGCAGGGCGCTCGTGATATTGCGGCGGAGACAATCTCCGATGATCCGCGCATCCGGCGGCTGGTGCGCGCGAGGGCGCAGAAATATGGAGCGATCGCTACACATAGGGCCGCCGGAGTAGAGGCCGGTGTGTACGAGCAGTACAGCGATTTCCAGGAAGCCGTGGCCACCATACCCTCGCACCGCATCCTTGCCATCAACCGCGGTGAGCGGGAAGGGCTGCTCACGGTCAAACTGGAGCTGCCTGCCGAACGCTGCATTGCCGCCATGCTGCGGCTCTATCCCTCCGATCCGGATTCTCCCTTTGCCTCCCATCTGCAGGAGGCGGTGGAGGATTCATACCGGCGCCTTGTCGCTCCGGCCATGGAGCGGGAAATTCGCTCCACACTAACGGAGCAGGCCGGTGAGCAGGCCATCCGGGTATTTGCCGCCAACCTCAGAGCGCTGCTGCTGCAGCCTCCTGTCCGGGACCGGATTGTCCTGGGCCTTGATCCCGGCTTCCGCACAGGCTGCAAGGCGGCGATAGTCGACGGTACCGGCAAGCTATTGAATACGGCAACCATCTTTCCTCATCCCCCGCAGCGCCGCACCGACGAGGCCGCCCGGACCGTGGCCGGCCTGGTGGAGCGCCATCATGTAGAGATCATCGTCATCGGCAATGGCACCGCTTCCCGGGAGACGGAAGAGTTTGTAGCCGCCCTGCTGCCGTCATTGCCCCACCGGGTATCCTACGCTATTGTCAGTGAAGCGGGAGCCTCGGTTTACTCGGCTTCACCCCTGGCCCGTGAGGAGTTGCCTGAACTGGACGTGAGCTTGCGGGGCGCTGTCTCCATCGCCCGGCGGGTCCAGGATCCGCTGGCGGAGCTGGTCAAGATCGAGGCAAAATCCATCGGGGTGGGCCAGTACCAGCATGACGTGAACCAGGCCCGGCTGGCCGCAGCCCTTGATGGTGTGGTGGAATCCTGCGTGAACAGCGTGGGCGTGGATTTGAACACCGCTTCCCATGCCCTGCTCAGCCATGTGGCGGGGATCAAACCCGCTGTAGCCAGGAGCATCGTGGCTTGCCGGGAGGAGCGGGGTAAATTTACCTCACGGAGAGAGTTGCTGGAGGTGCCCCGCCTGGGCCGGGGGACCTATACGCAGTGCGCAGGTTTTCTGCGCATTGCCGGCGGTGAAAATCACCTGGATAATACTGCAGTGCATCCCGAATCCTATTCGCTGGCTGAAAGAATATACGCGCGGGCAGGGGGGAAAACCGAAGCACTGGCCGCCCTCGATCCGGAATCGCTGGCCGCCGAACTGAATGCGGGGCTGCCCACGGTGCGCGATATCATTGCCGCATTGCAGCAGCCGGGACGCGATCCGCGGAGCGAATTGCCGCCGCCTCTCTTCCGGGCCGGCATTACCCGCCTGGCAGATCTTGCCGAGGGGATGAT
>JAPXLS010000141.1:0-5926 GCA_033809435.1 Bacillota bacterium
TGAATGCATATACTATGCGGCCAGAATGCTGCGCAACCGCTATTTGAACCGCGGTTCGCGCGGCTACCGGGGGGACAACCTGGTGGCCATAGGGCCGCGCTATGCTGCAGATCCCCTCTGGGCTGAGAAAGTAGGCCGGACCATGTCCAGAATTGCCCGGGCCGCCATCCCCGGCGGCAGGTAACATGATCATGGGGCAAGAGTAAACGAATTTTGCCGAATTGTGCGCTTGCCCGGGCAATACTGCATGCCCTGTGACCCCCCCGTCCATGCCTTTCATTTCCTCCGGCTGGATGATCTATCCGTCAGATCGGCGCGCGCTTCTCGAGGCCGGGGGCAGCGCATAAGAATAATAGTGTTATGCGCAGCGGGGATCTTAAATCATCGTTGATCCGGGGGACCCTTCAGCTGGCGGCGGCTGGGATCGCGGTTCGCATCATCGGACTGGCAAACCGGATGGCCCTGGCCCGTCTCATCGGGGCCGAGGGACTGGGCCTCTTTGCCATGATCATCCCCCTGTACGGCCTGCTGGCGGTCATTGCCGGACTGGGCCTCTCCGGTGCGGTAACCAAGATGGTTGCCGACCGCTGCGCCAGGGGCGACATTGCCGGCCGGCGCAGGGTCAGGCAGCTCAGCCTTTGCCTTGTCCTGGCCGCAGTTGCCGTTGTCTCGGCGCTGATCTGGTTGACGCCTTCCCTTCCCCTGCACTTTGTCCCTGATCGGCGCATTATCGGCTTTCTGCGGCTCATGCCGGCTGCTTTTATCTTCTCCTCCGTCTCCTCGATTTTACGCAGCGACAGCCAGGGGCAGGGCAAGATGGCCCCCACCGCCCTGTCCCAGGTTGCCGAGCAGGTGGTCCGCGTCGGCGTCGGTCTGGCTGCAGCCTGCATGTTATTTCCCCGGGGCCTGGAAAAAGCCATTACCGGTTTTTTCGGGGGCATCATCGCCGGTGAGATGGCCTGCCTGGCCGTTCTCTATCTGATGCAGCCCGCTGAGGAGAGAAAAATGCATCTTACGGCCTGCCGCCCCTCCCCCTCCATGCTTGGCGAGCTCTTCTCCCTGGCCCTGCCCATACTGCTCATCCGCCTGAGCACATCCATCACCCAGACCGTGGAGTCGCTGCTGATTCCGGGGCGGCTGCAGGCCGCCGGCTTTGCTGTCGGCACGGCTACCACACTTTTCGGCCACTTTGCAGGGATGGCGCTGCCCTTGCTTTTCCTGCCCACGGTTCTGATCATCCCCCTGACCACCACCCTGGTGCCCGCCATTGCCGGTGCGGTAACCCTGCGCCGGCGCGGCCGCCTGGAAAGTCTGGTCAATCTGTCTCTCTGGGGAACACTGGCGGTGGGCTCGCTTTCTGCGGCGCTGCTCTACCTGGCCGCAGATCCCCTTACGGCTGCGCTGTACAGCAGCACTGCATCAGCGGGGCTGGTTACAAAACTGGCCCCCATCGCCCCCTTTGCCTACCTGCAGTTCACCACCGCCGCCATCCTGCACGGCATGGGGCGACCCGCTTATGCCGTGGCCGCAGATCTGTCGGGAACGGCGGTAAGCCTGGCCCTGATCTATTATCTCACCGCTTTGCCCCGCTGGGGAATCAGCGGCGTCACCTGCGGCTATACCTTCAGCTTTGTCATCATATCGCTGCTGGACTACATCATGATCTGCCATTTTGTTAAAAAGGTATAGTGCGCCGTGAGTCAAGGGGACGGAGGATTTGACTCATCATTATCATCCCGGCCTGTGCTCAAACCTGATGAGAGGGAACATTGCGGCTGGCCCCGGGCGAGTGCTGCTCGCTCCTGCTGCTCAACTGCAGCTTGTTAGCGCTTTCGGAAACGGGCCAGCAGCGCGTTCAGGGGAATTTTTAAACCCATGCGGCGGTAGAGATAGATCAGGAGGACGGCGCAGAGAAGCAGCACCGGCCAGACCCAGGGTGAAAGCGAGTGAAGCGCTCTCAGGATGCGGAAAAACAGTCCTGCCGCTCCGGTGAAGATTACACTCCAGCCGATGATCCAGAGGCTGAACAAGGCTCCGCCGAGGGCGGTGGAGAGAATAAAAACAGCAGGGTTCATGTGCATCGCCCCGGCGGGAAAGGAGATGAAAGTGCGCGTCACTCCCCAGAGCTGCCCCACAAATATGGAATAGGTGCCGTACTTCTCGATAAAATCATAAACCTTCCTCCAGCGGGAAGGCTCGGCCGCCCGTTTCCCGGCCGTCCGGTGGTTGCGAAGATGATTTCCCATCACCCGCCCCAGGCTGCCGCCCAGGAAACCCACGATGTAGCTGACGGCGCTCCCCAGAATGATCCCCGCAGTGGAGGCCAGCAGCAGCTCCGGGAAGGTTGCTTTGCCGCCTAGAACCATGCCCCCTGCCGTCAGCAGCACCACTGTGGAGACAAAGGGGACCCCGGCGCTCTCCATGAGCATGGCTGCGGCAACGCCCCAGAGACCGTAACTCCGGACCAGCTCACCGCCAAATTGTTGAATTGCCATTAAAAATTCCGGCATCTCCATACTCTATTCACCCGACATCATTGCGTACATGCCCCAGGCGCCGGCCTCCGGTTCGAGCCGGGCGGCAACCACCTTGACCCGTGATATGCGCACTGTGGGGGGTATGGCCAGGTCATTGATCTTTTGCTGAAGCGCTTCGACAAGAAAAGGCCTGTGCCTGGCCACGCCTCCTCCCAGCACCAGGCAGGAAGGATTCAACAGCGTCACCAGATTGGCCAGGGCAGTGCCGATATCCTCCACGGCGTTATCGATGATCGAGCGGGCAAGGCTGTTCCCCGAAGCGGCCAGATCGAAAACTGCGGCGGTGCCCAGCGGCCCGATAACGGGATCGCTCTCGTCCCACAGCTCCCTGGCGCTGCGGGCAATTCCCTCACCGGAGGCCCAGGTCTCCAGGCAGTCGCTTCCGCCGCAACCGCAGCGGCGCCCTTTTCCAAAGCGTTTCACATGTCCGATTTCACCGGCGAAACCTCCGCTGCCCCGGTAGATCTTTCCGTCAAGGTACAGCCCGCCGCCGATACCGGTGCTGATGGTGATGTAGGCGGCATGGCGGTGGCCGCGCGCCGCACCGTACCTTGCCTCGCCCAAAATGGCGGCATTGGCGTCATTTTCCAGGTAAAGGGGACAATCAAAGCGGTCCCCCAGCAGATCCCTGAAAGGAACGGGTTCATGCCAGTCCAGATTGGGCGCCTCGTAAATAATCCCCTTCTCGTGATCGAGCAGCGCGGCAATGCAGACACCCAACCCCGCCAGTTCCCGCCGCTCCCTTCCCGCCTCCTGCAGCGCTCCCGTCAATGCCTCATCAAGAGCCCCGACCACCTGTGCCGGTCTTGCTTCCGCCGGAGTGGAGAGCCTGCGCCGCAGGATTACATCCTGATCCGGGCCCGCCAGCATCAGCAGGATCTTCGTTCCCCCCACATCGGCAGCGGCATACACTCTATCATTCATCCCTGTTCATCCCTCCTGGCTCTTCCTTCCACTTCCATCAGAGCCTCCCTGATCGAAAAACGGCAAATATCCACCAGAGTCCGGCCAGCAGGGCGCCGATGAGCACGATCTCGCTCAGGGGAATCCGCTCCAGCCAGGTAATGGCGCCGAGTTTGATATTCCGGGAGAGGGCAATGATCAGGCTGGCCAGAACTATGCTGAATCCCAGGCGGTTGCCCATATGCTTGAGCGTTTCCATGACCCTGTCAACCTGGGGCAGCTCCAGCTTGAATTTCAGCTCGCCGGCCGTAGAGCTGCGCATGAGCTCGACGGCGTGTTCAGGAAAGGCCTCCAGCAGCCGCCGGTAACCGCGCAGCGTGCCCCGCAGGCGCCTTGCCTCCAGCTTGAGCTGCCGCCTTTGCAGCGCCGGTGCAAATTTTTTGGCCGCACCGGCCAGGTTGAAATCCGGATCCAGGCGCGCCACCGTCCCCTCCAGCACCACCATGGCCCTGGAGAGGAGCAAAAAATCATGGGGAAAGCGCAGCCGGTGTTTCACCGCTATCTGCATGAGTTTGCGGATCACCTCTCCGGCCACAATATTCTGCAGGGGGACCTCGAAATACTGCTCCTGCAGTTCGTCAATATCGCGGAGCAGCTCCAGGCGGTTGATGCCCGGCGGCACAAAGGCAAAGTCCAGGAGCTCATCAACAACGGTGGCCGTATCTACACTGTTCAAGGCACGGGCGATAATCACGAATTTGCCCCGCACCGCCTCGCTGATATAGCCTGCCGAGCCGAAATCCATGAAAAAAAGGGTGCCGTCGGGCAGCACGGCAATATTGCCGGGATGGGGATCACCGTGAAAAAACCCGTCCACAAAAACCTGTTTGAAAAATGCATCGGCCAGGATTGCCGCCACCTCCTGCGGCGGCGGTTCCGGCGAAGGCTCCTTCAGGTAGCGGTTGAGGTTGACCCCCTCGCGGTACTCCAGGGTCAGCACATTGCGCGTGGTATTTTCCCAAAAAACACGGGGCAAGCGGATGCGCGCCTCCCCGGCAAAATTGTGGCGAAATCGCTCCGCATGGCGCGCCTCCGCGGTATAGTCCAGCTCCCGGAGCAGGATCTGCTTCAGCTCTTCCGCAATGCGGGTGAACCGGTACAGGGGGCCCAGGCCGGTGCTGTTGTCAACAAAACGGGCCAGGTCGGTCAGGATGTCCAGATCCCTCTTTATGGTTTCATCAACGCCGGGTCGCTTGACCTTGACCACAACCTCTTCGCCGCTGTGCAGTAGGGCCCGGTGCACCTGTCCGATTGATGCCGCCGCCAGCGGTTCACTGTCGAAGCGGGCAAAAAGGCTTTCCGGTGCGGACTTGAGTTCAGCGGCCAGGATCCGCTGCACCTGCTCCGATGGAAATGCAGGCACACGATCCTGCAGCCGGGAGAGCTCTTCTATGTACGAGGGGGGCAGCAGGTCGGAGCGGGTGCTCAGGAGCTGTCCCAGCTTGACAAATGCCGGCCCCAGCTCGATCAGGGCCATGCGCAGGCGCGTCTCCACCCCCGGAGGCGCCGCCTCCTCCATTTTCCGCCTCCGCAGGAAAATCTTCTCCCTCAGGCCAAACAGGCGCAGCTGATCCAGGACCTGGGCAAAACCGTACCTGATCAAGACCCTCAGGATCTTGCGATATCGCCCCAGGTGGCGCAGCTGCCGCAGAGGCCCCAATCTCAACTTCATTGCAGTTTATCTTTGATCAGCGCCGCCAGTTCATCAATCTTCTTTTCCACCCGCTCCAGATCATCGCGGCTGACAAACTTCTGTTTCCAGGAGCTCTCCATCTTCTCTTTCCACTGCTTGAGCTGCCCGGCAAGACGCTCCTTCTCTTCTTTCCCCTTTTCGGCCATCCTGCCCAGCAGCTTCTGCGCATCATCGCGCTGCAGCTCGCCCTTTTCTACCAGCATATCGAAAAGCTCTTCGGCCTTCTCCCTGCTCAGGATGAACAGACCGAGGGTGGCGGAAACAAAATCGTCAAACATCGCATCCATCTCCTTTCGGTATTTGAATCCCCATTCTATTCTACCCCCCGGATCGATTTGAGTTTCCCGGAGACCTTTTCTGATCATAAAGGTAATCCTCGTATATATACATGAGCTCCTTGTCAAAGAGCTGCCGCTTCATGTCAACGGTGGCGCTTCTGACCATGGCGAGAATATCATTGGCCTCCTCATCGGAGAGGGCAATGCCGTACTCCTCGAACTTCATCTTTACAGCCCTGCTTCCCGAATGCTTGCCCAGAATGATCTGGCGCTGCATCCCCACCTCCTCCGGGCTGAAGACCTCGTACGTGGCCGGATTCTTCAGAACGCCGTCGGCATGGATTCCCGATTCATGGGCAAAGGTGTTGGAGCCGACAATGGGCTTGCTCGGGTACAGGGACCGTCCCGAGGCCCGGGCCACATATTCGCACAGATTCAAAAAATCCCTGGTGTTC
>JAPXLS010000142.1:0-5922 GCA_033809435.1 Bacillota bacterium
GGTAACGAAGCGAACCTGGCGTCTGCCAAAAGGACTGGCCAGAATGCCTCTTTCCTCCAGGGCGGCGCAGAACTCCGCCGCCTTCATTTTTTCAAGCGACGCTACAACTATATTTGTTTCAACGAGCCCGGGATCTAGCACTATTCCGGGCATTGCGGACAGTTCTCCGGCCAGGTATCTTGCACCGGCATGATCTTCGGCCAGGCGATCCACCATTTTTTGCAGTGCAATGATGCCCGGTGCGGCAATGATCCCGGCCTGGCGCATCCCGCCGCCCAGGCGTTTACGCCAGCGACGCGCCCGGGCGATCCATTCACGCGTGCCGGCAACAAGCGAACCCACGGGGGCGGCCAGTCCTTTTGACAGGCAGATCTGCACCGAATCGGCGCAGGCGGCAATTCGGTGCGCAGGTACGCCCGCGGCAACGGCGGCATTGAACAGGCGCGCTCCGTCGAGATGCACCGGGACTGCATGTTCACGGGCTGTCTCATGTATGGCCTCCATTTTTTCCAGGGGTATTACCGCCCCGCCGGCGCGGTTGTGGGTATTTTCCAGGCAAATCAGGGAGGTGGGAGGGAAATGGATATTCTCTTCGCGAATAGCTTCCCTGACCCCTGCGGCATCGAGGGCGCCTCTTTCGCCCTTGAGGGTGCGGAACTGCACACCGGCCAGGGCCGCAGCCGCTCCGGCCTCGTAATAGAATATATGCGCCTCCTCCTCTATGATCACCTCGCTGCCGGGGCAGCAGTGAGCAAGTATGGCCACCTGGTTCCCCTGGGTGCCGCTCGTCACCAGCAAGGCGTCCTCCTTTCCCAGCATTTCAGCGGCAAGCTCCTGCAGCCGGTTAACCGTGGGATCTTCGCCGTACACATCGTCGCCCAGCTCCGCTTCCGCCATTGCCCTGCGCATCTCTTCAGTGGGTTGGGTTACCGTATCGCTCCGCAGATCAATCATGGTTAAAGCCTCCACTAATATTTTGTTTTTATTTTACCACACTGTCCTGAAAGAAACAGACAGCACCCTTCACAGTTCTGACCGGCATGGGGGCCGCCCCAAAAAGAAACCCTCCCCCGGGGGGAGGGCTGTTACAATGCCCTAAAACCGGGCCAGCAGATCTGAAAGTGTGGGCCGGCCCAGCTCCTGCAGTTCGTATTTCACCCTCAGGGCCGGCTTCTCCAGATCCATGATCCGCCGCAGGTCGATGGGGGTGGCGATGACCACCAGTTCGGCATCGGAACGGTTGATGGTCAGCCCCAGATCGCGCACCTGCTGCTCCCCGTAGCCCATGGCCGGCAGGTAGGCCCCCATATGCGGGTATTTTCCAAACACCTCTTTGATCGTACCCTCTGCAAAAGGCCGCGGGTCCACCAGCCCGGCGGCGCCAAATTTCTTTGCCGCGATCACCCCGGCGCCGTAAGCCATTTCCCCATGCGTCAGTGTGGGACCGTCTTCCACAACGAGAACGCGTTTTCCTCTGATGCCGTTTTCACCCTCGATGAAAATGGGCGAGGCGGCTTCAACAATCACGGCTTTGCTGTTGGCCCGCTGTATATTTTCCAGGACAGTGCCGATATCATGAAAGCTGGCCGTTTCTTCCTTGTTGATCACAATAACATCGGCAAGGCGCAGGTTGGTCTCCCCGGGGTGATACAAAAGTTCATGACCGGGCCGGTGCGGATCCACCAGAGTGATGTAGAGATCAGCCTGATAGAAAGAAAAATCATTGTTTCCCCCGTCCCAGACAATCACATCGGCCTCTTTTTCCGCCTCCGCAAGGATCCGGCCGTAGTCCACGCCGGCATAGACAATCACCCCGCAGTCAAGGTGAGGTTCATACTCTTCGCGTTCTTCTATAGTGCATTTGAAGCGATCCAGATCTTCGTGGCAGCCGTAACGCTGGCACGCCTGCTCGTTCAGATCCCCGTAAGGCATGGGATGGCGCACCACGACTACTTTTTTCCCCTTCTTTTTCAATATCTCACATACCCGCCGCGTGGTCTGGCTTTTGCCCACTCCGGTACGAACTGCGGTCACGGCAACAACAGGCTTGCATGACTTGAGCATGGTTGATTTTGGCCCCAGCAGTTTAAAATCGGCCCCGGCCGCCATCACCTGCGAAGCTTTGGACATGACATAGTTGTGAGTCACGTCGCTGTAGGCAAACAACACCTCGCCGACCTCATTTTCCTTGATCAGCCTGATCAGGTCATTTTCCGGGTAGATGGGGATTCCTTCCGGATAAAGGGAACCTGCAAGGGAAGCGGGATAGAGCCGTCCCGCAATATCGGGAATCTGTGCGGCAGTGAAAGCAATAACACGGTACCGGGGATTGTCCCTGAAAAAAAGGTTGTAATTATGAAAATCGCGCCCGGCGGCGCCCATAATGATCACATTTGTACCCAGATCCATCGTCGGCACTCCTTTGATTTTTGGTTTTGTTAGATAACCAGCGCCAGAATGGCCTTCTGCACATGAAGGCGGTTCTCGGCTTCATCAAAGACGATAGATCGTCGGTCCTCAATCACTTCATCGGTTATTTCTTCACCCCGGTGAGCAGGCAGGCAGTGCATGATCAGGGTATCGGCTTTGGCCCTGTCCAGAAGGGCCCGGTTGACCTGGTAAGGGGCGAAGATCTTTACCCGCTCGGCGTGCTCCTCCTCCTGGCCCATGCTGGCCCAGACATCGGTATAGATAATATCGGCCTTTTCCACGGCGGCGGCGGGATCATGGCTTATTTTTATGCATGCGCCGCTGACCGCGGCATCCGCTTCGGCCAGACGGGTCACCCCGGCATCGGGTGTGTACCCCGGCGGGCAGCAGATGGTGACATCCATCCCCACCTTTGCCCCGCCGTACATGAGGGAATGGGCCATATTGTTGCCGTCTCCAACGTAAACTAGCTTGAGACCGGCCAGGAGGCCCTTCTTCTCTTCAATGGTAAACAGATCGGCCAGAACCTGGCAGGGATGAAGCAGGTCGGTGAGACCGTTGATGATGGGTATGTCGCTATATGCGGCCAGATCCACCACATCCTGGTGGTCGTACGTGCGGATCATGAGCGCATCAAGATAACGGCTCAGCACCCTGGCAGTGTCGGGTATGGTTTCGCCGCGCTTCAGCTGCATGTCGGCGGCGCTGAGAAAGAGGGCGTACCCGCCCAGCTGCCACATGGCCACTTCAAAGGAGATCCTGGTGCGGGTGGAGGATTTCTGAAAGATCATCCCCAGGGTTTTCCCCCTGAGCGGTTGATAGATCTCCCCCATCTGATTCTTCATCTTGAGAATCTTCGCCGTATCAAGAATCTGCCGGACTTCCTCTCCCGTCAATTCATTGATGGAAAGGATATCCCTGCCTTTCATCCTGACTGCCATGACATACCTCCAAAAGACAGATGCTCATCATCATACGTATTTTCTATTCTTGATTCCCCTCGTTAATTCCTTCTACATCAAGAAATAAATTCTTTACAATGTATTTACATTTTATTGACATAAACTTTGCATTTATATGATTCACTGGTATAAATTAAGCAATCCATGCGGAGGTCCCCATGTTCAATGCGATCATCTGTGCCGTGCAATATATTGTTTTTGCTTTTGCGCTCTATTATCTCCTGCTGGCGACGGCCGGCCTTTTCAGCAGGCGCCCCTGCAGGGATTATCCGCCGCTGAGCCGTTTTGCCGTTATCGTTCCGGCGCACAACGAGGCGCAGGTGCTCGGCAAATTGATCGACAACCTCCTGGAACTTGACTATCCCCGGGAACTGTACGATATCTTTATCATTGCCGATAATTGCAGCGATCATACCGCCCAGGTGGCGCGCAATCAAGGAGTTGCGGTATGGGAGCGCTTTAGCCCGAACCGTCGGGGAAAGGGTTTCGCACTTGAAGATGCCCTGAAGCGGATCGGGTTAACCGGCCCGAAATGCAGCACCGCCTACGACGCCGCCGTGTTTTTTGATGCCGACAACCTGGTGGATTCGAATTTTCTCGGGGTCATGAACAACCGCCTGCTCGAAGGAGAAAAACTGATCCAATGCTATATAGACTCGAAAAACCCCAATGACAACTGGGTCACCGCCGCCTACAGCCTGACTTTCTGGTACAACAACAGATTTCTGCTCCTGGCTCGCTACAACCTGGGATTGAGCGCCGCCCTGGCCGGCACCGGAGTGTGCATTTCAAAAGAGATCCTCCGCAAAATCGGCTGGTCCACTGTCACCCTGACCGAGGATCTGGAATACTCCATGCAGGCGCTGCTGGAAGGCTACCGCACCTCATTTGCCCTGGAAACCAGGGTTTACGATGAAAAACCCCTGCACTTTCTTCTTTCCTGCCGTCAGCGGTTGCGCTGGGCCAGGGGACAGATCAACGTTGCCCTTCGCTATGCGCCAAAACTGCTGGGCAAGGGCCTGCTTCGGGGCAATGCAGCCCAGATCGAGGGCGGGCTCCGCCTGATGCAGTTATTTGTCATCGCAGCAGGCGCTCTGCTGGGGTTCCTGGGCCTGCTGTTTCCGGAAATAGCAGCCGGTTCGCCTTACGCCTATCTGGGCGCCCATCATCCCTGTGCGAGCGCAGCCCTCATGGCAGGCCCTTATCTGCTTCCTTCCCTGACCCTGTTCCTGGATAAACTGCCGCGAAAACCGTTTATTTTCTTTCCGCTCTATCCCCTATTCTGCATGACCTGGCTTCTGATCATTTTTGGCGCTCTTTTTACCCCCGGCCACTCCAGCTGGATGTCCACCCGCCACTCCAGAGCACTGAATCATCGCGATCTGGGCCTCGGCAGTTCATACAAACATCACCGTTCCCGCATCCCCCTGGGTGCCTCCCCTCCTCGATAAAGATTTTTTCGAGACAGGACCCCCGGTAATCTGTTAAAATTATTGAAAAGGAGCACTGCCTGGGGGTACCCTGTATGCCCGAAATCCTGGTAATTGAAGATGACCGTCATATTCTCGCCCTTCTCAAAACCTGTTTGATCCGGGAGGGTTACAATGTAACCATAGAGGAAAACGGTATAAATGGCCTTTCCCGTGCCCTGCAGGGGACATTTGATCTGATTATCCTTGATCTGATGCTGCCCGGCAAAGACGGCTTCGAGATCTGCCGCGAGATCAACGCCGCGGGCACGGGCACCCCCATTCTCATTCTCACGGCACGCGGAGATGAATTTGACCGTGTTCTGGGACTCAAGCTGGGCGCCGACGATTATGTGGTCAAGCCTTTCAGCCTGCGGGAATTGACGGCCAGGGTGGAAGCAATACTGCGCAGGGTAAGCAGGAGCGCCTCGGAAAAACACCCATTGCTGCAAGCCTCCGGTATAGAGATCAACCCCGAAAACCGCCGGGTTACCCTGGGCGGCGGGACAAACGTCATGCTCACGCCAAAAGAGTTCGACCTGCTCTACCTGCTGGCCGGCCGCCCGGGACGCATCTACAGCCGGGAGGAGCTCATGCAGCTGGTCTGGTGTTATGATTATACCGGCAGCAGCCGAACTGTTGATGAACATATCAAAAACCTGAGGCAGAAGCTCAAGGAGGGCGGCGCCGCGGAGCAGTACATTCACACGGTTTGGGGCGTTGGCTACAAGTTCGAGGGCCCGGGTGAAGTTCAATGAGGCTGCTTCCGCCGAAGAGAATTTTTACCAGATTGATGATCAGCTACCTGGCCGTTACCCTGGCGGTAATGAGTGTGATCACCATTGTTTTTGTCACCCTGATGCAGAAATATTTTTTCAGTGTCGAGGGTTTTCAGCTGGAAAGCCAGGGTGAAAAAGCGGCCTCCCTTCTTGAAAAACCCCTGGTGGAAAAAGATCTTTCCTCGCTGAACCGGCTTGCTGACACTGTTGCTTTCACCTACGATGTTTACCTCTGGGTCATAGATGACGGGGGTTCCGTTCTTGCGGTGGCCGGGGGTAACC
>JAPXLS010000143.1:0-5859 GCA_033809435.1 Bacillota bacterium
GTCGTTGAATACAAGCACCGTCTCGAAAAAATCAGCGAGCTCCTCTATCCCGACGACTCCAGCCGCGAGGGGAAGGCGTTGCGCTTGCAGCAGCAGTACTTTCTTGTCTCCGCGGGGCTGCAGAGCATTGCCCGGCGCCATAAGGAGAGGTACGGCTCCCTGGACGATTTTCATAACCGGGTGGCGGTGCATGTGAATGACACCCATCCGGTTTTGGCCATCCCCGAGCTGATGCGTATTTTAATCGATGACGAGGGGATGGGCTGGGAGGAGGCCTGGGCTATTACCGGGCAGACCGTCTCCTATACCAACCACACCACCCTGAGCGAAGCGCTGGAGAAGTGGCCGGTGGATATATTTGCCCCTCTTCTCCCCCGCATCTACCAGATCGTGGAGGAGATCGACCGCCGTTTCCGGAGGGTACTGGTTCACCCCGCTCCCGGGAGAGGTGATGTGGAAAAATCTACCGCCATCATTGACGGCGGCCAGGTCAAGATGGCGCATCTGGCCATAGTGGGCAGCCATAGTATCAACGGCGTTTCCAGGCTGCACACGGAAATATTGAAAAAACGGGAAATGAACGCATTCTATAAAATATTTCCGGACAAATTTAACAACCAGACAAACGGGATCAGCCACCGCCGCTGGCTGCTTCAGGCCAATCCCCTCCTGGCCTCCCTTGTTACCGAAACTATCGGCTCCGGTTGGATCGGCAACGCCGGGGAGTTGAAGCGGCTGCTGGACTTCGCCGGTGACGGTTCGTTCCAGAATGAAATCTCCAGGGTGAAGCTGCTGAACAAGATCGAGCTGGCGAAAATAATACTGGAGCGTTCGGGCTGGGTTGTTGATCCGCATTCCATCTTTGATGTCCAGGTGAAGCGGATGCATGCCTACAAAAGGCAGCTGTTAAATGCACTGCATATTCTGCATCTTTACAACAGGCTTCTCGAGGAGCCCGGTATGGAGATGACGCCGCGGACCTTTATTTTCGGAGGAAAGGCTTTTCCCAATTATTTTCTGGCCAAGCGGATCATCAAATTGATCAATACGCTTGCCGCCGTGATTAACAATGATCCCAGGGTCAATGGAAAACTGAAAGTAGTCTTTCTGGAAAATTACTCTGTATCCCTGGCCGAAAGAATCATCCCCGCCGCCGATGTAAGCGAACAGATCTCCACGGCAGGCAAGGAGGCCTCGGGAACGGGCAACATGAAATTCATGCTCAATGGGGCTGTCACCATCGGAACCATGGATGGAGCGAATGTTGAAATTGCCGAAGCGGTGGGCCCTGAAAGCATTTTTATATTCGGGCTGAGAGCCGCAGAGGCGGCGCGCTGCCATCATGACGGTTACCGCGCGGCCGGGCTTTATTCGGAGGATCCCCGGATTAAAAAAGTTGTGGACCGGCTGACAGACGGTTTGCTGCCGGCGGGGCTCAGAGAGTTCGCACCCATCCATGATTCATTGATCACTTTCAATGACGAATACCTTGTTTTGAGAGACTTTCCTGATTATGCCGAAACCCAGCAGTCTCTGGAGCAGGCTTACAGGGATAGAGGGCGCTGGCTGAAAATGTGCATAGAAAATATCGCCTGCGCCGGTCGGTTTTCCAGCGACAGAACCATCGCCGGCTATGCAAAAGAGATCTGGAGGATAAGCCCGCCGGCGGCGAAGCAGCCTGTCCCGGCGCTTTCCCCCCGGGGCTGGCCGCCGGGGGCCTGAACCCGTCTATTTGGCCGCTGACAGGGAAGGGGGGCGCCGCTCCCCCCTTCGGTATTCCAGGGGCGGCCGGCTGTAGATTTACAACCTTTTGCGCAGCTCCTCCACGATCTCTTCCGGCCCTTTCCCGGCTGCATTGATTACTATCGCCCGGCCCGAGATGTCCTGCATCCCCATCATATTTATATCCATGCCTGAAACTACAACAGCGTCATAATCAACCATTCCCGTTTTGCTTATCTCCGCCTCATTTTCCAGGTTGATCACCTCGTAACCCTCCCGGTGCAGCACCTGTTTCAGCGGCGACAGCGATTCACTCACTGCAACACGCCGGCTCATCCTGGTCAGCTCCTTTGGCATTTGCCTGTGCTGTTCCTATTATTGCCGCCGGGACAAAAAAGTAATATGCCTTTTTACGGGAAACAACTCCTGCTGCTTGGAAATATTACCGGCAGGATTTGTTGTTTTCTTGTAGTAATATATCTTTTATAATCAATCCTGTCCGTATGTGTCGATAGGAGGTGGCACAGGGCCCGATCAGTGGTGACTTCCAGAACTGTGGCAGCATAAGATAAAGTAAATTAGAACGGGGAGAAGAAATGGATAACTCAGTGGTCGAGAAAATTTCCGCTCTTATCTCCAGATTAGAGGGAATGCGGGCGAACTTTTACCCGGCCGATTGGGATGCGGATCCGCTTTATGATGTTGTCGGAGAGCTTCGCCGGATCATTGCGGGGGTAAAAGAAAAACAATTTGATGCGCCTCCTTTACGGCAGGTAGGGACAGCAGGCAAATAGCCGTCGCCGGGTGAAGCCCCGGCAGCCCTCGTTATAATTTTTAATGCCGGCTCCACCGGGTGGAGCGGCGCACGCTATTCTAAAACCGCCATGCTTATGCAGGCGGTTTTTTCTGCTTCGAAAATCCAGCGGCGGTAAATTGTTAAAAATGTATGAATAAATATTTACATAATTCCGAATGTGTGATATGTTCAAAATAGTTAATTGACCGGCGCTGGAGGGGGGTGTGCAGGCCGCCGAATGATCCTTTTCCCAATTTATTTTCAAGGAGGTGTTAACCTGCTCCCCGGATCAGGGGGGCAGGGCAGGTTCATGATGATGGATCATCCTCTTTTGATTACCACAATGCTTCACCGGGCGCGGAAACTCTTCCCGAAGAAGGAGATCTTTTCGCGCTGTTTTGATCGTGACCACCGCCTGAATTATGCTCAATTTTATGAGCGGGTTTGCCGTCTGGCAAATGTTTTGGAATCACTGGGGGTAAAACCCGGTGACCGGGTCGGCTCATTCGCCTGGAACAACCACCGGCACCTCGAGCTTTACTTTGCTGTTCCCTGCAGCGGCGCTGTGCTTCACACAATCAACCTGCGGCTTTTTCCAGATCAGCTGGTGCATGTAATCAACCACGCTGAAGACAAGGTTGTCTTTATCGATGAGGATCTGGTGCCCCTCCTGGCCAGAATTGCCGATCAGCTGACCACGGTGGAAAAATACATTATTCTCTCAGATAAAGAAGAGCTGCCCGAGATCAATCTGCCCAATGCCGTAAGCTATGAAAAACTGCTTGCGGAGGCGCCCGCTGCATATGATTTTCCCGAGGATCTTGACGAGAATTCCCCCGCCGCCATGTGCTATACCACCGCCACCACCGGGGCGCCCAAGGGAGTTATCTATACGCATCGCTCCATCTACCTGCATGGGATGATGGTAGCCCTGCCCGACACCCTGGGCGTGGGCGAGCGCGATTCCATCCTGCCCGTTGTGCCCATGTTCCATGTGCTCTCCTGGGGCATCCCCTTTGCCGGGGTCTGGATGGGGTCAAACCTGGTGCTTCCGGGAAGGTTGCTCACGCCGGAGGCCATCTGCAAGCTGATCGAATCTGAAAAGGTAACCCTGCCCGTGGGGGTGCCCACCATCTGGATCGGTCTTCATCAGCACCTGCAGGGCGGGGCAAAATACGATTTCAGCAGAGTCCGCTATATCGTCAACGGCGGCTCGGCCATCTCGAAGTCGCTGATCAAATCTTTCAAAGAGAATTACGGGATCAACGTCCTGCATGGCTCCGGCATGACCGAAACCTCCCCGGTGGTCCTTATCTCCGAGCTGAAGAGCTACATGGATGAATGGGAGCCCGATCGCCGCTATGCCCAGCAGGGCAGGCAGGGGCTGGTGGTGCCCGGCATCGAGATGAAGGTTGTCGATGAAAACGGCGCAGAGGTCAAGTGGGACGGCAAGGAGATGGGCGAGCTCTGCTTCAAGGGACCCTGGATCGCCGGCTCCTACTACCGGGATCCCGAGAGGAGCGCCGAAGCATTCAGGGAGGGTTGGCTCCATACCGGCGATATTGTGACCATTGATGAGGAGGGCTATATCTTCATTCAGGACCGGGCCAAGGACCTGATCAAGAGCGGCGGCGAGTGGATCTCCTCCATAGATCTGGAGAACACGATCATGGCTCATCCCGATGTTGTGGAGGCGGCGGTTATCGCCATAGCCGACGAGAAATGGGTTGAACGGCCCCTGGCTTGCGTGGTCCTGAAGGAGGCCTCCAGGGAAAAGGTAACGGAAGAAGAAATCCTCGAGTTTCTCAAGGACAAGGTGGCCAAGTGGTGGATCCCTGACCGGGTCCTTTTCCTCGACGAGATCCCCAAAACCAGCGTGGGTAAATTCAACAAGAAACAGCTGCGGGAAACGTACGCCTAGCCGGCATTATCATCAAGGGTGACGGGACGCAAACTCTGTCGCCCTTGATGATCCCACTGATTTCTATTGATTTTCCTGCTCTTCCGCGTTAATATTTATCTGAACCACTGAAGAAACAAGCGCGGAGGGGAGATGACAGTTTTGGCCGCTTCATCTAACGGCACCCTGAAAACAAAGGTTATAGCTTTTCTTTTATGCCTGGTGGTTATCCTGGGCAGCGCCGGAACGCTTACCTTTTTCAAGCAGCATTACGATCTGAAGATTGCTGCCTTGGCCGAGAGCGTGGAGACCCTGCAGGAACAGCTCAGGCTTCAGGGCGGCGGCGGAGCAGCAGCCCCTGATCCGGTCTACGCCAACGGGCTGAGTGTGCCTGATATAGCCAGGAAGGCGGGCGCCTCCGTCGTAGGTATCAAGATTACCGCCCAGGTTAAAGCGCAATCCGGCTGGTTCGGGCCGCAGATATATCAGCAAGTCAGCGAAGGTTCCGGTATCATTTACAACTCCGACGGCTACATCGTTACCAACTACCATGTTGTTGGCGACTACGCCACCAGTGAGGGCAGCCTGATCGAGGTTTTTCTGACAGACGGCCGTTCCGCCATAGCCCGCTACATCGGCGGTGACAGCGAGAATGACCTGGCGGTGATCCAGATCGATCTTCCTGACCTGCCGGTGGCGCAATTTGGCTCGTCGGCAGGTCTCCATTCGGGGGAGTTTGCCATGGCCATAGGGAACCCCCTGGGCATGGAGCTGGCCGGCTCCGTTACCGTAGGAGTGATCAGCGGCATTGAGCGCAAAGTTGAAAAAGAGAATACCGCCGACAGCCTCATCCAGACCGATGCCGCCATCAACCCCGGCAACAGCGGCGGGGCCCTGGTCAACGGTCGGGCGGAAGTGATCGGGATCAACACCCTTAAAATTGCCTCGCAGGGCGTGGAAGGGATCGGCTTCGCCATTCCCATCGATTATGCCCGTCCCATTATCGATTCCGTTATCTCCTACGGCTATGTCAAGGGGCGTCCCTTCATCGGGATCAGCTATACGGAGATCAACGAGAGGACAGCCCAGCAGTACAGCGTTCCCCGGGGTATCCTGATCACCGATGTTGTTGACGGCGGCGCCGCGGACAGGGCGGGCCTGCAGGCAAATGACATCATCACATCTATAGATGACATCGAAACAACGGATATGAGCGCCATCAAAAATATCTTGAAGAAGTACCGGGCCGGCGATGAAGTCACCGTTACCTACTACCGCTACCAGGAACGGCAGACCAAAACAACAAAAATGACCTTTGACGAGCGCAGGTAGGCCGCTGCCCCCAATCGCAGTGGCCGGCATCCCGGGTTAACAGCGGCCTGCGCCCTTTTTTCGGACTGAATCGGAGCACCTGTCCACCTGTGGCTCCGGGTTCCTGCGG
>JAPXLS010000144.1:0-5757 GCA_033809435.1 Bacillota bacterium
AAAATCAGGCGGAGTCTGCCGGGCTCCTCCGGCGGGCTGAAAAAGAGGCCGGGGAGTGCGCCACCGCGGTCCGGATCCTGAAACAGCGCAGGGAGGGGGCGGCGGCATCGCTGCAGGAGCTGAACAAGGAGATGTCCGAGATCGCCGCCCGCCGCAAGAACCTGGTCGCGGAGGAGCAGACATGCGCTGCAGAGATTGCCCTTGCCGGGGCGGAGCTGGAGGGCACAAAGGAGATCTACCGGCGCTCCCTTTCAGAAAAGAAGAAGCTGGATGAGATATTGACCGCGGCCCTGCTCAAGCTCAATTCCTTGCAGGAGCAGGAACAATCGCTGCTGCAGAGCCGGGAAAAGATATCGCTGGAGCTGGTGCAGCCTTTGCAGGAGCAGCAGGAGAAACAGCGCGAAATTGCCGCTTTCACCGAGACTTTGGCTAAAATTGACATCAGCAGGGAGAAGGTTTCCGCCCTGCTGCAGCAGTTCCGTGAGGAGAGCGCCGCCCTGATGCTCAAGCTGGAGGAGCACAAAAAGGAGAGCAGTGCGGCGGCTGCCGCCCTGATGGAGCTGGAGGAGCAGCAGCGGCAGGGCCGGAAAAGATTGGATCGCTACGAAAAGAGGGAAAGGCATTTTGCCGTGGAGCAGAGCCGGCTGCAAACGGAGATTGCATACCAGCTGGATCGCTTCAAAGAGCTCTTCGGCCCGGAGGAGCCCCTTCCGCCGGAGCCGGATTTTGATGCAGCCGAGTGCGAGAGCCTGATCGGGACCCTGAGCGAGGACATCGAAATGCTGGGCGCCGTAAACCTTGGCGCCATTGATGAACTGGCCCGGCTGCAGGAGCGGATCAACTTTCTGAATGAACAGCAGGATGATCTCAGGCAGGGAGAATCCTCGCTGCACCGCATCATCGGTGAAATTGACGAGAGGATGGCCCATTTCTTTGACGAGGCCTTTACCGGGATAAACAGCTATTTCCAGGAGGTTTTCAGCGCCCTCTTCCAGGGGGGCAAGGCCTATCTCAGTCTGACGGATCCGGACAATATGCTGGAGGCGGGAATCGAGATCGTGGCGCAGCCGCCGGGAAAAAGGCTGCAGAACATTTCCCTCCTCTCGACGGGAGAAAAATCGCTGGCTGCCGTGGCCCTGATCTTTGCCATCCTGCGCTACAAGCCTGCTCCATTTTACCTTCTTGATGAGGTGGAGTCCTCCCTGGATGATATCAACCTGACCCGTTTTACCTCCTATCTGAAGGAAGCCTCCCGGGAGGCCCAGTTCATTTTGATCACGCACCGGCGCCGGACCATGGAGGAGGCTGATCTTCTGTACGGGGTAACCATGCCCGAGGAGGGAGTCTCCAACATTGTTTCCCTCAGGCTGGATGAGAAAGTAAGTTAAGGAGAGAGACAAATTGAAGCTGGTGGAACGATTCAAAAACGGCCTGGCCAGGAGCAAAGAGGGCTTTTTACGGCAGATCGACCGGCTCTTCCGCGAGGGGGAACTGAACGAAGAATTTTACGATTCACTGGAAGAGGCCCTGATCCTGGGCGATGTGGGCGTTGAAACAGCCCTGAGGCTTATGGAGAAGCTGCGCCGCGAAGCGGGCAGGCGCAAGGCACGCAGCCGCATCGAGGCCAGGGAGATCCTTCTCGAGGAGATCACCGCCCTGTTGAGCCTGCCCGAAGCGCAGGCGGAAAGGGGCCGGGATCCGCTGGTGATCCTGCTGGTGGGGGTGAACGGCTCCGGCAAGACCACCACCGCCGCCAAGCTGGCCCACCTGTACCGGCGGGAGGGCCGCGAAGTGCTGCTCGTTGCCGGGGACACCTTCCGCGCCGCCGCCATTGACCAGCTGCAGATCTGGGCGGAAAGGGCGGGGGCGGCGCTGATCAAACAGCAGCCGGGCTCCGATCCCTCGGCCGTCTTTTACGATGCCCTTCAGGCCGCCCGGGCGCGGCAGATCGATGTGGTTATCGGGGACACCGCGGGGCGGCTGCATACCAGGGTTAACCTGATGGAGGAGCTGAAAAAAATCAACCGCGTCATCGGGCGCGTTCAGCCGGGAGCACCGCACCGCGTGCTGCTGGTCATCGATGCCACCACCGGCCATAACGGCATTGCCCAGGCGCAGCACTTCAACGAGGCTGTACCGGTAACGGGGCTGGTGCTGACCAAGCTCGACGGGACTGCCCGCGGCGGCATCGTTGTCGGCATCCAGGATATCCTCAAGGCCCCGGTCTGCTATGTCGGCGTGGGTGAAAAGCTCGACGACCTGCTCCCCTTCGATCCCGCCGCCTTCTCCCGCGCCCTCCTCTCCTGAAATACCACGCGGACGGTCCTTTTGAGATATATCAGGATAAGCGGCCGGATACATTCTCCATTTGCGGGCAGCATTCCGTCCTGAAGGCACACATTCCGTGACAGCAACTCTTGGTCCCCTGTCTGTTCTACCAGGATATCACAGGCAGGCTTATTAGATCGACAGCAAGTGAAATATCGACTCTTTTTGCGTTTTGTCAGCAAACCATCATCCCACTATTAACAGTATATTACAGTAACATATTGTTACAGTAAAGATATCCAGCAATTTCGGGATATTGCTTTGTGGTAACGGTGTCGCATTTCGTTTAAATACTCACGACGGCTTTTAATTGACATGGTCATATCACTACCCCTCGGTAAGATTTCGTCGCGAGCGAGCCGATCCCCCTTCGGTAAGATTATACGTGAGCGATCGCGCAGACTTGCTTTTCCCCCTGCGGTCTGCTACACTGAAGGCGTAAAGGAAAATACCTTTACAGGGGAAGTTATGCTTGATAAACTGAACCGGATAAATTTGCTGTACGATATTTACGGCTCGCTGCTGACGAAGCGCCAGCAGGAGGTGCTGAGACTCTATTTCAGCGACAACTATTCCCTGGGGGAAATTGCCGCCGAATACGGCGTCAGCAGACAGGCCATCCATGATCTTATCCAGAGGGCCTTGAAATCTATAGAGGGCTTTGAACGGAAGCTGGGCCTGTACGCCCGGTTCAAATTTCAGCAGGGATTGTTGCAGGAAGCTGAAGCCATTCTGGAGGAGCAGCCCGGTCCGCAGGAAAGGCGGCGCCTGCTCGGGATCATCGGTGAACTGCGGCGAAAAAATGAACAGTAGGTACCGGGAGAAAAACCATGTTTGCCAATTTGGGTGAGAAGCTGCAAAACACGCTGCGCAAGCTGCGGGGCAAGGGGAAGCTGAGTGAAAAAGATGTCGACGCGGCGCTGCGGGAGATCCGTCTCGCGCTGCTCGAGGCCGACGTAAATTTCAAAGTTGTGAAAGACTTTGTCGGCGGCATCAGGGAGAGGGCTGTCGGTGAAGAAGTCCGGCAGAGCCTTACCCCCGGGCAGCAGGTGGTCAAGATCGTGCATGAGGCGCTTACCGCCCTGATGGGCCGCGAGCAGAGCAAGATCAATACGGCCGGTTCGCCGGCGGTGGTGATGATGGCCGGCCTGCAGGGCTCGGGCAAGACTACCACTGCCGTAAAGCTGGCCCTGCACCTGAAACATGGCGGACACAGGCCTCTTCTGGTGGCGGCGGACATCTACCGCCCCGGCGCGCCGGAGCAGCTGCAGACGCTGGCCGATTCCGCGGAGCTGCCCTGTTTCAGAATGGAGAGCTCCGACCCTGTGGCGATCTGCCGGGAATCGGTGCGTTTTGGCGCGCGGGAAGGCCTGGACCCGGTGATCCTGGATACTGCCGGCAGGCTTCACCTCGATGCGGTCATGATGGATGAGCTGAAGGCGATCAAGGCGCAGTTGAAGCCGGCGGAGCTGCTGCTCGTCGTTGATGCCATGACCGGCCAGGATGCGGTAAATGCCGCTGCCGCCTTCCACGAGGCGCTGGGCCTGACTGGTGTTGTCCTGACCAAGCTTGACGGTGATACCCGCGGGGGAGCGGCTCTCTCGGTGCGGGCGGTGACGGGCTGTCCCATCAAATTCGCCGGCGTGGGCGAGAAGCTCGACGCCCTGGAGCCCTTTCATCCCGAGCGGATGGCCTCGCGCATCCTGGGCATGGGCGATGTGCTCTCCCTCATCGAGAAGGCCGAGGCCGGGTTCGATGAGAAGAAGGCGAGGGAGCTCGAGCGAAAGCTCAGGCGTCAGGAATTCACCCTCGATGATTTCATGGAGCAGATGCAGCAGATGCGCAAGATCGGCTCGGTTGAAGAGATCATGGCTATGCTTCCTGCGGCGCAGCTGCCCAAAGGGATGCGCAATATTTCTGTTGATGAAAAGCAGTTTCAGCGGATCGAGGCAGTGATCACATCCATGACCCCTGCCGAACGCCGGCAGCCGTCGATCATCAACAGCAGCCGGCGGCGCCGCATTGCCAGGGGCAGCGGGACCACCGTTCAGGATGTAAACAGGCTGCTGACCCAGTTTTCCCAGATGCAAAAGATGTTCAAGCAGATGGGCGCCACGAATAAGAAGGGGTCGAGGTCTGCCAAAAAAAGAAAAAAAGGGTTTCCCTTTTTATAGTTGTTTTCGCTCTACCAATCGTACCAGCGGTTGTTTGACTCAATGGAGGTGATGAAATGGCAGTGCGTATCAGGTTAAAGAGAATGGGCGCGAAGAAAAAACCTTTTTACCGCATCGTGGTGGCCGACTCCCGCTTTCCCAGGGACGGCAGGTTCATTGAAGAGATCGGTTATTACAATCCCACCACGAAACCCTCGACTTTTGAGGTGGATCGGGAAAAGGCGGAGATGTGGCTTTCACGCGGCGCCCGGCCTTCCGACACGGTCAGGCTGATTTTTGAAAAAGCCGGTTTGCCAAAGTAGCATTTAAGGTGGGATTTCATGAAACAGCTGTTGGAGCATATTGCAAGAGCGCTGGTTGACAATCCCGATGAGGTGGAAGTGCAGCTGTTGGAGGGAGAGCGGGTGATCACCCTGGAGCTGCGGGTTTCGCCCGACGACATGGGAAAGGTGATCGGCAGGCAGGGCCGGATCGTAAAAGCAATCCGCGCCGTGGTCAGCGCCGCTGCGGTGAAGGAGAAGAAGCGGGTGCAGGTGGAAGTGGTCCCGTGAGCAGGGAAAGGGGCCCGATGGATTCCGGTGTGACAGTGGGCCGGATCCTGACGCCGCACGGCACTGCGGGTTTGCTGAAAGTGCTTCCCCTTACCGATTTTCCCGAGCGCTGCCATGAGCTGAAGGAAGTAACCTGTGAGCTGGGTGGCGCCAGGCGTCTTCTGACCGTGGAGAGGGCTGCTCTGCACGGCCGGTTCTGGCTGATCAAATTTTCGGGCATAGGGACCCGGGAAGAGGCGGCGGTCCTGCGCGGCGCTTGGATCCTCATCGGCGCCGATGAGAGGGTGCCGCTGCCGGCAGGCAGTTATTACTATGATCAGCTCATCGGTTTAAAGGTATATAATAGGGCGGGAGAGTGCCTGGGCGAGGTCGAGGATATTGTCCCGGGCGCGGCTCATGACCTCTATCGTATCCGGCGGGCGCCGCCGGATACGAGGAGTTTTCTGTTGCCGGCTGTAAAGGCCTTTGTGCTGGAAATTGATCTGGCCGCCGGAAGGATCACGGCCGAGCCCCCTGCGGGGCTTGTGGATCTGGAGCTCTAGATGATGAAGATCGAGATCTTGACCATATTTCCCGGGATTTTCGAGGGCCCCTTCAGCGAGAGCATGCTCAGGAGAGCGGTGGATCGGGGGCTGGTGGAGATCGAGCCCGTTGATCTGCGCTCCTATGCCGAGGGCCGGCATCGCCAGGTGGACGATTCGCCC
>JAPXLS010000145.1:0-5686 GCA_033809435.1 Bacillota bacterium
GCCTTTATGACCCAGCGGTTGTTTGCCTGAAGGGCGCCGTCGAAGGGTAAAATGAAGTCGTCTATGGTTTGCTGGTTGTCTTTTTTGCGATACAATTAGTTCACCTCAAGTGCAAGGTTTTGGAGGGGCAACTAGATATTCCCTTGCACTATTATATCATGAAATGGGCTAAAAAGCCTTATATTTCGGGCTTTTTGGGTTGCTCAGGAAGCCCTAATTAATGCTAATTTAACCGGCCTGCATAGGTATTGTTTTGAATTAATGATAGAATTAATTAATTACTTGGATCTCGGCAAAGGTGTTCTATTATGAAAAGGGTTGAACCATATTACTTTCTCATCGGCCTGGCTGCGCTATTTGTCATCGCCGGGGTGATCCTGTACAGTGCCCGCGGCCTGACGCTGATGAAGCATGGAGACCCCATCGAACCGCAGGGCGGCGCCGAAAAGGAAGATCTTTTTGAACTCTGGTTTACCGGCGCCAACCTTCTTGATCTGAGCGTTGATCGCAATGTTACGGGAATCATATTCGGCAGCGAATCAAAAAAAGTCAATCTGTTGGACCGTGAACGCAAGCTGCGCTGGGAAAAGAGTTTCTCTACGAACCCGTTGCAGACAAAGATTTCTGCCTGTGGAAACTTCCTGACGGTGGGCACTGAAGGTGGAGATCTGTTTTTCATGTCTACCGATCAACAGATCTGGTGGCAACAGGAGCTGGAGGAACCTGTGTACCTGGTGACGATCTCCGCTAACGGAAAATGGGTTCTTGCCGCCAGGGGCGCTCCGGAACAGGAAACACATCACCTGGAACTTTATGACGGCCATGACGGAACCATGCAGTGGAGCATAGCTACCGGACCGCTGAAGAAAATATGCCTGACCGGGGAGCAGTTGAACCGGGGCCAGGTTTTTTACAGCTACGAGCAGGATGGCACGGCAGTCACTGCTGCGGCTGCGTTAACGGGAGAGAGTTTGTGGGAGAGGCAGGGCGTTAAGCTGGGAGCCATCTCACGCACTGAAAGCAGGTTGGCCCTGCTGGACAATACCTCGCTCATTGTTTGCAGATCCCAGGGGGATGTGCTCTGGGAACGAGCGCTGCCTGCCGGCTTTACCGCAACGGCGGTGATGTTCAATCCCCAGAACAGCAACCTCCTTCTTTACGGCAGCGAAGACAGGCAGAACGAAAATCTTTACTATTTCAGCTCGGAAGGGAAAGCCCTCTGGCAGAAAAAAATAGCCGAAGGAGCGCTGCTTTCTTTTGCGGCGGACGGCAACAGGATTATTACCAGCTCCTGGCGCCATTACAAGGAGGATTTCAGCCAGATGGTATTCCTTGATGAAACGGGTGAAGCGCTCCCGGTAAATCTGGAGCTGGGAATGCGTGTAGAGCGGCTGCTTGTCTCCAGCAGCCGCCGTTATATTGTCATTGGCGGGGAGGATGGTTATATCGACGTCATTGATCTGGATGCGGAACTGTTTCGGGATAATGTGCAGACCCAGGCGCCGGCGCCATTTTACAGCCCCGCTGTCACCGATCTGGAGAAGGGCCGTCTGGCCGTTACCCTTTTCTTCAGCAGCGATGACTATTATATACCTGTCTCCAGATTGATCAGCCAGACAGATAGTCCGCTCAGGACTGCCGTGGAGGAGCTGATCCGCGGCCCCTCCCGGGAAAGTGGCTTGAACCGGACCATTCCCAAGGATGCCGCAGTCGAGGTTGCCTTTAAAAAAGAAAGCGGACAGCTTTTTCTGGATCTGTCGCCCGAGATGGCCCGGATGCCGGGTGCTTGCCAGCCTCTGAGCGTGATCAATTCGCTAAGCTATACCATCGGTTCTTTTCCTGAAGTCAAAGAGATATATCTTACTTCGGGCAAAGAACCGCTGGAAACATTCGGCGACGGCCTGCTTTTGGAGCAGCCGGTACAGCCGCATCGCTGGAAAGATCCGCTTTTTATCCCTGTGCGAATTGGCGAGCGCTACTACATTGTTCCCAGGGAGGCCTCGGAACTGGAAGTTGAGCAGCGGGATCTGGACGGCCTGCTCATGGCCGTTGTGAAACAGTGCCGCTCATTCTACTTTGTCCCGGGAGATCTGAATCTGATCGGTGTTGCCGAGGTGGACAGTGTTATCAGGGTTGACCTGAGCTCCTCTTTCCGCATGCTTTTCCCTGAAGACGGGGGAGTTGAAGAGCAGCTGCAGGCGGCCATGATTCTGGATGCCCTTTTCCTGACGGCTGCTGAAAATAGCGATTGCCTCCGCATGGAAATACATGTGGAAGGTGAGGAATGGTTACCGCCGCAGGGTTATCCCTCCCTGGATCGCAGCATTTATAAGCCGTACCACATCAATCCCGAATTTTAGGGAATAATTGTCATTGGATGTGATGAGGGACCGCTTCTAAAGGGGGCGGTCCCCTCCAGATCCCGGCAAATGCGTTGTCATTTAACTGCATTTGGGCTAAAATATGATAAAATGCAGAAACGAGGCGGTCGGAGATGGATCACTACAAAAAAGAGATTGGCCGGGTTCTGGCGCCGCTGGTCATGCTTGACGAATTTCGGGTGACAGAACTTCTGGAAGAGCCGCCGGACCCGGAACTTGGCGATCTGGCCTTTCCCTGCTTTAGCCTGGCCGCCCGTCAAAAGAAATCCCCGGCGGCAATTGCCGCAGAGCTGAGCGCATCCCTTTCCGGCAAGCGGGGAATATTCTGGGAGAAGGCTAACGCTAAAGGGCCTTACCTGAATTTTTATTTTGATTATCCTGTTTTTGCCCGTGATCTGCTCAAAAGAATATATGATGAAGGACCGGAGTACGGCAAAACCGGTGTAGGCGGGGGAGGGGTTATTGTCATAGACTATTCATCGCCCAATATCTGCAAACCCTTCGGGATCGGGCATATCCGCTCCACTGTCATCGGGCACGCCCTCTCCTTGATCCTTGAGGCCCAGGGATATCGTTGTCTGGGCATTAACCATCTGGGGGATTGGGGCACCCAATTTGGGAAGATGATTGTAGCATTTGAACGCTGGGGCGACAGTGAAAAGCTGCATCAAGATCCCGTCAATTACCTTTACCACCTCTATGTGCGCTTCCACCAGGAAGCCGATACAGATGCCTCGCTGGATGAAGAGGCCCGCCACTGGTTCAGGCGCCTAGAGGATGGGGAGAAAGAGGCTGTTGATTTTTGGGAACTTTTCCGCCGCCTCAGCCTGGAGAATTATGACAAGATCTACGACCTTCTGGGTATAAAATTTGATTATTATCACGGCGAGAGCCATTACAATGATCTGCTCGACGACGCCATCAGGCTGGTGCAGGAAAAAGGGGTGGCTGTCGAAAGCGAGGGCGCTCTTATTGTGGACCTTGAGGAATTCGGCCTTCCGCCGGCCATGCTGCGCAAGAAAGATGGAGCCACCCTCTATTTGACCAGGGATCTGGCAGCGGCGCAGTACCGGCAGCGCACCTTTCATTTTGTGAAGGCGCTCTACGTGGTAGGTGCCGAGCAGACCCTGCATTTTCAGCAGCTTGTCAAGATTCTGGAGCTGCTCGGCTTCCCCTGGGCCCGCGATTGCATCCACGTCCCCTTCGGCCTCATTCGCTTCAAGGAGGGGCGGATGTCCACCCGCGAGGGGAAGATGATTCTGCTGGAGGAGGTCCTTCAGCGTTCCATAGATCTGGCGCGCAAGATCATTGAAGAGAAGAATCCTGACCTTGCCGACAAGGAAAGCGCCGCCAAAGCGGTCGGTCTGGGAGCCGTTCGCTTCGGTGATCTCAGCAATGACCGGATCAAGGATGTGGAATTTGACTGGGACAAGGTGCTCGACTTCTCCGGCGAGACGGCGGCCTATATTCAGTATGCTCATGCCCGCATCTGCAGCATCCTGCGCCGCGCCGGCACTGCTGCTCCCGCCTGGTCGGAGGAGGCCGCCGGTTCCCTGGGGCAGGCGGAGGAGAGGGCCCTGGTGAAAACCCTGGCCGCCTACCCGGAAAAGATTGCGGCCTCGGCCGAGGGCTACCGCCCCTCCATTCTGGCCCGCTATCTCATTGATGTGGCTCGCGATTTCAACCGCTTCTACCACGAGTGCCCCGTCCTCGTTGATGATCCAGAGCTGCGTCAGGCGCGCCTGCTTCTTATCGCCGCTGTGCGCCGGGTTCTGAAAAACGGTCTGGGGCTGCTTGGTATTGCCGCTCCTGAAGAGATGTAGGCGGGAGGCGAAATCAATTGTCGGAGGTTTTGGCCTAATGCTCGATTTAAAGTTTGTCCGGGAACACCCCGAAAAGGTTAGAGAGGCGATCATGCAAAAAAATGAACCGGCCGATCTGGATAGGCTTCTGGATCTGGACCAGGAGCGCCGCAATCTGCTGCAGCAGGCCGAGGAGCTGAAACAGATGCGCAACCGGGTTTCAAAAGAGATCGGCCTGGCCAAGGAAGATCGCCCTGCAATGCAGCGCAAAAAGGAAGAGATGCGGCAGGTCTCGGGAAAGATCAAAGAACTTGACGAAGAGTTGCGCCGTCTAGACGGCGGCATGGAGCAGATCCTGCTGCGCCTGCCCAACATTCCCGATCCTGCTGTGCCTCCGGGCCGGGACGAGGCCGACAACCGGGAGGTGCGCGCCTGGGGGCGGCCGCCCGAATTTACCTTTGTGCCGCAGCCGCACTGGGATCTGGGCGAAACGCTGGGCATCCTTGATTTTCCCAGAGCGGGGAAGATCGCCGGCAGCCGTTTTACTCTCTACCGCGGCGATGGTGCGCGGCTGGAGCGGGCCCTGATCAACTTTATGCTCGATCTGCATACCGGAAAACACGGCTACTGCGAGATCTTTCCACCCTTCCTGGTCAATTCGAGCAGCATGACCGGCACCGGGCAGCTGCCCAAATTTGCCGAGGATGCCTTCAAGATCGAGGGCGCCGATTATTATCTTATTCCCACCGCGGAGGTACCGGTGACGAACCTGCACCGCGACGAAATCCTCGATGCCGCCGATCTGCCAAGACGTTATGTGGCATACAGCGCCTGCTTCCGCTCCGAAGCGGGGGCCCATGGCCGGGACACCCGCGGGCTGATCCGCCAGCACCAGTTCAACAAGGTTGAACTGGTCAAGTTCGTGCTGCCGGAAAACTCCAGCGATGAACTGGAAAGCCTGACCCGCGACGCCGAAAAAGTGCTGCAGCTCCTGGGGCTGCCCTACCGGGTCATGCTCATGTGCGGCGGCGACCTGGGCTTTGCCGCGGCGAAAAAATATGATCTGGAGGTCTGGCTTCCCTCGGCCGGGACATACCGGGAGATCTCCTCCTGCAGCAATTTTACCGATTTTCAGGCCCGCCGGGCCGGGATCCGCTACCGTCCCGCACCGGGCCGGAAAGCGCAGTTTGTGCACACCCTGAACGGCTCCGGCGTGGCCGTGGGCCGCACCGTCGCCGCCATCCTGGAAAACTACCAGCAGGACGACGGCAGCGTGGTTCTCCCCGAGGTGCTGCGCCCCTACTTCGGCGGCCGGGACAGGATCGCCAGCCAAGGGGACGGGGACTTTGGCAGGTAAGTGATACACCCTGGGGCTGCTTTTCGGGATATCGGGGACGGTCTTCTTTGTCCTGCTTTGGGCCGGCTATTCCACCGGCTGCCTGCAGGGGCGGGATTCCACCCCCGCCTGCAAGTTGACAAGGATTTGCACCTTTGCTATACTGT
>JAPXLS010000146.1:0-5672 GCA_033809435.1 Bacillota bacterium
CCTGATCCATGCCGGCGCCCGGCCCGCGGTGGTGCGGATCTACGATTCTATCGAGACGGCGCATCATTTTCCGGATTGTGAAACGGCGGCGGGAGGGGTTATCCTGATCCTGCTTTTCGAGGGCAATGCTGCGATCATTGCTGCAGAGGATGAAGTGGCCGCCGGGCTGGCCCGCGCGGAGGGCGGCACCGCCGCCGGTCCCGGGCCGGCGGAGCGCTGGCTGGACATTCGCTTTGACGTAGGGCTGGCATCGACGCTCTTCCGGCAGGGCGCGCTTGTGGATACCATAGAGGTCTCCACCAACTGGAAAAACGCAGCGCCGCTGTATCATGCCATGCGGGAAGCGGTGCTGACAGTGGAAGGGATTGCCCTGGCCACGGGGCATTATTCCCACGTTTACCCCGAGGGAACGGCGCTGTACCTGACGCTTGTTGCATTTCCCTCGGGTGACAAGGCGGAGTACTACAGGCGCCTCTGGGGCGCTGCCATGGAGAGCTGCCTGGCCCTGGGCGGTGCCATCAGCCACCATCATGGTGTGGGGCTGCACCGGGGGCTCTGGATGGCCCGGGAGCATGGCCAGGCGCTGGAGGCGCTGCGCATGATCAAGGATGCCCTGGACCCTGGGGGGATCATGAATCCGGGCAAGCTGGGCCTGGGGGAGGTGGAGAAATGGCGGAAGTGAACCGGGAACTCCTGCTTGACTGTGCGCTCTGTCCCAATATGTGCCGCTGTGAGTGTCCCGTTGATCAGGAATTCAGGCGTGAGGCTGTTTCCCCTTCGGGCAAAGCCCGCCTGGCTCACCTGCTGCTGGAGGGGCATCTGGAGTGGGAGAGCGATCTTCTGGAGGCGCTTTCGGCCTGCCTGGGCTGTCGCGGCTGCCGGCTGCTCTGCCCCTTTCCCGATCTGGATCTGGCCGAGGAGTTGCTTCTGGCTCGGACGGAAGCCGGCCCCGCTGGGATGATCCTGCCCGCGGCGGCGCCCTATCTGAACAATTTGAAAAAATACGGCAGCCCCTACGGCGCCCGCCCCGCCGGCTTCAAAGATCGTCAGGGGGCGGATCGCCCCGAGGTGCTCTACTTTATCAACTGCACCGCCCAGGCGAATCATCCCCGGTCGCAGCAGCTCACCCTGCAAATTCTCGACGCCGCCGGCGTCTCCTACAGGGTGCTGGATCAGTACTGCTGCGGCTATCCCGCGCAGATCTGGGGCGATATGGAGCTGGCCCGGCAGCTGGCGGCGGAAAATGCGGCCCGCGCCGCGGAAAGCGGCGCCTCGCTGCTGCTGACGGACTGCCCCGAATGCTGGCATACCTTCACGGTGCGCTATCCCGGATGGGGCAGTGAGCTGGGAATGCCGGTGGTGGATGCAGCCTCGTTCTTTCTGGAGCTGGTGCAGCAGGGACGGCTCGAACCGGGGCGGATCACAGAGCCGGGCACCGTTGTCTACCATGATCCCTGCATCTGGGCCCGGGTGGCCGAAAAGTGCGATGCACCGCGTGAACTGCTGCGGAGCATTCCCGGACTGGAGCTGAAAGAACCGCGTCATGCGGGGCGGGAGACGCGCTGCTGCGGCGGCGGCGCCATGTTTCAGCTCTCCTTTCCGGAGCGCTCCGCCGCGATGGCCCGGCGCCGCCTGGAGGAGCTGCCTTCCTCCGGGGCGCTGGTTACCTCCTGCCCCTTTTGCCTTGAAAATTTGCAGGCGGAAGGCGGCAGGGTTCTGGACCTGGCCGGGCTGCTGGCACTGGCTGTTCTGCGGCAGGAAGGTTGATGCAATGTCCGCGCGAGCGAATAAAATGGGGGTGTTGAATTGAAAGCGTTGAAAACCGCCGTGATTGTCAATCCGGTGTCGGCCAATGGAGTTACTGCCCGGCGCTGGCCGGAGATTGCCGCTCTGATGGAGGGTGAAGGGCTAGAATTCGCGAGCTTCATGACCGAGGCCCCTGAACATGCCACTGCGTTGACGGGGGAGGCGCTGGAAAAGGGCAGCGAATTGATCATTTCCGTGGGTGGCGACGGGACGCATAATGAGGTGATGAACGGTTTCTTTGCACCTGGGGGCGGGCTGCACAGGGAGGCGCAGCTCGCTTTTGTCTCCATGGGCACAGGCAGCGATCTGATCAAAACGCTGCAAATCCCCAAAGATCCGGCGGAGGCGGTAAGACATCTCATCAAAAGCGAACCGCGGCCGGTGGATGCAGGCAAGCTCAGCTTTGCGAGCTACGGTGGAGGCAGAAAAACACGCTACTTTATCAACATCGCGGGGCTGGGGCTGGACGGCGATACGGTAAACCGGGTTAACCGGACCAGCAAGGCTTTGGGAGGCTTTGTCTCCTTTCTCTGGGGAACGGTGGCCAGTCTCGCGCTCTACCGGAACAAGGAGATGGCCATAACCCTGGATGATGAACTGCTCTTCGAGGGGCCGGTAGCGATAGTGGCGGTGGCAAACGGACGCTATTTTGGGGGCGGCATGTGCATCGCACCCCATGCGCAGATGGATGACGGACTTTTTGATATCGTGATCATGCACAGCCTGGGCAAGATCAACCTTCTGTGCAACTTGCCCAGGGTTTACAAGGGCACCCACCTGACCCATCCCAACTGCATCAGCAGGCGCGGCCGGAAGGTGGCTGTCCAGACTGAAGAGGCGCTCTTGAACCTGGACGGCGAGCAGCCTGGCAAGGGCCCGGTGGAGATGGAGCTGCTGCCCCTGGCGCTGCAGGTGAGGGCCTAGGCAAAAATAGTTATCGGTTGCCGGGTAGTAGATGGCGGGTGCTCCTCATATAATAGAGCAGGAAGGAGGAGGCCCGGTGGAAACTATCTCCATTGTGATCAGGCGCTCTTCCGACATGCTGCAGCAGAGGCTGGAGCGGAAGAGCGCTTTTTTGAACAGCCTGCCCTGCCGCTGCTCCTGGAGAGACTGCGGCAGCGCCGGCACCATGCTTGCCTTTATGCCGGAGCAATCTGCCGGAAGCGGCTCCAGGCAGGCACTTCTGGAAGTGATTGTCCCCCTGGTGGCGCAATTCATTATCGAAGATCTGTGGATTTGCCTGTTCCGGGATCTGCTTCGCCTCCATTATTGCTATTTTGGCAGGAAAGAGCGTGAAGAGATACTGGATATCGCTCTTCGCAGCCTGAAAAGCACGAAGTTCAATCGCCGGCGGGAGCTGCACCGGGGATTGATGGAAAAAAAAATTGCCGCATATCTGCAGGGACCCCACGATCACATGAACATCGAGGGGTTTTACTGTTTCCGGCTGGTGGAGTGGCGGCGCGAGCTGCACAGGCTGGTGGATGAAGCCGTGGAGAACTATCTTGCCGAGAGGGAACACAGAGAGTTTATCCGCCTGCTGAAATACTTTTTGAACCTGCAGCTGCCGAAAATAAATCTGATCCATCTTTTTGTGGATCAGAAGGGCTGCGTTCGCGTTGCAGATTACTGTTTCAAGCAGATCGATCCCTGCGATTGGGAAGAACTCGATCTCAAGGATTTCGACGAGGAGAGCGATTACGAGGATATCCTGGTGAGCATGCTTGTTTCGATCGCGCCGCGGCGGATCATGCTGCACCGCAGCATCATGCAGCGCTATCCCAGGGTGACGGAGATCCTGCACAGCATTTTCGGTAAAAGGTTGATCTACTGCGAGGGCTGCAGCCATTGCCGCCGTGAGAAAACGCCGCTGGTTACCGGCGACAGCAACCACCGTTCTCTGACTTAGTGAATTTTGGCGTCCGGCGCCGGAATTCAACCAGGTCCCCCTTATCTTGACAGGGCCGGGGACAAGTCATATCATAAGGCTATCTTATTGCAGCAGGGAAGGGGACGCAGCCATGCCGCAGATCAAGGTTAAACTGGAAAAGGGAGAAGAGCACTCCTATCCTGCGGGAATCAGCCTGCTTGATATCTGCCGGGAACTGGAGGCCTGCAGAGACGGCGCCGTTGTTGCGGCGGAGGTAAATGGAAAGGAACGCGATCTCAACAGCACCCTCAGGCATGACAGCGAGGTTGCCTTTTTGGATTTTTCTTCGGAAAAAGGTGCCCGGATCTACCGCCACAGCAGCAGCCATGTGCTGGCCCAGGCGGTGAAAAGACTGTACCCCCGGGCCAGGCTGGGGATCGGCCCGGCCATAGATCAGGGTTTTTACTATGACTTCGAGTTCACGGAGCCGCTTTCGGCCGGTGATCTGGAAAAGATCGAGGCGGAGATGGAGCGGATTGTTGCCGAGAGGCTTCCTTTCAAACGCCGCGAGGTCAGCCGCGAGGAGGCGCTGGCCCTGTTCCGGGGAAAAGGCGAACCCTACAAATGCGAGCTCATCGCCGAGCTGCCGGATGATGAAGTGATCTCTCTTTACGAACAGGGGGATTTCATCGATCTCTGCGCCGGCCCCCATCTGCCCGACACGGGCAGGATCGGAGCGGTCAAGCTGACGGGACTGGCCGGTGCGTACTGGCGGGGTGACGAGCGCAACCCCATGCTGCAGCGTATTTACGGCACCAGCTTTCCCACCCCCGAACTGCTGGCGCAGCACCTGGAGCTGCTGGCCGAGGCGGCCAAAAGGGATCACCGCAAACTGGGCCGCGATCTTGATCTTTTCAGCCTCCATGAAGAGGCTCCCGGGTTTCCCTTCTTTCATCATAACGGCATGGTAATCATCGAAGAGCTGCTCTCTTTCTGGCGCGAGGAACACCGGCGGGCCGGTTATGAAGAGATCAGAACGCCGCTGATCATGAACAGGAGGCTGTGGGAACAGTCCGGGCACTGGGATCATTTCCGCGAAAACATGTACTTTACCAGGATCGACGAGGAGGATTACGCGGTCAAGCCGATGAACTGCCCCGGGGCCATGCTGGTGTACCGCTCACGCATGCACAGTTACCGTGATCTGCCGCGCCGCATCGCCGAGCTGGGCCTGGTGCACAGGCATGAGCTCTCCGGCACACTGCACGGGTTGCTGCGTGTACGCAGTTTTACCCAGGACGATGCACATCTGTTCATGACGCCGGAACAGATCGAGCCGGAAGTGGCCGGAGTTATCGATATGGTCGACTATTTTTACCGTGTTTTCGGTTTCAAATATCGCGTCGAATTGAGCACCAGGCCGGACAGGGCCATGGGCGGTGTTGAGATGTGGAACAGGGCCGAGGCGATCCTGGAGCGGGTTTTGCGGGAAAAAGGGCTTTCCTACAGGATCAACGCGGGCGACGGAGCCTTTTATGGGCCCAAGATCGACTTTCACCTGGAGGACTGCCTGGGGCGCAGCTGGCAGTGCAGCACCATCCAGCTCGACTTCCAGATGCCCGAAAAATTTGATCTCACCTATATCGGCGCAGACGGACAGAAGCACCGCCCCGTGGTGATTCACCGGGTCATCTACGGCGCCATCGAGCGCTTCCTGGCGCTGCTCATCGAGCAATACGCCGGCGCTTTTCCCGCCTGGCTGGCTCCGCAGCAGGCCGCGATCATACCTGTCACCGACAGGCAGCATGCTTACGCCGCAGAAGTCAGCTCCGCCCTGCGCAGCGCATCCCACCGGGTTTACGTGGATGACCGCAGCGAAAAGGTGGGCTACAAGATCAGGGAGGCCCAGCTGAAGAAGATACCCTACATGCTCATAGTGGGTGAACGGGAGGCGGCGGACGGAAAGGTGGCCGTGCGCCACCGGGAGGCGGGCGAT
>JAPXLS010000147.1:0-5671 GCA_033809435.1 Bacillota bacterium
CGATGAGCTCGGCCAGGTACTTTTTGCGGACTCGCTCACTGCTGATAATCTGGCCCAGCGCTTTCTTCGTTCCCGAATAGATCAGGGTGGGGTAGACCACCCCCGAGATAAGCTGCAGCGCCTTGAAAGACAGCAATTTTTCATCGCCGATCCCTGTGAGCTCCCTGACAACGGGGTTCAGCCTGACATCGGAATCGCTCAGGTATTCCGCCAGCCCGGCGCTCTTGTTATCGCTCTGCAGAATGCGGGTGCCGATCATGTAGATGATCCCCGGGTAATCGATAAGATATCTCATGAGTTCATCTGCCCAGTTTATCAGCCGCTCCCGGGGGCTTTTGCTTTCATCAAGCAGGCAGTTGTAGATCAATGTTACCTGCTCCATGGTGACCCGCTCAACTTCTTCGAGCAGGTTTTCCTTGGAGCTGAAATGGTAATTGATGGCGGCGATATTCACTCCGGCTTTATCGGCGATCTCCCTGATGGTCACGCCCAGATTTCCCTCCCGGCCGATTATATCCACGGCCGCTTTCATGATCTTTGATCTGGTATCGGTCACTTCCCTGTTCATTTTTTTTCACCTCGCTTTCCCTCCAGTATCGGCAGCCGGCGGGCGGGGGCGGAACCCCGCCACGTTTGCACCGGTGCTTGGGGCACACGAAATGAGTCAAAGTCACCGTCCCCTTGACTCACCTTGACTCACCTTGACTCAAAGAGCTGTACAAACCTCGACCAGAGCTTGCTGTACCAGGCCTTATTTGCCGCCTTCTGCCCCTCTTCCCCTGCCTGATCACCCGTATTCTTGTTCTGTTCCCGCCCTTTCACGGTTTCTGTTTGCAGGATAAACTGGACGCTGCTGTTGGTATTATTCTCGTTGTCGGCATGCGATCTGAAACCCTCGGCCAGGGAGCGCATCAGCTCCACCTTGGCCCGGCCAAATCTCATTTCGTTAACTCCCTCGACTAATCCTTTTTTGATTTCCAGAATTCCCTTGTTGTTAACCTCCCCGATTCCGTCGCGGATCATTTTCTGGGCCTCCACCATCTGGTCAAGGGCCTCCGGCAGCGCAGTGAGCATCTCCACGGTATCCTCGGCCTTTTCCCGGATCTCATCCAGATTATCGACACTTTCTCCAAGTTCCGAAAGGAGCTCGTAAAGGGAGCGGAGATGGTCCAGGGCCTCTTCCAGCTTCGCAGCGTCGCCCCGGATGCCGTCAAAAATATCGGAGGGAATCTGTTCAACTATCTCATCCCATGTGGGCGGTTCGGCCCGTTCCCCCTCACCCGGGCTGCCAAAATCCCAGTCATCGAAATCGGGAAGCTCATCAATGCGCCTCAAAAGCTCCTCCAGCCGCTGCACCAGCTCTTCCAGCTTCTCGGGGCTGTATCCCTTCGCCAGCTCTGCAAATTCTTCGATAAGCCCGAACAGCGGCTCCAGCTCCGAGAGCGTATTCTTGCCTTCTGTTACAAAACTGTTCAGACCCTGGTACAGCTGATCCGCACCGTTGTAAAGCTCCGTCATGCCCCCGCTGATGGAGGAAATGCCGTCGATGAGCTCTACAAAATCGTCTTCCATATCCACCTCGGGGATGGGGGGCAGCTGGGGCAGGATCATCATCATGATCTGGCTCAGCTCGATATCTTCCCCCTGCATGGTCATGACTATCTCCGCCTCGGGATAGGGGAAGGCCATGAAGCTGATATTCATGTTCTGCCCCGTGATGATGCCCACACCGTCACCGGCCTTGATCTCGGAGAAACGGTTCAGGTCCACGCTGTACGTGCCCTGCACCAGCAGCGGTACATAATTGTGATCGTACTTTTGAGCGCTTCTCCCGTAGTAATCCCGGTAGCCCACCGCGCCTTCCACGGCCAGCTTGTTTTCCACCCCGATCACTATTTTCAGCTGACCGCTTTTGCCGGGCAGCTCCGCCGCCTCCACGGCCTCTCCATCCAGGTAGTAGTCTATCTTGAAATTCACAGGCAGGCTCTTGTCGGTTACCCCTTCATAGTAGATATCGCCTTCCTGCAGCAGCTCGCTGTTCCAGAGAACCATGTTTTCCTGTGTAACGGGCTCCGCTTCCGAGGTCATGTTGCTGATCTCCCGGTAACTGCCGTAATCCTTGATCATCCCCGCCGGCTCGCCGTCGCACCGGTAGATCCGGTTCACAATGCTCTGCTCCACAACCCCGCCTTCGGGGTCAAGGAGCACATAGACTGTCTCATTTTTGTAAGCCAGGGTCTCGCCGCTCCCCGGCGCTGCCCGGCCCTGTTGCGGGAGCTGCTCCCCCGCCGCATGATCGATCGCTTCGTCGCTGTTTCTGCCGTCAAAATAGAGCAGGGCGCCGCCTGTCAGCAGGATTGCCAGGAAAACAAAGAGCAGCGGCAGGATTATTCTTTTGAATTGTTTCATTGACCGGACCCCCTGATGGTTTTGGATGGTATGTTTTCATCCCCTGTTTTTTTTCTGCGGAAGCAGGTGCTCCATTTCAAATACTTTCTCTTTCCCGGCGGCGCCGCTTTCACGGGCGCTGCAGGCCAGCCCCCTGTGGTCCTGGCGATGAGCCGGTCAAATAGGAGAAACAGCGGGGGGAGCCCCAAGAAGATCACCAGCGCGCTGATGATGGCCCCCCTTCCGATGAGCATGGTCATCTCACCCGTGGTCTTGATGCTGGCCACAAGGGCGATGCCGATGGTGGCCGAGGCCAGTGTCAGGGCGCTGGTGATGATGCTCTGCCCCGTATCCTCCACCGTTTGCCTCAGCGCATCGATCCTCTGTCCAAAAAGCGGAATGTTTTCCTGATATCTCAGGCCGAAAAGGATGGCATAGTCCACCGTGGCACCAAGCTGGATAGCCCCGATGATCATGGGCGTCAGCGATGACACGGTCTGATTCTGGAAGTAGACAAAGCTGAGATTGATCCAGATGGCCAGTTCAATGGCCAGGATCAGGATCACCGGGATGGTTAAAGACTTGAAGCTCAGGGCCACGATAAGGGCGATGCAGACAATGGAGACTATGGCCACATTTCTGGCGTCAACATCGACCAGCGAGGCCAGATCGCGGGTCATGGCCGAGGGCCCGGTGACGTAATATTGATCGTGCAGCCTGCCCGCTGCCGCCCGGATTTCATCTATTGCCTCGAAGCCCGCCTGTTCATGATCAGAACTTTTCAGGAAGACAAGGCAGTAGCGGTAACCCTGCCCGGTAAACTCCGCCATCACCTCTCCCGGGATGATCGACTCGGGGATGGCCAGGTCGACCTGTTCGGAAACAGCCACCACCGAGTCCACGGCGGCAATCCTATTGAGCTCCTCCACCAGCCGGTGTTCCCGGACCCGCCCCTCATCCCTGGTGATGACATAGGCCACATCCGCCGCGCCGAATTCCCTGGTGATCTCCTGCGTATCCTGCACTGACAGTGCTGTCCTCGGCAGATAATTTTCGTTGGAATAGTAGTATTCGACCTTGCCCTGGGCCAGGAAGGAGGGGAGCATGAGCAGAACAAAAACGGCGAGCAGGGCCCACTTGCTCTTGACGATCCAGTGGGATAGGGGTTTGAAAGAGGGCAGCAGAATCCTGTGCTTGAAGCGGGCGCTCGTTTTTTTGAAAGTCAGGAGCAGGCTGGGCAGAAGGGTGAGATTGACGAAAAGGCTGATGGTGATCCCCTTGGCCAGCACCAGCCCCAGGTCCTGGCCGATGCCATTTTTCATCACCACCAGGGCGGCAAAGCCGCCGATGGTGGTCAGGGCGCTGGAAGCGATGGCGGTCACGGTTTTGCTCACCGTTGTCTCCATGGCCTCCTCCATGGAATCGTGTTTCCCCTTCTCCTCTTCAAAGCGGTGCATCAGGAAAATGGAATAGTCCAGCGATATGCCCAGCTGCATCACCGAGGCGATGGAGGCGGTGATGAAGGAGATCTCTCCCAAAAAAATATTTGTGCCCATGTTGATCAGCACCGCCACCCCCACGGAGAGCAGGAAAAGCAGGGGATCCAGGTAAGAGCTGATGGAGAGGTTAAGGATGAAAAGGATCATGACCACGGCAATAATGGCATAGATGGGGATTTCCCGGTCCACGGTTTTCTGCATTTCGCTGATGATTACCGGCTCCCCGCCGAAAAGGATATCGGCGTCGCCGCCGATGATTCTGTTGATCCCCTCCACAGCTTCATTTGTCAATTTGGAGCGGGCGTTTTCCACGAACTGCACCTGCAGCAGAACGCTGTCTCCGGAGGCAAAACGCTCCCTGACAACCGGTTCGATGAATTCAACAGGCACGTAGATGTCGGCGAAATCACCGAGCCAGACAACCTTGCTCACACCCTCCACCTGCTCGATGGATGAGATCAGCTCGCGGACCTGCCAGCCTTTCTTGTCCCGGGCCATGATCAGCCCCATGCCGGAGAGGGAGAAGCTTTCCTCCAGCAGCTCCTCGCCCCTTTTCGAGTTCAGTTCGTCGGGCATGTAAGAGAGAAGATCGTAATTTGTCCGGGTAAAGAAGAAGCCGGCAATAGCGGGAATTAGAAGAACAATGTAGGCAATGATGATGGCCTTGCGGTGCTTTACCACGAACTTTCCAAAACGGATCATCGCTGAGTGTTCCTCCGAATATTGAAACATTCAATTTAATGATATGATTAAAACATATGATTTAAGCCGCTGTTTTATACTAACCCTGCTCCTGCTTTTTGTCAACCCTGTAACCGGACCGGCTGGTAACCCGCTTCATCCGGTGCGGCGGCCGGGGCAGATTCCCGGCGGCGGGGAAGGGTTTTTGGAGCCGGCGTAGAAAAATATCATCAATGAGACAATTCATCCGGACAGTGGGTGGTACTGTAGACAGTCTAGCGGAGGCCCGCCTGAACAGCCTGCTCGAGAGCTCCTTTGATGCCGTATGCATGATCGACGACCGGGAAAAAGTGATCTACTGGAATTCCCAGGCCGAAAACCTCTACAGCCTGAAAAGAGAGGATATACTCGGACGGAATATCGGTGACTTTTTCTCCAACCTTATCCTGACCACCGTGCTCAAAGAAGGGGCGCCGGTTCTGGGAGCCTATCACCAGCCCCGGCCGGGCATCTACGTGCTGATCAATGCTTACCCCGTTTGCCGGGGCCGGAACATCATCGGCAGCGTCTCGGTGGAGAGGGATATCACGGGCATGGTGCTTCTGAACCGCGACCTGGTCAAGGCCAATCACAAGGCACTTTCCTTGCAGCGGGAGATCGCCAGGTTGAACACCGACCCCGATCCTTTCAAGGCCCTGGCGGGGCACAGCCGGAAACTTCGCGAAACCGTTGCCCTGGCCCGCAAAGTCGCCCAGACCGACGCCGCCGTGCTCCTGTACGGTGAAAGCGGCACCGGCAAGGAGATCTTTGCCCGGGCCCTGCACCAGGGCAGTTCACGCTGCGGCAAGCCCTTCGTGCCCATCAACTGCGGGGCAATCCCGTACAACCTCTTCGAGAGCGAGCTCTTTGGCTACGAGGGCGGCGCCTTCACCGGCGCCGAGAAAAAGGGCAAACCGGGCAAAATAGCGCTGGCTCACGGGGGCACCTTTTTCCTGGATGAGATCTCGGAGCTGCATCCCGACCTGCAGGTGAAGCTGCTGCGGGTGCTGCAGGAGAAGGCCTATTTCCCGGTTGGGGGGAACCGCCACCGCAAGGTGGACATG